>JAIXZR010000074.1 GCA_027489455.1 Rubrivivax sp. | reverse complement strand
GCGCAGGTGGAAGAAAGCGTGCGCACCTATGGCAAGTACCTGCCGCTCACCAGCATGGTGATGTTCGGCGGCGTGGGCATGCAGCCGCAGGTGGACAAGCTGCGGCGCGGCGTGGACATCCTGGTGGCCACGCCCGGCCGCCTGCTGGACCACCACCAGCAGCGCACGCTGGACCTGAGCCATGTGGAGATCTTCGTCCTCGACGAAGCCGACCGCATGCTGGACATGGGCTTCATCCACGACATCAAGAAGGTGCTGGCCGTGCTGCCGGCGAAGAAGCAGAGCCTGCTCTTCAGCGCCACCTTCAGCGACGAGATCAAGACCCTGGCCGACAAGCTGCTGAACCAGCCGGCCCTGATCGAAGTGGCGCGCCGCAACCAGACGGCCGAGACCATTGCGCAGAAGGTGCACCCGGTGGGCCGCGAACGCAAGAAGGACCTGCTGGCACACCTGATCAAGACCGGTGACTGGCACCAGGTGCTGGTGTTCACGCGCATGAAGCACGGCGCCAACCGGTTGACGGACTTCCTGAACGAAGTCGGCATCAGTGCCATGGCCATCCACGGCAACAAGAGCCAGGGCGCGCGCACCAAGGCGCTGGCCGATTTCAAGGCCGGCGACCTGCAGGTGCTGGTGGCCACCGACATCGCCGCACGCGGCATCGACATCGACATGCTGCCGCACGTCGTGAACTTCGAACTACCCAACATCCCCGAGGACTACGTGCACCGCATCGGCCGCACCGGCCGCGCCGGCGCCAAGGGTGAAGCCGTGAGCCTGGTGTGCCTGGACGAGGACATCTTCCTGCGCGACATCGAACGGCTGATCAAGCGGCCGATCCCGGTGGAAGTCATTCCCGGCTTCGAACCCCCGGCGGGCGAGCGCGCCGAACCCATCGTGCTGGGCCGCATGACGATCGGCGTCGGCGGCACCCGGCGCAATGCGGGCGGCGGTGGTGGCTTTGGTGGTGGCGGCCGCGGTGGCCGGCCAGGTGGCGGCGGCGGCGGCGATGGGGGTGGCGGGCGCAGCTCGTCTGCCCCAGGCCGCAGCGGTGGCAGTGGTGGTGGCGGCGGTGGCGCACCGCGCCGGGATGGCGGGCGCCCTGCGGCTGCAAGCCCCGGCCCCCGTGGCGGCGGTGGTGCGGGCCGCGGCCCGGGCGGCGGTACAGGGGGGCCGCGGCGCTGATCGTGCTGCAGTGATCGTGCTGCGTTGATCGAACACGGGGCGCCTGGGCGCCCCGTTTCAATTCATCGCGCGATGGGCAATTGGGCGGGGCCTCAGCGCCGGCCCCACAGTTGCTCCAGCCGCGCATCGCGGCCGCAACTGGCGCGGTAGTAGGCGTAGCGCACCGGGTTCTTCTTGTAGTAATCCTGGTGGTAGCCTTCGGCAGGGTAGAAGGTGGTCGCCGGCTGCACGGTGGTAACGATCGGGTCCTTGAACGGCTTGGTCTTGTTCAGCTCCTCCAGGGATCGCCGCGCCACGGCGGCCTGCTCGGCGTCGTGGGTGAAGATGGCGGTGCGATAGGGGGACCCGGTGTCGCAGAACTGACGGTCCACGGTGGTCGGGTCGATCGTGCGCCAGAAGTGGCTCACCAGCGTGGCATAGCTCACCTTGGCCGGGTCGAAGACGATCTCCACCGCCTCGGCGTGGCCCGTGCGTTTGGATGACACCTGCTCGTAGCTGGGGTTAGGCACCGTGCCGCCGATGTAGCCCGAGGTGGTGGACAGCACCCCGGGCACCTTGTCGAAATCGGCTTCCACGCACCAGAAGCAGCCGACCGCAAACGTGGCCTTGGCGGTGGCCTGGGCCCAGGCACCCGGGGCGATGAACAGGCCCGCCAGGCCCCCCGCCAACAGGGCGGCCAGCCCGGCGCGACGGCCCGGCCTCATGCCGCCGCGGGCGCGAACTTCAGCGCCACGCCGTTGTTGCAGTAGCGCTTGCCACTGGGCCGTGGGCCGTCGTCGAAGACATGCCCCTGGTGACCGCCGCAGCGCGCGCAGTGGTATTCGGTGCGGGGCAGGATCAGCTTGAAGTCCGTCTTCGTCCCCAGCGCGGCGGGCAGCGGCGTGTGAAAGCTGGGCCAGCCGGTGCCGCTTTCGTACTTGGCCTCGGACGAAAACAGCGGCGCATCGCAGCCGGCGCAGTGGTAGGTGCCACGGCGCTTCTCGCGGTTCAGCGGGCTGCTGCCCGGTGCCTCGGTGCCTTCCTGGCGCAGCACGCGGTAGGCGGCGGCGGGCAGGCGCTGTTGCCATTCGGCATCGGTCATCCGCACCGCGGGCGCGGCCGCCGGGGTGCCAGCCTGGGCGCCGGGGGCGGGCGGTGCGGCGTGGCCGCTGCGGGCACCCAGGCCCAGGCCGAAGAGGGAGAGAAATCGCATGGTGTAGCGGCGGTTCATGGCAGTTGAGGCCTGTGCGGTGGTGGCAGGAAGGTCTCAGTCGGCCTGGTCGCGCGGATCTTTCAGAGACGACAGCCCCGCGGTCAGTTCCCGTTGCCCAGCACCACCGCCAGCTTGCGCGTCTGGCCGCCGCGCCAGACGGTGAGGCTGACGCTGTCGCCGGCCTGGCGCCTTTCCAGCTGGGCCAGCATGTCGTCCATGTCGGCCACGGGTTCGTCGTTGACGGCGGTGATGACGTCGCCGCCCACGACTTCGCCACGCGCACCGCGGCGGAACGGCTGCAGACCGGCGCGCGCGGCGGGGCTGCCGGCGGCGACATCCACCAGCGCGACGCCGCGTGGCAGCTTCAGCGCCTGCTGCACGCCGGACGGGGCTGCCGACACGCCCAAGGTCGGCCGCACATAGCGCCCGTCGCGGATCAGGCGCGGCACGATGCGGTTGACTTCGTCGACCGGGATCGCAAAGCCGATGCCGGCGCTGGCGCCGCTGGGGCTGGCGATCTGCGTGTTGACGCCGATCAACCGGCCGGCCGAATCCAGCAAGGGCCCGCCCGAGTTGCCGGGGTTGATGGCGGCATCGGTCTGGATCACGCCCCGGATCGTGCGCTGGTTGAAGGATTCGATCTCGCGGTTGAGCGCACTCACGATGCCGATGGTGAGCGTCTGGTCCAGGCCGAAGGGGTTGCCGATGGCGTACACCCGCTGGCCCACCAGCAGGTCGCGGCTGGCGCCGATGGCCAGGGGCGGCAACTTGGCGCGCGGCAGGTCGACCTTCAGCACGGCCAGATCACGGTCGGGGAAGGCGCCGATCAGTTGCGCGTCGATGGTGGTCTGGTCGGCCAGCGTGACGCGCGCGCCACTGCCGCCCTGGATGACGTGGAAGTTGGTGACGATGTGGCCGGCCTCGTCCCAGACGAAGCCGGTGCCAGTGCCCCGCGGCACCTGCTGCGTGTTCATCGAGAACATGTCGCGCTGCACTGCCAGGGTGGTGATGTGCACGACCGAGGGCGATGCGCGCTTGAAGAGTTCGACATGGGCCAGTTCGTCGGCTGCCAGCGGGCCACGCGGCGTCACCGCCCGGGGGGCGGCATCGGCCCGGCTGTGGACGATCGCCGGCCAGGCCAGCAGCGCCATTGCGGCGCAGGCCACGCCAGTGCCGATCACTGCGGCCAGGCGGGCCAAAGGGTGCTGGAGAAAAGTGCTGTTCATGGGCTCGGGGCTCCAGGTGCGGGGCATCCCGCTGTTGGGGGGAGATGGGGATGGGCCGGCCTGACTCAAGCCCAAGGCCGTCAGTGCCATGGCCGGCATCAGGCCACCACATACGCGGCTGCGGCTGTCGCCACCAGGCTGCCGGCGTCGCTGTGCAGCCGCATCTGGGTCGACCCCAGGCGCCCGCCCAGGCGGGTGACTTCGGCCGTGGCCACGAAGTAGGCCCCCAGGCCGGGGCGCAGGTAGTCCACGCGCAGATCGATGGTGGCCATCTTCATGAAGCGCTGCAGCACCTGCGGGCAGGTCTCTTCGGCATGGTGCTCGGCGATGGCGGCCATCAGCGCCAGCCCGCCCATCGCGTCCAGCACGGCAGAAGTCACGCCCCCGTGCAGGCGGCCATAGGCGTGGTGCCCTACCAATTCAGGCCGCATGGCCAGCCGGGCGCGCACTTCGCCGGCGCGGACGCACTCGATCTTCAGGCCCAGCGTCTGGTTGAAGGTGATGCGTTGCTCGAACAGTTCGGTCAGGGCCTGGTCGATGCGCTGCTGTTCGGCGTCAGAGCGCCGCGGGCGGGTGCCGGGATGCGTGGTCATGCCTGGCACGATAGGGCTTGCCGGAAGGTCTGGCCAGGGTGTTCGAGATGCCGGCCACCCGCGGTCTGGCCACGGGCTATGGACTTGACGGAAATCCAAATCGAGATTAAGTTCAAATTAGGATCCAGAATCAGACAAAACATGCCTGTCATCAAGATTGCCGAAGCCGTTTCGCCCTACGCTGCCGCCCGCCTCGCGCGCCGCGGTGGCGCAGAGCTGGCTGCCGCAGCCCCCGGGCCGGCGGCCATGGCGGCGGCGGGCCTGCGGGCATTTGAAGCCATTGCCCTGGCCTGGGGCCTGTCGGTGGATGAGCAGCTGTGCCTGCTGGGCCAGCCGCCGCGTTCCACTTTCTTTTCCTGGCGCAAGCACCCCGATCGCGCCAACCTGCCGCGCGACACGCTGGAACGTCTGTCCAACCTCCTGGGGATCTACAAGAGCCTGCAGATCCTGCTGCCCGACGCCGCTGCGGCCGACGCCTGGGTGCGGCAGCCCAACCAGGCCGGCCCCTTTGCGGGGGGCACGGCACTGGCGCGAATGCTGGGTGGCAATGTCAGCGACCTGAACCTCGTCCGGCGCTACCTGGACAGCGTGCGCAGTGGCGGCTGGTCCTGACCGGCCTGCCGCCGCAGCCGGCATCGCACTGCGCCGCGTGCGCTGGGTCGATGCCTGCCGCATCGTGCCCACGCGCTACCCGTCGGTGAACCTGTTCGACCGCGTCGCCAGCGCGGCCGATTTCGACGCCCTCTACGCGCTGGAAGCCATGACCAACGAGCGTGCGCGCGAAGACCTGGGTGAAGTCGCGCGCGTGCCGCCCGAGCAACGGCTGTACGGGCCCGGCAGTGGCCCCATCATGGCCGCCTTCACGCATGTCAACCCGCTGGGCAGCCGGTTTTCCGATGGCCGCTACGGCATGTTCTACGCCGCCCGCGACCGCGCCACGGCGCTGGCCGAGACCCGGTTTCACCACGCCCGCTTCATGGCAGCCACCCAGCAGCCGCCAGCCCACCTGCCGATGCGCCTGTACAGCGTGCAGATCGATGCCACCTTGCACGACCTGCGCCCGGCTGGCAGCGTGCCGCCCGCCGTCTACGACCCCGACAGCTACGCCGCATCCCGCGCGCTGGGCAGCCAGCTGCAGGCCCAGGGCTCGGCAGGCGTGGTCTACCGCAGCGTGCGGCAGCCGCGCGGGCAGTGCGTGGGCTTGTTCCACCCGCGCGGCGCCCAGCATTGCGTGCATGCGGCGTACCTGCTCTATGCCTGGGACGGCCGCGGCTTCAGCGACGTCTACGAGAAAACGGCATGAGCATGCCGGATCGTTTCGATCGCATCGACGCCTTGCGCGGCCTGGCCATCGTCTGGATGGCAGGTTTCCACTTCGCCTTCGACCTGAACCACTACGGGCTGCTGCAGCCGCGGCAAGACTTCTACGGCGACACGCTGTGGACGGGGCAGCGCACGGCCATCGTCAGCCTGTTCCTGTTCACGGCCGGCCTGTCGCAAGCCGTGGCCTGGCAGGCCGGGCAGGGCTGGCCACGTTTCTGGCGTCGCTGGCTGCAGGTGGCCGGGTGCGCGGTGCTGGTCAGCGCCGGGTCGGCATGGATGTTCCCGCGCAGCTGGATCAGTTTCGGCGTGCTGCATGGCATCGCGGTGATGCTGCTGCTGTGCCGCGCGCTGGCACCGCGGCCGCCCTGGCTGCTGCTGCTGCTGGGGGCATTGGCCCTGCTGTTGCCGCATTGGGCCCAGCACCCGGTGTTCGACACCCGCTGGACGAACTGGGTGGGCCTGGTGACGCGCAAGCCCATCACCGAAGACTACGTGCCCGTGCTGCCCTGGCTGGGCGTGATGCTGTGGGGATTGGCAGCGGGGCGCTGGCTGCTGGCGCGGGCGGCCGGGCGGCCGGGGGCCGGCTTGCTGCAGGGGGGCTTGCCGGCGTTGCTGCAGCCGTTGGCGCTGCTGGGGCGCTGGTCTCTCAGCTTCTACATGGTGCACCAGCCGGTGCTGATCGGCGGCATCCTGGCCTGGATGGCGCTGGGGGCGGGCAGGGCCGCCGGATAGCATCGGCCGCATGAGCACCAAGATCCTCTTCGGCTTTCATGCCGTCACCGTGCGCCTGAAGACGGCGCCCGGCTCCGTCATCGACGTGCATGTGGACAGCGGCCGGCGCGACGCGCGCATGCGCCAATTCGTCAGCCGCGCACAGGAAGCCGGCGCCAAGCTGGTGGACAGCAGCGACGACCATCTCTCACGCCTGGCCGGCACCCCGCGTCACCAGGGCGTGGTGGCACGTGTGGCACCGGTGCCGCAGCAGCATTCGCTGGACGCCGTGCTCGATGCGCTGGACCCGGCCGCCGGCGCGCCGCTGCTGCTCGCGCTGGACGGCGTGACCGACCCGCACAACCTGGGCGCCTGCCTGCGCGTGGCCGACGGTGCCGGCGCGCATGCGGTACTGGCGCCCAAGGACCACGCCGTGGGCCTGAACGCCACCGTGGCCAAGGTGGCCAGCGGGGCAGCCGAGACCGTGCCTTACCTGATGGTGACCAACCTCGCCCGCAGCCTGAACGAGCTGAAGGAACGCGACGTGCGGGTGATCGGCTTCAGCGACGACGCCGAGGCCACGCTGTACGACGCCGATCTGCGCGGCCCCGTGGCCCTGGTGCTGGGCGCCGAGGGCACGGGCATGCGCCAGCTCACGCGCAGGACCTGCGACCAGCTGTTGCGCATCCCGATGGCGGGTGCGGTGGAAAGCCTCAACGTGTCGGTGGCGTCGGCGGTGTGCCTCTACGAAGCCCTGCGCCAGCGGCGTCAGGGCTGACGCGCGGGCGCAGCGGCCTCTTCGCGCGCTGCCGCCGGGCCGCGCATGGCGGCGGCCACGGCCTGGCGGAAGACTGGGAAGTCGTGGATGTCGCCATGCCCCGCCTCGGGCACCAGCAGCAGCGTCGATTGCGGGCGCAGCGCCTGTAGCGCGCTGCTGTGGCTGGGTGGGATCACCTCGTCCCGCCCGCCATGCGCCAGCAGCACCGCACCCTGCACCTGCGGCAGCACGCGGTCGGTCTGCAGCGGGTAGCGCAGCAGCGCGCCGGGCACCCAGGGGTAGTGCAGGCGCGCCACGTCCGTCATGCGGGTGTAGGGCGAGACCAGCACCAGCTGCTCGGGCTGAACCTGTGCCGCCAGATGCGCCGCCAGCCCGCTGCCCAGCGACCGGCCGTAGAAGACCCGTCGCATGCCAGCGTAGCGCGGCGCGATGCTGTCCCAGGCGGCGCGGACGTCGGCATGCAGCTGCGCTTCGCTGCTGATGCGGCCGCTGCTCTTGCCGTAGCCGCGGAAATCGAACATGAACAGATCGACGTTGGCCCGGCGGTAGAAGTCGGTGTCCACGAACCAGCTTGCCAGGCTGCCGGCATTGCCGTGCACGAAGAACACCACACCCACCGGCTGCGGGTTGCGCAGGTGCAGCGCGTTCAGCCGTGCGCCAGGCACGTCCACCCAGGTCTCCACGACATCGGCACCGACCTCGAAGCGATGGTCGGCCGGCAGCCGCTCTGGCAGGAAGAGCAGCCTTTCCTGCCCCCACCACAGCAGGGCCAACACCAGGCCGTAGGCCAGCGCCAGGCCCAGGGCCAGCTTCAGCAGGCCGCTCACGGGATGGCCCGCTGCGCGCCGGCCATCTGCCGCAGCAGCCACACGCTCAGCCCGATGGCCAGCGCCAGCCAGCCCAGGCCGGCCCAGTGCAGCCAGCCAAAGCCGCTGTGCGCCAGCAGCGCGCCGCCCGTGCCCGCACCCACGGCCTGGCCCAGGTACATGGCCGAGGTGTTGAGTGCCATCAATGCCGGGGCCAGCGAAGGTGCCGCCGCGCCCAGCCGCGCCTGCTGGGCGGAATTGCCGCTGAAGCAACCCAGGGCCCAGGGCACCAGCACCACCGCCATCGCTGCCAGGCTGGTGGCCAGGGGCCACAGCAGCAGCGACAGGGCCATCGCCGCGATCATCCAGGTGGCGCACAGTGCCGCGCCATAGCGGTCCACCACCCGGCTCAGCACCACGTTGCCCAGCAGTCCAAAGGCACCGAACCACATGAACAGCAGGCTGACCGACAGTGCATCGGCCTGCAGCACCTGGCGGTAGTAGGGCGCGAAGTAGCTGAAGAGGGTGAACTGCCCGGCAGCGCTGAGGGCCGTGACCGCCACCACGCCGATGAGCAGCGGATGTGTCAGCGCCGTGCGCCAGGCCGACCATGACAAGGGTTCGCTGTGCAGCCCGGCTGGCAGCGTGCGCCAGACACCCGCGGCCGCGGCGAGGCTGAGCATCGCCACCAGGCCAAAGGCCCAGCGCCAGCCGAAGGCTTCGCCGATGTAGCTGTGCAGCGGCATGCCCAGCACCGAGCTCAGCGACCAGCCCAGGAAGATGAAGGTGATGCCCCGACCGCGCTCGGCTGGCGGCGCCAGCAGGTTGATCGCCGCCGCGGCCTGCGGCGTGAACACGGCGGCCCCCAGCACGCTGAGCGCGCGCACCGGCAGCAGGCTCGTGAAGTCGGGCATCAGTGCCGACAGCAGGTGGCCGCCGCCGTACCACAGCAGCGCCACCGTCAGGAGCAGCCGCCGGTCGGCCCGCCCCACCAGGGCCGCCAGCAGCGGCGCACCCAGCGCCATCATCGCGGCGGCGGCCGTGATCAGCTGCCCGCCCACGGCCACCGTGACCTGCAGCGACCGCACCAGATCGTTCAGCGAGCCGGCCACCACCATCACCCCGCAGCCGATGGCGAAGTTGCCCCCCATCAGCGCCCAGCGGCTGCGCCGCAGCACGCGGGCCGGGTCGGGCAAGGGCGTCAACGCAGGACCCGCATGGCTTCCGGGTTGACGAGGTGGGTGGGTTCCTTGTTGATGAAGTTGATGACGTTGTCGAACGCGGCGCCGAAGTAGAGCTCGTAGCTGTCTTGCTCGACGTAGCCGATGTGCGGGGTGCACACCGCGTTTTCCAGCCGCAGCAGCGGGTGGCCCTGCAGGATGGGTTCGCTTTCGAACACGTCCACCGCGGCCATGCCCGGGCGCCCGCGGTTGAGCGCCGCCACCAGGGCGTTTTCCTCCAGCAGCTCGGCGCGTGAAGTGTTGACCAGCAGCGCCGTGGGCTTCATGCGCGACAGCGCGTCCAGCTTCACGATGCCGCGGGTCTGCTCGTTCAGGCGCAGGTGCAGGCTGAGCACGTCGCAGTCGGAGAAGAAGGCCTCGCAGCTGTCGGCCGTGTGCAGGCCAGCCGCCCGTGCCCGTTCGCGCGAGGATTCGCTGCCCCACACGCAGACGTTCATGCCGAAAGCCTGGCCGTAGCCCGCCACCAGCTGGCCGACCTTGCCATAGCCCCAGATACCCAGCGTCTTGCCCTTGAGCACCGAGCCGATGCCGAAGTTCGGCGGCATCGACGCCGCCTTCAGCCCGCTTTGCTGCCAGGCGCCGTGCTTGAGGTTGCCGATGTACTGCGGCAGCCGGCGCATCGCGGCCATGATCAATGCCCAGGTCAGCTCTGCCGGCGCGGTGGGCGAGCCGCTGCCTTCGGCTACGGCAATGCCCAGCCGCGTACAGGCCTCGACGTCGATGTGCGGCCCCACGCGCCCGGTCTGGGCGATCAGCTTCAGGCGGGGCAGCTTTTCCAGCAGCGCGCGCGGGAAGTGCGTGCGTTCGCGGATCAGCACCAGCACGTCAGCATCGCGCAGCCGCACGGAGAGCTGGCCGATGCCCTTGACGGTGTTGGTGAAGACCTTGGCGTTGTAGGGCTCCAGGCGCGCGGCGCACTGCAGCTTGCGCACGGCGTCCTGGTAGTCGTCGAGGATGATGATGTTCATGGCGGCGTCGGAGCAGCCTGCGATTCTGCCGCGTCCCCACCCCCCGGGCCGCGTGAGAACGGGCGCGGGGATAGCATCGCTTGCCCTTGTTTCATCTGCTGCCCACTGCCACCCCTTGGAGCCCCCATGAGCCTATCGATGCACACCATCACCGTGCCCGTCTTCGTACGCACCTTCAACGCCATGAACCTGTGGTTCGACAAGGCGCAGGCGCATGCCGACAGCCGCAAGTTCGACAGCGCCAACTACCTGGGCCTGCGCCTGGCACCGGACATGCTGCCGTTCACGAAGCAGGTGCAGATCGCCACCGACATGGCCAAGGGCTGCGTGGCCCGCCTGGCGGGGCTGGAAGTGCCGAAATGGGACGACAACGAAACCACGCTCGACGACCTGCGTGCCCGCGTCAACCGGCTGGTGGACTACGCCCGCTCGGTGCCGGCAGAGCAGATCGACGGCAGCGAGGGGCGCGAGATCGTGCTGGCCATGCGCACGGGCGAGATGCGCATGAACGGGCAGGATTACGCGCTGGGCTTCGTGCTGCCCAACGTCTACTTCCACGCCACCACCACCTACGCCCTGCTGCGCCACGCTGGCGTGGAACTGGGCAAGCGCGACTTCCTCGGCTGAAGCCAGGCGCCGGGCGCAGGCCGGCAGGCCTGCGGAGCCCCCGGCTGGCGGTCAGTTGCGCGCTACCCGCTGTGCCGCGGGCTTGGCGTTGCGCTCGGCACGCGCCTGCGGCCGTGCTGCGGGCTTGGCCGCCACCTGCTTCTGCCCCGCCCGTGCCTTGCCGGCCGCACGGTTGGCGCTGGTGCCGGCCTTGGCCACGGCGCGCGGGCCACGGGCGCTGGCAGTGCGCTGGGCCGCCGGCAGCATCACCGTCACGTTCTGCCCGGGCCTGAAGCTTGCCTTCGGCCCCGCGGCGTCGTTCCATTGCGCCACCTGCACGGGGCTGAGCTTGTAGCGCCGGGCCACGCTGGCCACGGTGTCACCCTTGCGCGCCTTGAAGACGACGCGCCGCACCGGCCGGGCCTCGGGCGCCAGGGCCAGCGCCGCGTGGTCGGCGATGTGGCTGGCCACGTCCTGCTCTGCCGTCGCCGAGCGCGGCACGAGCAGGGTGGAGCCGCTCTTGATCATCATGCGCGGCGGGATGCGGTTCACCTCGCGCAGCCGGTCTTCGCTCATGCCCACGATCCTGGCCGCTTCGGCGGGGCGGATGTTGCGCTGCGCCACCCAGGCCGTCCAGCTTGCCAGCGGGCCGCGGTGCGCCTCCACGTTGCGCAGGAAGAGGTTGGCGTTGTCGTAGGGCAGCAGCAGCATGGGCGTGCCGGCGGCCAGGATCACCGGCTTGTTCATCTGCGGGTTGAGCTGCTGGAAGTCTTCCAGTGGCAGCCCGGCCAGGCGCGCTGCCAGGGCGACATCGATGTCGCGTTCCACCGGCACGCTGAGGAAAAACGGATGGTTTTCCAGCGGTGGCAGCACCAGCCCGTAGGCCGACGGCCGGGCCACCAGGTTCTTCACGGCCTGCAGCTTGGGCACGTAGTTGCGCGTCTCGTCGGGCATGCGCAGATCGGTGTAGGCCGTGCCGAGGCCGGCGCGCTGGTTGCGCTCGATGGCGCGCTGCACGTTGCCCTGGCCCCAGTTGTAGGCGGCCAGCGCCAGGTGCCAGTCGCCAAAACGCGCGTGCAGGCGTTGCAGGTAGTCCAGCGCCGCCTGCGTGGACGCCAGGATGTTGCGGCGGTCATCGCGGAACAGGTTCTGCCGCAGCTCGAAATCGCGCCCGGTGGCGGGCATGAACTGCCACATGCCGGAAGCGCGTGCCGACGAGACGGCTTGCGGGTTGAAGGCGCTTTCGATGAAGGGCAGCAGGGCCAGGTCGCTGGGCATCCCGCGGCGTTCGATCTCTTCGACGATGTGGAAGAGGTAGCGCCCGCCGCGCTCGGTCATGCGCTGCACGTAATCGGGCCGGCTGCTGTACCACTGCTCCCACTTGGTGACGAGTTCGCCGTCCAGGTCGGGCATCGCGTAGCCGGCGCGCACGCGGGCCCAGAGATCGCTGCGTTCGCCGTCGCCGTCGGGGTCCAGCTGGCTGCGGGGCACGGGCGGGCTGGCCGGCACCAGGGCAGGCAGGGTCGCTTCGGCGCCGGGGCCCGCGGGCAGGGCCATGGCGGGCGTGGTGGATGGCGCTGCCGGCACACCGGCTGCCGGCGCAGCGGGCTCAACCGGTGCTGCGGGCGCGGCGGCCGCGGTGGCGGTGGATGGGGCCGGCGCCGCGGTGGGCCCCGGCCCCGGCAGTTGCGCGCAGCCGGCCAGTACCGCGGCTGACAGCAGCAGGCAGGCCGGATGCAGGCCAGCCGGCCAAGGGCGCCGCGGGCGCGAGACAGGGTGCAAGGTCATCAGAAGCGGTTCTTCCATTCGCGCAGGGCGGCCAGCACGGCCACGGAATCGCCTGCGTCGTTGAGAGGCCCCATCCGCTGCGCGGCAGCCACCACGGCGGGCTGCTGGCAGCGCAGGAAGGGGTTGATCAGTTTTTCCAGGGCCAGCGTGCTGGGCAGCGTGGGCCGGCCCGCCTGGCGCAGGGCCTGGCAATCGAGCGTGTGTTGAGCGATGTCGCGGTTGTCGGGTTCCACGGCCGCGGCAAATCGCAGGTTCGACAAGGTGTACTCATGCGTGCAGCAGACCTGGGTGTCGTCGGGCCCTGCGGCCAGCCGCGCCAGCGAAGCCGCCATCTGCGCTGGCGTGCCTTCGAAGAGCCGCCCGCAGCCCGCGGAGAACAGAGTGTCGCCGCAGAACAGCAGTGGCGCCGCGGCACCCTGCTGGACGTAGGCGATATGGCCTGCCGTGTGGCCGGGCACGTCGATGACGCGGAACCGTAAGCCCAGCACGTTGATGCTGTCGCCGTCGTGCAGGGGGGTGATAGGGCCGGGGATGTGTTCCCTCGCCGGCCCATAGACGGGCCCTTGCAGGTGCGGCCGCAAGCCCGACAGGCCGCCGACGTGATCGGCGTGATGGTGCGTCACTAGAATCCCCGCCAGCTGCAGCCCGTGGGCCTGCAGTGCGGCCAGCACCGGCTTGGCATCGCCCGGGTCCACCACCCAGGCCGCCCTGCCGTCGTGCAGCATCCAGATGTAGTTGTCTGCGAAAGCGGGGATGGGCAGCAGCTGGGGTGTCAAGTCGGACGGGGTGCTGGCTGGCAATGTATGGTGCGGGGAACCCGTCATTGGCGACATGACACGCGAAGAGTCGATTATAGAGTTGGGGTCCTGGCTCAGGACCCCGCCAGGGCTGTACCTGCTGGCCTGGGAACAGGACCGCCTGGACCACGCCGTGACCGACGCCTTCGGGTTCCACGCCCTGCAGCTGGGACTGCCCGAGCTCGAAGGCCTGCGCGCCAACCGCATGCCGCACCGTTGGGTCGCTAGCGATTCGCTGCATGTGCCCGAAGCCTTGCCCCTGCAGCCGCAGCAGGATGTGCAGATCACGACCCTGGCCGTGCAGGAGCCCATCCATCTGCACTGCGAATTCGATGCCTTGCCCTTCCCCGATGCCAGCATCGATCTGGTGGTGCTGCCGCATTCGCTGGAGCTGGCGCGCGACCCGCACCTCACGCTGCGCGAGGTCGAACGCGTGCTGGTGCCCGAAGGCCGCGTGGTGATCACCGGCTTCAACCCGGCCAGCCTGTGGGGCCTGCGCCAGCGCGCCGGGCGTGCGCGCCGGGGCATGGGCCTGGCGCGGCAGGCGGCGGCCCATGGGCTCTTTCTGCCCCGGGCGGGCGATTTCCTGGGCTACTGGCGGTTGCGGGACTGGCTGCGCCTGCTGGGCCTGGAAGTCGAGAACGGCCACTTCGGCTGCTGGCGCCCGCCGTTCAGCCATCAGCGCTGGCTGGACCGCTTTGCCTGGATGGACCCGGTGGGTGAACGCTGGTGGCCGGTGCTGGGCGCGGTCTACACGGTGATGGCCGTCAAGCGGGTGCGCGGCATGCGCCTGGTGGGGCTGATCAAGCAGGCCAAGCGGCAGGCGGTGCCGGTGGCCGTGCCGGCGCGGCGCGTGGTGGTGCAGCCTTCACCCGCAGGGCCGGTGGCTGAGCGCGAGGCGGCCTTGTCTGAACGGGATTGAGCGGAATGAGCGATGTCTGAAGTGGTGATCTACGCCGACGGCGCCTGCCGCGGCAACCCCGGCCCCGGCGGCTGGGGCGTGTGGCTGAAGAGCGGCGTGCACGAAAAGGAAATGTTCGGCGGCGAGCGTCTGACGACCAACAACCGCATGGAGCTGACCGCCGTGATCGAAGCGCTGGCGGTGCTCAAGCAGCGCTGCGTGGTGACGGTCTATACCGACAGCCAGTACGTGCGCCAGGGCATCACCAGCTGGATCCATAACTGGAAGGCGCGGGGCTGGCGCACGGCCGACAAGCAGCCGGTGAAGAACGTCGAACTGTGGCAGCGGCTGGATGCGCTGAATGCGGCGCACGACGTCACCTGGCGCTGGGTCAAGGGCCACTCGGGCGACCCTGGCAACGAGAAGGCCGACGCGCTGGCCAACCGCGGCGTGGACAGCGTGGGCCGGTGACGCACTGGCGGCGGCGCACCCGATTAAAGTGCGGGGTTTGGCTCAGCGCTGGACCCCCTTGAAGAAGATCACCACCGCCACGGCGGTCATTGGCATCGCGGCGGCCGCCTTGGCCGGCGCCTGGTGGCTGCACCGTGCGCCTGCGGCCCAGCCAGTGGCTTCATCGGCCGCACCCGCCGGCGGCGCTGCGCGGGCCGGTGGCCCCGGCGGGCCGGCGGCGGTGGAAGTGGCGCGTGCCGAGGCGATGGATCTGGTGGACGAGGTGCAGGCCGTCGGATCGCTGCGGTCCCGCCAGGGCGTGGTGCTGCGGCCCGAAGCCAGCGGTCGCGTCGCCCGCCTGGGCTTCAGCGACGGCGCCCGCGTCCGCCGCGGGCAGTTGCTGGTGCAGCTGGACGACAGCCTTCAGCAGGCCCAGCTGCAACAGGCCCAGGCCCAGGCCAGCATCGCGCGGACCAACCTGCAGCGCAGCCGCGAACTGCTGGCCCAGAACTTCGTCAGCCAGAGCGCGGTGGACCAGAACGCCGCGGCCTTGCAGGTGGCCGAAAGCCAGGTCGCGCTGGCGCAGGCCCAGCTGGCTCGGATGAAGGTGCTGGCACCGTTCGACGGCACGGTGGGCCTGCGCACGGTGCAGCTGGGCGACTACGTCAAGGACGGTGCCGATCTGGTGGGCATCGAAGACCTGTCGGCACTGCAGGTGGAATTCACGCTGCCCGAGCGCTATGTCGCCCAGGTGCGGCCGGGCCAGGCCGTGGACATGACGCTGGACGCCTTGCCTGGCCGCAGCTTCAAGGGCCGCATCGATGCGCTGGACGTGCAGGTCGATCCGAACGGCCGCGCGCTGCGCGTGCGCGCGGCGGTGGACAACGGCGACGCGCTGCTCAAGCCCGGCATGTTCGCGCGCCCGCGCGTCGTGCTGGCGCGCCGCCCGGGCGCGGTGGTGGTGCCCGAAGAAGCGCTGCTGCCCTTGGGCGGCCGCCAGCTGCTGTTCAAGGTCGTGCAGGGTGCCGATGGCAAGACCGTGTCGCAGCGGCTGGAAGCGCAACTCGGCCTGCGGCTGCCAGGAAAGGTCGAGATCCTGGCCGGCGTGCAGCCGGGGGACCAGATCGTCACGGCCGGCCAGGGCCGGCTGGCGCGTGGCGACGCCGTGCCGGTGCGGGTGATCGATCTCAGCCGCGCGGGGCAGCCGCCGGCGGCCAAGCCGGCATCAGCCGCCAGTGGCGCCGGGCCCGGTGCCGGATCCGGCGCAGCCCCCCGGCGGACCGCGCCATGACCCTGTCGGAGATTTCGATCCGCCGGCCGGTGCTGGCCTGCGTGATGTCGCTGCTGCTGGTGCTGGTGGGGCTGGTGGCCTTCCAGCAGCTGTCGCTGCGCGAGTACCCGCGCATCGACGAGCCACTGGTCAGCGTCAGCACGCGGCTGCAGGGTGCTTCCAGCGAGGTGATCGAAAGCCAGGTCACCAAGCCGCTGGAGGACAGCATCGCCGGCATCGACGGCGTGGACATCATGACCAGCAGCTCGCGCACCGAGCAGAGCAACATCACGGTGCGCTTCCGGCTGAGCAAGGACCCGGACACCGCCGCCGCCGAGGTGCGCGACCGCGTGGCCCGGGTGCGCGGCCGGCTGCCCACGGCGGCCGACGAGCCCGTGATCAGCAAGGTCGAGGCCGACGCGACGCCCACGATCTGGCTGGCCTACACCAGCGAGACCATGGATCCGCTGGAACTGACCGACCTGATCAACCGCGTCGTCAAGCCGCGGCTGCAGACCGTCACCGGTGTGGCCGATGTGCAGGTGGGTGGCGACCGCCGGTTCGCGATGCGCATCTGGCTGGACCCGGACCGCCTGGCGGCCTACCGGCTGACGGTGCAGGACGTCGAAGACGCCATCCGCCGGCAGAACCTGGAAGTGCCGGCCGGCCGGATCGAAAGCCAGCAGCGCGAATTCAGCGTCACCGCCCGCACCGACCTGAACACCGTGGCGCAGTTCGGCGACATCGTGCTGAAGAACACCGGCAGCAGCCTGGTGCGGCTGCGCGATGTGGCGCGTGTCGAAGAAGCCGCCGCCAGCGAGCGCAGCCGGGTGCGCCTGAACGGCGTGCCAGCCGTCAGCACGGGCGTGGTGCGCAATGCCACGGCCAACCCGCTGGAAGTGGCAGCGGGCGTGCGCGCGCTGATCCCGCAGATCCAGCGCGACCTGCCGCCTTCGGTCACCGTGATCCAGGCCAACGACAACTCGGTCTTCATCGACCGGTCCATCCGGGCCGTCTACACCACGGTGGCCGAAGCGGTGGTGCTGGTGGCGCTGGTGGTGTTCTTCTTCCTGCGCACGCTGCGGGCTTCGGTGATCCCGCTCATCACGATCCCGGTCAGCCTCATCGGTGCCTTTGCCGCGATCGCACTGGCCGGCTTCACCATCAACACGCTCACCCTGCTGGCCCTGGTGCTGGCGATCGGGCTGGTGGTGGACGACGCGATCGTGGTACTGGAGAACGTCTACCGGCACATCGAGAAGGGCATGGCGCCGTTCCAGGCGGCGATCAAGGGCGCGCGCGAGATCAGCTTTGCCGTGATCGCGATGACGCTGACGCTGGCGGCGGTGTTTGCGCCACTGGCCTTCACGCCTGGGCGCACGGGGCGGCTGTTCGGCGAATTTGCATTGACGCTGGCCGGGGCGGTGCTGGTCTCGGGTTTCGTCGCGCTGACGCTCACGCCGATGATGTGCAGCAAGCTGCTGCGCCACAACCCGCAGCCGGGGCGCTTCGATCGGGGCATGGAGGGCCTGCTGGATCGCCTGGGGCGGGGCTACGGCCGCGCCCTGGCCTGGGTGCTGCGCCACCGCTGGCTGGTGCTGGTGGTGATGGCGGCTTCGGCCGGTGGCAGCGCCTGGCTTTACAGCACGGCCCGCAGCGAGCTGGCGCCGATGGAAGACCGCGGCGTGATCTTCCTGCCCATCCGCGCACCCGACGGCGCGACGCTGGAGTACACAGCGCGCTATCTGGATGCGATCGAGCGCATCACGGCCCAGGTCCCGGAGTTCGACCGCCGCTT
The DNA here is from genome assembly GCA_027489455.1 of Rubrivivax sp. Lineage (GTDB taxonomy): Bacteria > Pseudomonadota > Gammaproteobacteria > Burkholderiales > Burkholderiaceae_C > Rubrivivax. The sequence goes on along the minus strand of JAIXZR010000074.1, from coordinate 15,142 downwards.
CACCTTCATGGGCGGCGGGCAGGTGTCCAGCGCTTTCGGCGTGCTGCGCACGGTGGACTGGGCCGAGCGCAGCATCGGCACGCCCGAGCTGGCGCAGAAGCTGCTGCCGCAGCTGATGGGGCTGCCCGGGGTCAGCGCCTTCCCGATCACGCCGGCCAGCCTGGGGCAGGGCGGCCGGGCACGCGCGATCGAGTACGTGCTGGTCAGCAGCGACAGCTACGACAACATGGCGCGTGCGGCCCAGGCCATGATGGCCGAGATGCAGAAGAACCCGGGCATCGTGCAGCCCGACAGCGACCTGCAGCTGAACAAGCCCGAGATCTTCATCGACGTGGACCGCGCCCGCGCGGCCGATCTGGGCGTGAACGTGGACGTGGTGGCACGCAGCATCGAGACCCTGCTGGGCGGCCGCGTGGTCACACGCTACAAGCGCGATGCCGAGCAGTACGACGTGCTGGTACAGACCGAAAGCCGAGGCCGCGCCACGCCGGAAGACATCGACCGCATCTTCGTGCGCGGCCGCGGCGACACGATGCTGCCGCTGTCCGGCCTGGTGAAGGTGCGCGAAGCCGTGGGCCCCCGCGAGCTGAACCACTTCAACCAGCGGCGCTCGGTCACGCTGTCGGCCAACCTGGCGCCCGGGTATGCGCTGGGCGATGCGCTGAAGTTCATGGACGAGGCCGCGGCGCGCGTGCTGCCGGCGGGCTACGCGACCGAGCTCAACGGTATCAGCCGCGAGTTCAAGGCTTCATCGGGCGCGCTGGCGGTGGTCTTCGTGCTGGCACTGCTGTTCATCTTCCTGGTGCTGTCGGCCCAGTTCGAAAGCTTCATCGATCCCTTCGTGATCCTGCTGTCGGTGCCGCTGTCGATCGTGGGTGCGCTGCTGGCCTTGAAGTTCACCGGGGGCACGTTGAACGTGTTCTCGCAGATTGGCCTGGTCACGCTGGTGGGCCTGATCACCAAGCACGGCATCCTGATCGTCGAGTTCGCCAACCAGTTGCGCCAGCAGGGCAAGACGGTGCAAGTGGCGGTGCAGGAAGCGGCGATCCTGCGCCTGCGCCCGATCCTGATGACCACGGGCGCGATGGTGCTGGGAGCCCTGCCACTGGCCCTGGCCACTGGCGCCGGGGCGGAAAGCCGCCAGCAGATCGGCTGGGTGATCGTGGGCGGCATGAGCCTGGGCACGCTGCTGACGGTGTTCGTGGTGCCCACGGTCTACACCTGGTTTGCCCGCGCCACGATCCCGGGCGGAATCACTACGCCCGCGCTGCCTGACCCGCCGCGCATGGCCGGCGCTGATTGACGCTGCAGGGCCTGCTCGCTGCCGGCGCAGGGCGGGCCTTCAGCCGCCGATGTAGTGCATCTCGACGCGGCGCGTGCCGTCCTGCGGGACGGCGCCGCCCTGGCCGCGGAGTTCCGAATAGCGGTCCTCGCGCTCGCCCCAGATCTGGCCGATCGCGGCACTGATCTGTGCATCGCTGTAGTCGCCGCGCAGCAGGGCGCGCAGGTCATGGCCGCGGCTGGCAAACAGGCACAGGAACAGCTTGCCTTCGGTGGACAGGCGGGCGCGGTTGCAATCGCCGCAGAAGGCCTGGGTGACGCTGCTGATGAAGCCCACTTCGCCGCCGCCATCGGCATAGCGCCAGCGCTCGGCGGTCTCGCCGGGGGCCGACGCGTCCAGCCGCAGCAGCGGATGAACCGCGTGCAGCCGCTCGCGCACCTGGGCCGAGGGCAGGACTTCGTCCATGCGCCAGCCGTTGGTCGCGCCCACATCCATGTACTCGATGAAGCGCAGCACCACGCCGGGCCCGCAATGGTCCCGCACATGGCGGGCAAGCGGCACGATCTGGTCGTCGTTGGTGCCGCGCTTGACGACCATGTTCACCTTCACTGGTGCCAGGCCGGCCCGCAGCGCGGCCTGGATGCCGTCCAGCACGTCGGCGACCGGAAAGTCGACGTCGTTCATGCGCCGGAACACGGCGTCGTCCAGGGCGTCCAGGCTGACGGTCACGCGCTGCAGGCCGGCGTCGCGCAGTGCCTGCGCCTTGCGTGCCAGCAGCGACGCGTTGGTGGTCAGCGTGATGTCCAGCGCCCGGCCTTGCGGCGTGCGCAGCGCCGCCAGCTGGCCGATCAGGACCTCGAGGTGCTTGCGCAGCAGCGGCTCGCCGCCGGTAAGCCGCAGCTTTTCCACCCCGTGCCCGGCAAACAGGCGGGCGGCACGCGTGATCTCCTCGAACGACAGCAGCGACGACTGCGGCAGGAACTTGTACTGGCTGTCGAACACTTCCTTGGGCATGCAGTAGCTGCAGCGGAAGTTGCAGCGGTCGGTGACCGAGATGCGCAGGTCCCGCAGTGGCCGCCCCAGACGATCCGCCAGCCAGCCCTGCGGCGCGTGCAGCTGGGCGGGTATCTGGGGCACCTGCGCGGCGTAGCGCAGGTCGGCCAGCGGAATCACGGCATCCGTCATGCAGCCGATTTTGCCCGGCCACGCCGGCCGGCGCTCTGCAGGTGGTGGCGGATCGGAGCCAGGATCTCGTCGGCACCGGTGCGGCGCAGGAAGTCTTCGAAGGCCAGCGCCACCTGCGGTACCGGCTGGCCGCTGACGCGGACCACGTGCCACTGGCTGACGGTGGGGTTGTCGGGCAGGGGCAGCACGCGCAGCAGCCCGGCGTCGAGCTCCAGCGGGCAGGTCAGCATCGACAGGTAGGCGGGTGCGAAGCCCGCGACGCACATTTGCTTGATGGCTTCGTTGCTGGACAGCTCGCTGCCGATGCGCAGTCTCAGCCCCTGGCTCTTGAACACGCGTTCGACGGCGGTGCGCGTGCCCGAGCCGCGCTCGCGCACGAGCAACGGCACATCGGCAACCTGGGCCAGGCTGAGCGGCCCCTGGGCTGCCAGCGGGTGGGCCGGTGACGCCACGAAGGCCAGCGGGTTGCTCCCCACGGCGCAGGCGTCGACCTGGATCTCCACGGGGGGCCGCCCCATCACGGCCAGGTCCACGTCCTGCGCCGCCAGGTGGCGGACGATGTCGTCCCGGTTGCAGACGAACAGCCGCACGCTCACCTTGGGGTTCTGGTTGATGAACCGCACCAGCAGCCGCGGCAGCCAGTGCTCTGCGGTCGTCACCGCGCCCACGCGCAGCGTGCCGGTGAAATCGCCCAGCAGGCTGGCCATTTCATCGCTGGTCTGGTGCCACAAGGCCAGCAGCCGGTCGGCGTAACCCAGCAGCATCTGCCCGGCTTCTGTGACCCGCACGCCGCGACCGGTACGCTCGATCAGGGGGGTGCCAGCGGCCGTCTCGAGGCTGCCGATCTGGATCGAGACCGCAGACTGGCTGAGGTGCAGCTCCTCAGCCGCCAGCGAAACGCTGCCCAGGCGCGCCACGGTGCGGAAGGTGGCCAACTGCTTCAGGGACGCGTTCTTTGCCAGGGTCATGCCGGTGTCCTTTGCGATGCGCGATATTAGACAAACACGCGCTCAAGGGAAAAACGTTCAATTTCATTTCCGACGGGTGGGTGCTTAAAGTGAACCACGCGTTCAGAAGAGACAAACGCGCGCCCAGGCCAAACCCAACAGAGGAGAGTGCCATGCGAGCGAAGTACCCCATCCTGCCTTTCGATGCGCCGCGCACCGCGACGCCATCGCCCACGAGACCACTCTCGTCCACGCGCCAGCCCTCACGGTTCGGCTGCCGCAGGCCATCGGGCGAAGTCCCGAGCCCTCCCTGACCCATGTTGTCGGCCGGCGCATGTGCGTCGGCCTTGCTATCGGCTGGTGCACTGAAGCCAGCCCTGCAGTACGGCGCGGTGGACGTTCTTCTGCCGTGTCTCATTCGTGGACCCTAGGAGACAAGCGATGAAGGATCGACAGACAGCTGACAGGAGAAAGTTCCTCGGACTGACAGGCAAGGCGGGCTTCTCGACCTTCCTGGCGCAGGCCGTGGGTGTGAATCTGGGCGTCGTGGACATCGTGTCCGCGCAGACCGGGCGTCGTGCCGTGACGCCGTTCCGCTTCGCGATCATCAGCGACCCCCACCTGTACAGCCCGGCCGACCATGTGTTCGACCGCCAGCTCGAAGACGCGGTGGCCCAGGTCAACGCGATGAAGACCCAGCCCGATTTCGTGCTGGTGACGCGCGATGTGTCCCACCACGGCACGCCGGACCAGCTGGCCAAGGGCAAGCGCATCCTTTCCAAGCTCAAGGCGCCACTGCGCGTTATCCCCTGCGAGCACGACTGGTACCTGGACATGGGCGCCTCCTATCGCGCCAACTTCGGCAACGAGACCTGGTCGTTCGACCTCAAGGGCGTGCACTTCATCGGTCTGAACTCGATCCTGGTGCCCGATTTCTGGACCGAAGCGAAGCTCACGCCCGAGCAGCGCCGTGACTGGTTCATGCCGCTGGCCAGCCCCGTGCCGGGCGTCTGGGGCGTGCACGAGAAGCAGCTGGATTGGCTGAAGAAGGACGTCGCGAACCTCTCGCCCGACACGCCTGTGGTGGTCTTCACGCACAGCCCGCTGTGGGACTACTACCCGCGCTGGAACTTCCAGGTCAGCGACTCCAAGGAGGTGCGCGACATCCTCGGCAAGTTCGCCAACGTCATGGCCTACCACGGTCACGTGCACCACACGGTCTACAACAAGATCGGCAACCTCACCTCGGTGGGCACGATGAGCACGTCCTGGCCTTGGCCCTACCCGCCAGTGGAGCTGCCTTACCCCGAGTTCCAGCAGTACCGCGCCGACCCCTCGAACACGTCCGACGGCATGGGCAGCGCCTACGTCGCGATCGACGACAAGGGTGGCAACTTCGTGCAGTACCAACCGTTCGCCGACTCTCTGCCCCCGGCGATCAAGAACGGCTTCAAGGCCTGAAGGGACGCACCATGCACATGCACAAGACACTGATCAAGGCAGGGGCCGTCGTTGCAGCAGCCGTCGGTCTGCTGGCCGTGGCGACACAGACCACGGCGCGCGAGCCTTTCACGCCGGCCGAGCTGAAGGCGATGGAGGACAAGCTCATTGCTTCTGTCAGCCGTGGCCACGACATGTGGTACGGCGGCCGGGCCGACATGGCCAACAACGGCTTGGCCTGCGCCAACTGCCATCCTGATGCGGCTGCCACCAACCCGCAGACCTTCCCGAAGTTCCTGCCGATGTTCAACAAGGTGGTGACCTACCGCTCGATGGTGAACTGGTGCATCGAGAATCCGCAAGGCGGCAAGGCACTGGACGTCAACAGCGATGACATGACGGCCATCGAGGCTTACTCGTTCTCCCTGCATCGCGGCAAGATGATCGAGACCGGCCTGGTGACACGGCAGACGGCTTCGCCGGAGCCGAAGAATGCCCGCGGCTTCCCGATCAAGGGCACCGGCATCGGGTTCGACAAGTAGGCGGGCCGCCCGTGTTGCGAAGCTGCTTCGCGCGCTGGGTGGCACTGGCCCTGGCCGGCAGCCCGCTGGTCGCGGCACAGGCGCAGCAGGTGTGCGACGCGGCGTTGGCGCCCTCGGCGCCAGCGTCGCGCTTCAGCGGCGACGCCGACGGGCACATCACCGATTCAGCCACCCAGCTGATGTGGATGCGTTGCCCGCTGGGCCAGACCTGGCGTACGGGGCAGTGCACCGGCCCGGCCGTCCAGCTGGACTGGCCTGCCAGTGCGGCCGCAGCCGCGCGCATCAACGCCACGGGTGAACTCTTCTACAACGATTGGCGCCTGCCCAGCGTGCGCGAGCTGGCAACGGTGACTGAACGCCGCTGCAGCCAGCCCCGGATCAACCTGGCGGTCTTCCCCGGCACACCTGCGGCGGGTTTCTGGACGGGCACCCCGAGCCTGAAGTCGACGCTCCAGGCCTATTCCATGGACTTTGCGGCGGGTGGCGTGGTCGCCGTCAGCCACGGGACACCGCTGCACGTGCGCCTGGTGCGCAACGCGCCCTGATTTCCTCTTCCTTCCTTCCAAACCATCCATCCCGGAGACAAGCGATCCATGAGCAAGACTTCCAACAGCCGACGCGTCTTCATGCTCCATGTGGCCTGCGGTGGCGCAGCGCTGGCGACATCGACGGCCTTCGCAGCCGACCCCGTGTCCACGGAGAAGCTGACCGAGGCTGACCCCTATGCCAAGTCCATGGGTTTCAGGCTGGACACCACCAAGGTCGACAAGGCCAAGTTCCCGCGCCATACCGCGGAGCAGAAATGCAGCACCTGCCAGCTCTTCTCGGGCGCGCCGGGGGCAGAGTGGGGCCCGTGCTCCTTCTTCGGTGGCCGTCTGGTGAACAAGGACGGCTGGTGCCGGAACTTCAAGGTCAAGAAGGCCGCCTGACGCGCCGGTAACGTCGACCGCCCGCTTGCCTTCCGGCAGGCGGGCTTTTCTCTTTTTGGGCTGCCTCCGGTCCCGTAACAGATGAGCGTTTAGGTGTCAAACGGGATTGACAAAGTTGATTGTCAATCTAGGATTACACTGCGACATCGGCCCTGGATGCACTTTTCGTTCCATCCGGCCGACTCCGTCGCCGCAAGGGGACGCCATGAGCCCGAGACAAGCCTGCAGGGCCACAGAGCCTGAGTTCCGTCGACCGCGGCGCGCCAGCCATGCGCGGTCCTGGCGTTGGTTGATCCCCCTGTTCGGTGCGCTGTGGCTGCTGGCCGCATGTGACCGTGCCGACACCGTCCAGCGCGGCTACCGCGGCACCGGCATGCTGCAGCTGTACGAGCCCACCTACGCCCCGCAGGCCGTGGTGGCCAATCAGATCCCCGAGCCAGAGCCCGTGGATGAGGCCGAGCCCGACACCCCTCTGGTGGGCGAAGTGCACAAGAACGTCCAGGTGCTGAAGGACCTGAACGTCCTGGAGTTCTCCCGCCTGATGCAGGCCATGTCGACATGGATCGCGCCCGATCAGGGTTGCGAGTTCTGCCACAACCCCAACAACCTGGCGTCCGACGAGAAGTACCCCAAGGTGGTGGCGCGCCGCATGCTGCAGATGACGCGCGAGATCAACACGCGCTGGCAGCCGCACGTCGCCGCCACGGGCGTCACTTGCTGGACCTGCCACCGCGGTCAGGCCGTGCCCTCGGGCGACTGGTTCAAGCACCCTGGCGAGGGCGGCCAAGGCCAGAACCTGATGGGCAACCGGGTGCAGCAGAACACCGCCGGCGTGGTGGCGGTCGGCAACAGTTCGCTCCCCTACGACCCTTTGTCCACTTACCTCAACACCGAGTCGCCCGACATCCGGGTGCAGGGCACGACAGCGTTGGCGGGCGACAACCGCCATTCGATCCGGCAGGCCGAGTTCACCTACGGCCTGATGATCTACATGAGCCAGTCGCTGGGCGTGAATTGCACGTATTGCCACAACTCGCGCGCCCTGGCGGCCTGGGACCAGAGCTCACCGCAGCGAGCCACGGCCTGGTATGGCATCCGCATGGTGCGCGACCTGAACGTGAACCACCTCAACCCCATCGGGCCTCTGCTGCCGGCGCATCGCCTCAGCGCCGAAGGCGACAACCCCAAGGTCGGCTGCCAGACCTGCCACAAAGGGGCCTACAAGCCACTCTTTGGCACCAGCATGCTGGGGGACTATCCGGAACTGCGCGGCCCGATCGTGCGTCCGCCTGCACCCGTGGCTGCTGCGCCTGCTGCCAGCGCGGTGGTGGCCCAGCGCTGATTTGGCGGGCTCTGGGCGGGCTGCTGGGCCGCCGGGCTTCAGCGGCTGCTGGCTTCCGGGGTGTCGGTCTGCAGCATCGCGGCCCGGCGCGCGCCATTGAAGCGCTGCGTCCAGTAGGCCTGGCGCATGTCCTCGATCCGCACCTGACCGCCCGTGCGGGGGGCGTGGATGAACTTGCCTTCGCCGATATAGATGCCCACGTGCGAAAAGGCCCTGCGCATGGTGTTGAAGAACACCAGGTCGCCGGGCTTGAGCTCTTCGCGGCGCACCGCATGCAGGCTATCCAGGCTGGCCTGCTCGTCGGCACGGCGTGGCAGCACCAGGCCGATGCTGCGTTCGAACACGTGGCGCGTGAAGCCGCTGCAGTCGAAGCCTTCGGTTTCGCTGCTGCCGCCGCGCCGGTAGGGAACCCCCAGGAACTGCATGGCCGACATCACCATGTCTGACGCCGTGTCGCGCACCTGGCGCACCAGCGGGCTTTCGGCTGCGTCACGCAGCAGGCCCTTCTGCTGCAGCAACTGCAGTACGGCATCGCCGGCTTCGGGCTGGACGGCGGGCGCCGGCGCGCCTTCGGGCTGGGCTTGCGCGTGCACCTGCGCCGCCGCAACCAGGGCCCCGCACAGCACCGCCGCGCGCACCCATGGCCGAACCCGGCGGTGCGCCAGGCGTTGCGGGGCAGGGGGGCGAGGGGTGGTCATGGGGGGGCGGGGCGCGCGGAGCATAGGGGCCGCCGTTGCGCGGTGTCAAATCGCTCATCATCCAGGCCCCGTGCACTTCCGGCCCTCGGCCCCCCGCCATGTTCCAAGCCCTGCTGTTGGAGAAAGACGATGCCGGCTTCCGTGCCGGCCTGGCCAGCATCGATGAAGCCCGCCTGCCCGAGGCCGGCGACGTGCTCGTGCAGCCCGAGTACTCCACGCTCAACTACAAGGATGGCCTGGCCATCACCCACAAGGCGCCCGTGGTGCGCCAGTGGCCGATGGTGGCCGGCATCGATGGCGCGGGCATCGTGCTGGAAAGCCGGCATCCGGCCTGGAAGCCCGGCGACCGCTTCGTGCACAACGGCTTCGGCGTGGGCGAAACGCACTGGGGCTGTCTGGCCGGCCGGGCGCGGCTGAAGGGCGACTGGCTGGTGCCGCTGCCCGAGGCCTTCACTCCGCGGCAGGCCATGGCCATTGGCACCGCGGGCTACACCGCGATGCTGTGCGTGATGGCGCTGGAGCGCCAGGGCCTGCAGCCGGCCACCGCCGGCGACGTGCTGGTCACCGGTGCCACCGGCGGCGTGGGCTCGGTGGCCGTGGCCGTGCTGGCGCGGCTGGGCTACCGGGTGGTGGCCGCCACGGGCAAGGCGGCCGAAGCCGACTATCTGCTGGCCCTGGGGGCCAGCGGCGTGATCGACCGGGCCGAACTCGCAGCCCCGGGCAAGCCGCTGCAGAAAGAGCGCTGGGCTGCGGTCGTCGATGCGGTGGGCAGCCACACGCTGGCCAATGCGCTGGCGCAGACGCGCTATGGCGGGGCCGTGGCTGCCTGCGGCCTGGCCCAGGGCGCTGACCTGCCTTGCACGGTGATGCCCTTCATCCTGCGCAACGTCGCGCTGCTGGGGGTGGACAGCGTGATGGCGCCGCTGCCCCTGCGCCAGCAAGCCTGGGCGCGCCTGGCGAGCGATCTTGACCCAGCGCTGCTGGAACGCATGACCACCGAAGTGCCGCTGGCAGGCGCCGTCGCGGCGGCCGAACAGCTGATGGCGGGCCGGATCCGCGGGCGTGTGGTGGTGAAGATCGCCTGAGACCGCCCCCTGGATGGCGGCGGAGCGGCCGCGTCAGTCAGCACCGCGCAAGCGCCGGGCCGAAAATGCCCGGCAGGCGTGGCGCAGACCCCGCCACCCATTGAAGCACCCCTGGAGACCGCCATGCGCTACGCCGAAGTCCACCACCGCTCCCTCGCCGACCGTGACGCCTACTGGGCCGAGCAGGCGGCCCGCGTGGACTGGCAGCAGCCCTTCACGCGCGTCTGCGACAACGACAACCCGCCTTTCACGAAGTGGTTCACCGGCGGCACCACCAACCTGTGCCACAACGCCGTGGACCGCCATGCCGCCCTGCGCCCCGATGCCGCGGCGCTGATCTACGTGTCCACCGAGACCGGGCAGGAACGCGTCTACACCTTCAGCGAACTGCACACCGAGGTGCAGCGCATGGCCGCCTGCCTGCGGGCCCTGGGCGTGAAGCAAGGTGACCGCGTGCTGGTGTACCTGCCGATGATTCCCGAGGCGGCCTTTGCGATGCTGGCCTGCGCGCGCATCGGCGCCATCCACTCGGTCGTGTTCGGCGGGTTTGCCAGCGTCAGCCTGGCCAGCCGCATCGACGATGCCCAGCCGACCGTGATCGTGAGCGCCGACGCCGGCAGCCGCAGCGGGAAGGTCGTGCCCTACAAGCCCCTGCTGGACGAGGCCATCCGCCTGGCCACGCACAAGCCGCAGGCCGTGCTGATGGTGGACCGGCGACTGAGCCCGTACGAATTCGTGCGCGGCCGCGACCACAGCTACACGGCACTGCGCGCCACGTACCACGATGAAGTCGTGCCCTGCGTCTGGGTCGACAGCACCCACCCCAGCTACACCCTGTACACCAGCGGCACCACCGGCAAGCCCAAGGGCGTGCAGCGCGATACCGGCGGCTATGCCGTGGCGCTGGCGGCGAGCATGGAGCAGATCTTCATGGGCCAGCCGGGCGAGACGTTCTTCAGCACCAGCGACGTGGGCTGGGTGGTGGGCCACAGCTACATCGTCTACGGCCCGCTGATCGCCGGCATGGCCACCATCCTCTACGAAGGCCTGCCCACGCGTGGCATGGCGGGCGAGCCCGACGCCGCCATCTGGTGGAGCCTGGTCGAGAAGTACAAGGTGACCGCGATGTTCAGCGCGCCCACCGCCGTGCGCGTGCTGAAGAAGCAGGACCCGGCCGCGCTGAAGAAGCACGACCTGAGCAGCCTGCGTGCGCTGTTCCTGGCCGGTGAACCGCTGGACGAGCCCACCGCGCGCTGGATCTCTGATGCCCTGGGCCGCCCGATCATCGACAACTACTGGCAGACCGAAAGCGGCTGGCCCATCCTGACCGTGGCCAACGGCATCGAGCACAAGGACAGCAGGTTCGGCAGCCCCGGCGTACCGATGCCGGGCTACGACGTGAAGCTGGTCGATGAAGCGACGGGCGAAGAATTGAAGGGCGCCCACCAGAAGGGTGTGCTGGTGATCGAAGGCCCGCTGCCCCCCGGCTTCATGCAGACGGTGTGGCGCGACGATGCGCGCTTCCTCAAGACCTACTGGCAGGCCGTCCCGGGCCGGCAGGTGTACAGCACCTTCGACTGGGGCATCCGCGACGAGGACGGCTACTTCTTCATCCTGGGCCGCACCGACGATGTGATCAACGTGGCCGGCCACCGCCTGGGCACGCGCGAGATCGAGGAAAGCATCAGCAGCCACGCCGCAGTGGCCGAAGTGGCCGTGGTGGGCGTGGCCGACAGCCTGAAAGGCCAGGTGGCCATGGCCTTCGTTGTGCTCAAGGACGCCACCCTCGCCCAGGACGCGAACGATGCCCTGAGGCTGGAAGGCGACATCATGAAGCTCGTCGACGGGCAGCTTGGTGCCGTGGCCCGGCCGGCGCGCGTGCGTTTCGTGAATACCTTGCCCAAGACGCGGTCGGGCAAGCTGCTGCGCCGTGCGCTGCAGGCCGTCTGCGAAGGCCGTGATCCGGGTGACCTGACGACGATCGAAGACCCGAGCGCACTGTCGCAGATCAAGGCGCTCTTCACGCCGGGGTGACGCGCCCGCCGGCTACAGGCCCAGCCGCGCGAGATCGCCACGGCCCTGGCGCACCACCTCGGGCTCGTCGCCGCTGAGGTCCACCACGGTAGTGGGCTGCATGGGGCAGGCGCCCGCGTCGACCACGGCCTGCAGTTGCTTGGGGAAGCGGGCGAGGATGTCCTCGGCGTCATTCAGTGCGTCGCTCTCGCCGGGGGGGATCAGCGTCGTGGCCAGCAGCGGCTCGCCGAAGAGCGCCAGCAGGTCCTGCAGGACCTGATGGTCGGGTACCCGCAGGCCGATGGTGCGGCGGCTGGGGTGGCTCAGGCGCCGCGGCACTTCCTTGGTGGCTTCCAGGATGAAGGTGTAGGGCCCGGGCGTGCCCAGCTTCAGCAGCCGGAACTGCCGGTTGTCGACCCGGGCGAAGCGCGCGAGCTCGCTCAAATCGCGGCAGAGCAAGGTGAGGTGGTGCTTGTCGTCCACCTGCCGGATGCGGCGCAGGTTCTCGGCCGCAGCCTTGTCGTCGAGGTGGCACACCAGCGCGTAGCTGCTGTCGGTGGGCACCGCCAGCACGCCACCGCCATGCAGCAGCGCCGCGGCCTGCTTCAGCAGACGCGGCTGCGGGTTCTGAGGGTGGACTTCGAAGTGCTGGGCCATCGAGACAAAGTCAGGCCACCGTCACCGGGATCTTGCCGATGCGCGCCTGCCACTCCTTCGGCCCGGTGTCGTGCACGCTGGTGCCGTCGGCGCTGACCGCCACCGTCACCGGCATGTCCTTGACCTCGAATTCGTAGATGGCTTCCATGCCGAGATCGGCGAAGCCCACCACCCTGGCACTGCGGATGGCCTTGGCCACCAGGTAAGCCGCGCCGCCCACGGCCATCAGGTAGGCGCTCTTGTGCTTCTTGATGGCCTCGATGCCGGCCGGGCCGCGCTCGGCCTTGCCGATCATGCCGATCAGCCCGGTCTGGGCCAGCATCATCTCGGTGAACTTGTCCATGCGCGTGGCTGTGGTCGGGCCGGCCGGGCCCATCACTTCGTCGCGCACCGGGTCCACCGGGCCGACGTAGTAGATGACGCGGTCGGTGAAGTCCACCGGCAGGCTTTCGCCCCTGGCCAGCATGTCCTGGATGCGCTTGTGCGCGGCGTCGCGCCCGGTGAGCATCCGGCCGTTCAGCAGCAGGGTCTGGCCCGGGGTCCAGCTGGCCACCTGTTCGCGCGTCAGCGTGTCCAGGTCCACCCGTTTGCTGCGCGCGTAGTCGGGGGCCCAGTGCACGGCCGGCCACAGGTCCAGGCTGGGCACGTCCATGAAGGCCGGGCCGCTGCCGTCCAGCACCACGTGGGCATGGCGGGTGGCGGCGCAGTTGGGGATCATCGCCACGGGCTTGCTGGCGGCGTGGGTGGGGTAGGTCGCGATCTTCACGTCCAGTACCGTCGTCAGCCCGCCCAGGCCCTGCGCGCCGATGCCCAGCGCGTTGACCTTCTCGTACAGCTCGATGCGCAGCTCCTCCAGCTTGCTGGCAGGGCCGCGGGCCAGCAGTTCGAACATGTCGATGGGCTCCATCAGCACTTCCTTGGCCAGCAGCATGGCTTTCTCGGCCGTGCCGCCCACACCGATGCCCAGCATGCCCGGCGGGCACCAGCCCGCGCCCATGGTGGGCACGGTCTTCATCACCCAGTCCACCAGGTTGTCGCTGGGGTTCATCATCACGAACTTGCTCTTGTTCTCGCTGCCGCCACCCTTGGCCGCCACCGTCACGTCCACCGTGTTGCCGGGCACCACGCTCATGTGGATGACGGCGGGTGTGTTGTCCTTGGTGTTCTTGCGCTCGAAGATCGGGTCGGCCAGGACGGAGCCGCGCAGCTTGTTGTCCGGATCCAGGTAGGCGCGCCGCACACCTTCGTTCACGGCGTCTTCCACGCTGCCCGGGAAGCCTTCGAAGCGCACGTCCATGCCGATCTTCAGGAAGACATTGACGATGCCGGTGTCCTGGCAGATGGGGCGGTGGCATTCTGCGCACATGCGGCTGTTGGTCAGGATCTGCGCGATCGCGTCCTTGGCGGCGGGCGAGACTTCGCGTTCATAGGCGCGGGCCAGGTGGCTGATGTAGTCCGCCGGGTGGTAGTAGCTGATGAACTGCAGCGCGGCAGCCACGGTCTCGACCAGGTCGGCGTGGCGGATGGTGGTGCTCATGGCAAATGGACGCTGGGCGCGTGGTGCTGACGAGGCTGAAAGTGTAGCCAGCGGCCCTGTCGGGGCTTCAGGCTGGTGAAAGGTGCTGGCCTAAACTCCGCGGCTTTGCCCGCTGCGCGGCCCTTGCCGCGGGCCCCGCCCCGCCCGGCATCCGTATCCCCACGCCGCCCCGTCCCCGCCCGCATGAGCCCGCTTGCGCTGATCGTCCTGCTGCCCCTGGTCCTGGGCACACTGCTGTGCCTGGGGGTGGGCCGGGTGAACACCTCCGCCCGGCGTGCCGCCACGGCCGCCATCGCCGGCGCCGTGGCACTGTCGGTGCTGGGCTTGCTGGCGACGCTGGCGGGGCCCGTGTTCAGCGGCCAGACCTTGCTGACGCAGGCCGAATGGATCCCGGCCATCGGTCTGAATGCCAACTACCGGCTGGACGGCCTGGCCTGGATGTTCGCGCTGCTCATCAGCGGCATCGGGCTGCTGATCGTCATTTACGCCGCCTTCTACCTGCACCACGACGACCCGGCCGGCAAGTTCTACAGCCAGCTGATGCTGTTCATGGCGGCGATGCTGGGCATCGTGCTGTCGGACAACCTGCTGCTGATGGTGGTGTTCTGGGAACTCACCAGCATCAGCAGCTTCCTGCTGGTGGGCTACTGGGGGTCGCATCCCAAGAAGGGGCATGACGCCCGCTTCGGTGCGCGCATGGCGCTCACCGTCACCGGTGGCGGCGGGCTGGCGCTGCTGGCGGGTGTCATCGTGCTGGGCCAGGTGGCCGGCACCTACGACCTGAGCGTGATGCTGAACACGCCGGGGCTGATCGCGCAGATCCAGGCCGACCCGCGCTACCCGCTGATCCTGGGCCTGGTGCTGCTGGGCTGCTTCACCAAGAGCGCGCAGCTGCCCTTCCACTTCTGGCTGCCCGAAGCCATGGCCGCGCCCACGCCCGTGTCGGCGTACCTGCATTCGGCCACGATGGTGAAGGCCGGGCTGTTCCTGCTGCTGCGCCTGTACCCGGTGCTCGGTGGCACCGATCTTTTTGGGGGCATCGTTGCCACCATCGGCCTGCTCACGATGGTGTTCGCGGCCTTCGTCGCCATCTTCAAGCACGACCTGAAGGGCCTGCTGGCCTACAGCACCATCAGCCACCTGGGGCTCATCACCTTCCTGATCGGGCTGTCCAGCCCGATGTCGATCGTGGTGGCGGTGTTCCACATCCTCAACCACGCGGCTTTCAAGGCGGCGCTGTTCATGAGTGCGGGCATCGTCGACCACGAAACCGGCACGCGCGACATGCGCAAGCTCGGCGGGCTGTTCAGCGTGCTGCCCATCGTCGGCACGCTGGCCTTGATCGCGGCGGCCGCCATGGCGGGCATCCCGCCCTTCAACGGCTTCATCAGCAAGGAAATGATGCTGGACGTAGCCCTGCGCGGCGTCGCCATCTGGGGCAGCCTGTCTTGGCTGATGCCGGTGCTGGCCACGCTGGGCGGGCTG
>JAIXZR010000027.1 GCA_027489455.1 Rubrivivax sp. | reverse complement strand
GAAGGCAATGCGCAGCAGCAGCGGCTGGCCGTCGGGCGTTTCGCGCCAGCCATCACCGTCGCGGTCGATGTAGCCGTGCACGTCCAGCAGCGCGCGGGCGCGGGCGTACGAAGGCGAGGTGAGCTCGCTCTTGAACTGCGGGTCGTAGCCATAGCAGTGCGGCGGGATGCTGCTCTGCGCCGGCACGGCCTGGTCGCGGATCACGCTGCGCACCTGTTCCAGGTTGTCGTGGGCCAGCGCGATGGCGCGGCGCAGGGCCACCTTGTGCGGTGCCAGGCCGCCCACCAGCGGGTCTTCGAAATTGAAGAAGGTGTGGCTGAGCGAAGGCGAGAGGTTGCGTTCGGCGCGCACGCGCTGGCGTTGCAGGAAGGGCGCGATCTGCCCGCCGGGCATGGCCAGCTGGCCGAAATCCGGCGGCACGGTGAGCACGTCGAATTCGCCGCGCAGGAAGGCCAGCCAGCGGGGCTGCGCTTCCTCGATGATCTTCATCTCGATGCGGTCCACCCGCGGCGCACGGGTGCCGGCCAGGCGCTGCGCAGCGGCCTGCAGTTCGGGCGCGGGGCCGGCACCCACGGTCTGGAACACCTGTTCGCGAAAGCGCGGGTTCTTTTCCAGCACGATTTCCGACCCCCGCCGCCACTGCGCCAGCCGGAAGGGCCCGGTGCCCACCGGGTGGGCCATGATGTCGTTGCCATAGGTTTCCACCACCTCACGCGCCACGGCGTAGCCGGAAGCGCTGGCCAGCAGGGCCGTGAAGCGTGGCGAAGGCTCGGCCAGCCGCACCTCGAAGCGGTAGCGGTCGAGCACGCGCAGGCCGGGTACTTCCACGTCGTACGGGAACGGCGTCTTGGCCTTCAGCGCCTGGGCGCGCAGTTCGCTCAGGCCCAGGATCTTCTCGTTCTCGAAGATGTAGAGGTGTTCGGTGATGGTGGCCGGGTCGTAGTAGCGCTTGATGGCGTAGACATGGTCGGCCGCCGTCAGCTCGCGGGGCCGGCCCTTGAACGCCGGGTCGTCGGCAAAGAAGATGCCCGGGCGCAGCGTGACGACGAAGCGCTTGAAGTCGGCCGAGACTTCCGGCAGCGCCGCCGCCGTCTGCGGCACCAGCACCGCCGGGCGGGCCAGCAGGTCATACGTCAGCGGCGATTCAAAGATGTGCGCGTTGATGCGCAGCGAGGTCTGGTCGCTCACGCGCGGCGGGTCGAAGCCGCTTTCGGCGATGTTCTGCACCACGCGCAGCGTCTTGGCGGGGGCGCTGGCGCGTGCGGACGCCGGCAGCAGCAGGCCGGCTGCGCCCGTGGCGATGAAGTCGCGGCGCTGCAGCGCCCAGGATTCAGGCAGCGTCATGTTGCAGGCCGGGCTCCACATCCACGAAGTGCCACCACTCGTTCCAGAACACGGGGCGGCGATAGCCCACGACCGCAGGGTGATGCAGGTCGGCCACCAGCCGGTGCACATGCAGCTTGTAGGGCGCATAGGCCACGGCCAGGCGCTTGGCGCGGTCGAACAGGGCTTCGCGCTCGGGGCCGTCGGGCAGCACGCTCAGCCGGTCGTGCAGGGCGTCGAACTCGGGCAGGGCAAAGCGCGACAGGTTCTGCTGCCCGGCCTGCGGGCCGTAGTAGCGCGTCAGCATGGCCTGGCCATCGCCGCTGGTGGCGCTGCTGGCCACGCCCCACATCTGCAGCTGGCCAGCGCGCGCGGCCTTCAGGTTCTCGGGCCACTTGGCGGTCTTGAAACGCATGCGGATGCCGATGGCCTGCATGGCCTTCTGCCACAGCTCGTTGAGCTGTCGCGTCGTCTGGTCGGGCTGGGTGGCGCATTCCAGTTCCAGGGGGCGGCCGTCGGGCCCTTCGCGCCAGCCGTCGCCGTCGCGGTCGATGTAGCCGTACAGGTCCAGCAGGGCGCGGGCACGCGCCGGGTCGTGGTCGCTGTTCTCGCTCTTGAACTTCGGGTCGTAGCCGCTCATGTAGGGCAGCACCGGGCTTTGCGCCGGGATGGCCATGCCGCGGCGCACGCTGCGGATTTCGCGGTCCAGGTCCACCGCCAGGTTCATCGCGCGGCGCAGGGCCACCTTGTGCGGCTCCAGGCCGCCCAGCACCGGGTCCTGCATGTTGTAGAAGGTCATCGTCACGTCGGCCGTCAGCACGCGCTGGCCGCGGATGCCGCGCTTGGCCAGGTTGGGTGCCACACGGCCGCCGGGCATGGCGACGTCGATGAATTCGTTGGGCAGCCGGTCCACCAGGTCGGCCTGGCCGTTCAGGAACGACAGCCAGCGCGGCTGCTCGGCTTCGATGATGGACACCTCCACCCGGTCCAGCAGCGGCAGGCGACGGCCGCGCAGCCTGGCGGCAATGGCCTGGCCTTCGGCATCGTCGGCGGCGGGCTCGGCTTCCCACAGGCGTTCGCGGTAGGCGCGGTTGCGCTCCAGCACGATGAGCGACGATCGCCGCCACTGCGCCAGCCTGAAGGGCCCCGTGCCCACGGGGTGTTCGCCGATGCGGTCGCCATAGAAATCAGCCACCTCGCGCGCCACCGCGCCGTACCAGCCGCTGGTGGCCAGCACTTCGGGGAAGCGCGGCAGCGGGTCTTCCAAGCGCACTTGCAGGGTGGTGCGGTCCAGTGCGCGCAGGCCTTCGATGGGCTGGTCGTAGTCGAAGGGCTTCTTGTCCTTCAATGCCTGCTGGCGCAGCGCTTCCAGGCCGATGAACTTGCGCTGCTGCATGCTGGCCCACAGGGGGCTCTTGACGGCCGGGTCGGCAAAGCGCTTGAAGCTGTAGACATAGTCTTCGGCCACGAGCTCTCTTCGCACGCCCTTGAACGCCGGATCGTCGGCGAAGTAGATGCCCGGGCGCAGGCGTACCGTCCAGGTGCGGTAGTCGGCGCTGTGCTCGGGCATCGCAGCCGCGGTCAGCAACACCATCTTCGCCGGCCGGGCCAGGTGGTCGTAGGCCAGGGGCGATTCGAAGATGTGGCAGATGACGGTGCGCGAATAGACGTCGCTGATCTGCGCCGGGTCGAAGCTGCTTTCGGCCACGGGGAAGGCGTAGCGCAGCACCCGGGTGGCTGCCGGTGGAGGGGTCTGCGCCTGCGCCTGCCCCGGCCTGGCCAGCGGCAGCGCCCCGGCAGCCCAGGCCGCCGTCAGGCCCAGGGCCTGGCGCCGCTTCACGCCTGGCGCACCGCCGGGTCGACGTCGACCATGTGCCACCACTCGTTCCAGTACACCGGCCGGCGGTAGCCGTCCACACCCGGCCACATCATGTCGGCCACGAAGCGGTGGCAGTGCAGCTTGTAGGGCATGTAGGCGATCGCCAGGCGCTTGGCCTGGTCGAACAGGGCCAGGCGCTCGGGGCCGTCGGGCAGCACGCTCATCCTCTCGTGGATGGCATCGAAGGCCGGCAGCTTGAAGCGCGCCAGGTTCTGGTTGCCGGCCTGCGGGCCGAAGTAGCGCGTCAGCATGCCCAGGCCGTCGCCCCCGCTGGCAGCCGAGGCCACGCCCCACATCTGCAGGCTGCCGGCACGCGCGGCCTTCAGGTTTTCCGGCCACTTGGCGGTCTTGAAGGCCACGCGGATGCCGATGCCCTGCATGTTCTTCTGCCACAGCTCGTTGAGCTGGCGGCTGTTCTGGTCGGGCTGCGAGCTGATGTTCAGCACCAGGGGCGATCCATCGGGCTGTTCGCGCCAGCCGTCGCGGTTGCGGTCGACATAGCCATGCAGTTCCAGCAGAGCCTTGGCGCGGGCGGGGTTGTATTCGCTGGCCTCACTCTTGAACGCCGGGTCGTAGCCGCTCAGGTGGGGCATCACCGGGCTTTGCGCCGGGATGGCCATGCCCCGGCGCAGCAGGCGGATCTCGCGGTCCAGGTCCACGCCCAGGCTGATGGCGCGGCGCAGCGCCACCTTGTGCGGTTCCAGCCCGCCCACCACCGGGTCTTCCATGTTGAAGTAGGTCAGCACGATGTCGCTGACCAGGGTGATGGCCCCGCGCATGCCCTTCTTCGCCAGGTTGGGCGCCACCTGGCGGCCGGGCATGGCGACGTTGATGAAGTCCGGCGGCACGCGATCGACGAAGTCGTGTTCGCCGTTCACGAACGACAGCCAGCGCGGCTGCGTCTCCTCGATGATCGAGATCTCCACCCGGTCCAGCAGCGGCAGCCGGCGCCCGCGCAGCTTGGCGGCGATGGCCTGGCCCTCGGCGTCGTCGGCAGCGGGCTGGGCGTCCCACAGGCGTTCGCGGTAGGCCGGGTTGCGTTCCAGCACGATCATCGACGACCGCCGCCAGCTGGCCAGGCGGAACGGCCCGGTGCCCACCGGGTGTTCGGCGATCTTGTCGCCGTAGAAATCCACCACCTCGCGCGCCACGCCGTTGAACAGGTCACTGACCGACATGTTCTCGAAGAAGCGCGGGTCCGGGTCTTCCAGCCGGAACTGCAGGGTGTAGCGGTCCAGCGTGCGCAGGCCGTCGATGGGCGCGTCGTAGTCGAAGGGCTTGGGGCCGGCCAGCGCGGCCTTGCGCAGCGCGTTCAGGCCCAGCACCTTCCAGTTCTCGACGCTGGCGGCCAGCGGGCTCTTCACGGCCGGGTCGACGAAGCGCTTGACGGCGTAGGCGAAGTCCGCTGCCACCAGTTCACGCCGCACGCCCTTGAACGCCGGATCGTCGGCGTAATGGATGCCGGGCTGCACGCGGAAGGTCCAGGTGCGGAAGTCGTCGCTGTGCTCGGGCATGCCGGCAGCTGTCAGCGGCACCAGCCGCGGCGGGCGGGCCAGGTGGTCGTAGGTGTAGAGCGCTTCGAAGATGTGGGCAGTGACGGTGCGCGAATAGGTGTCGTTGATGCGCGCCGGGTCGAAGCCGGTTTCGGCCACCGGGAAGGCGTAGCGCAGCACGCGCCGCGGGCCCGTGGCGGCGGGTTGCGCAGATGCTGGCAGCCCCAGGGGTGCAGCCAGGGTGGCAGCGGTCAGCGCCACGGCGTGTCGGCGTTTCATGCACTCATCTCCATGTCAACCATGTGCCACCAGTTGAACCAGTAGGCCGGGCGGCGGTAGCCCTGCAGGCGCTTGACCATCACGTCGGCGATCAGCCGGTGGCAGTGCATCTTGTAGGGCATGTAGGCCACGGCCAGGCGCTTGGCCTGCACGAACAGGGCGTCGCGTTCGGGGCCGTCGGGCACTTGCGTCAGCTGGTCGTAGACGGCGTCGAAGGCCGGCAGCTTGAAGCGCGCCAGGTTGTATTCGCCCGACTGCGGGCCGTACAGGTAGGTCAGCGCCCCTTGCCCGTCGCCGCCCGATGCCGAAGCCGCCACGCCCCACATCATCAGCTTGCCGGCGCGCGCGGCCTTCAGGTTCTCGGGCCACTGCGCGGGCTGGAACTCGATCTTCAGGCCGACGGCGGCCAGGTTCTTCTGCAGCAGGTCGCCCTGCTCGCGGCTGTCCTGCGTGGCCTGCGTGGCCGACAGCAGCACCAGCGGCTTGCCGTCGGGCATCTCGCGCCAGCCGTCGCCGTTGCGGTCGGTGTAGCCGTAGAGGTCCAGCAGGGCCTTGGCGCGGGCCGGGTTGTATTCGCTGTTCTCGCTCTTGAAGCGCGGGTCGTAGCCGCTCGTGAAAGGCACGATGGGGCTTTGCGCCGGGATGGCCATGCCGCGGCGCAGCACCTTGATTTCGCGTTCCAGGTCGATGGCCAGGCCAATGGCGCGGCGCAGCGCTACCTGGTGCGGGGCGTAGCCGCCCACCACCGGGTCTTCCATGTTGAAGTAGGTCATCACCGCGTCGGTGCCCAGCACGATCTCGCCCTTGATGCCCTGCTTCGCCAGGTTGGGCGCGATCTTGCCGCCCGGCATGGCCAGGCTGATGAACGAGGCCGGCACGCGTTCGAGCAGGTCGAACTGCCCGTTCAGGAACGACAGCCAGCGCGGCTGCGGCTCTTCGATGATGGCGATCTCGACGCGGTCGATCAGCGGGATGCGCCGGCCCCGCAGCCGGGCCGCGATGGCCTGGCCGGCAGCGTCGTCGGCCGCCGGCTCGGCTTGCCACAGGCGTTCGCGGTAGGCCGGGTTGCGCTCCAGCACGATGCGCGAAGACCGGCGCCATTCGGCCAGCCTGTAGGGCCCCGTGCCCACCGGGTGTGCGCCGATGGTGTCGCCGTACTTCTGCACCACTTCGCGCGCCACGGCGCCGTACAGCTCGGTCGCGGCCAGCACTTCCATCAGGCGCGGGCGCGAAGCCGCCAGCTTGAACTGCAGCGTGTAGCGGTCCAGTGCGCGCAGGCCTTCGATCGGCCGGTCGTAGTCGAAAGGTTTGCGCGTGGCCAGCGACTGTTCGCGCACTTCGGCCAGGCCCAGGATCTGCTGCTCTTCCAGCGTCGACCAGTTCGGGCTCTTGTTGGCCGGGTCGGCAAAGCGCTTGAAGGTGTAGACGAAGTCTTCGGCCGTGAGCTCGCGCTTCTTTCCGCCGAAGGCCGGGTCGTCGGCGAAAAAGATGCCGCTCTGGATCCTGATCGTCCAGACCTTGAAGTCTGGCGTGATCTCGGGCATGGCCGCCGCCACCAGCGGCACCACCTTGGGCGGGCGCGCCAGGTGGTCGTAGTTGTAGAGCGCTTCGAAGATGTGCGAGGTAACGGTGATCGAATAGACGTCGTTCAGTTGCGCCGGGTCGAAGTTGGTCTCGGCAGCCACGAAGGCGTAGCGCAGCACGCGCTGGCTGCTGGATGCGGGCGGGGGTGATGCCTGCTGCGCCAGCGCGGGCAGGGCCAGGGCCGCGCCCGTGGCCGCGCCCAGCGCCAGCGTCTGGCGGCGTTTCACTGCGCCGCCCCGCGGCGGCGGGCCTGCGCTTCCAGGTCGATGTCGATGTACTTCCAGAAATCGCGCACGAAGATGTTGCGGTGGTAGTTCGTCACCCAGGGCTGGGTCAGGTCGGTGAAGATGCGATGCACATGCACCTTGTAGGGCATGTAGGCCACCATCAGCTTGGCGGCTTCGGCCATCACGGCCTGGCGCTCGGGGCCGTCGGGCATGGTGCGCTGCTTTTCGTAGAGCTGGTTGAAGGCCGGCAGGTCAAAGCGCGCGTGGTTGGCCTGGCCCTTGTTCGGGCCGTAGCCCAGTGCCAGGAAGGTGTCGCCATCGGGCTGCCCGGCGCTCCAGCCCACGCCCCACATCATCAGCTTGCCGGCACGGCTGCTCTTCAGGTTCTCGGGCCATTTGGCGGTCTTGAATTCGATCCTGATGTTGATCGCCTTCATGTTCTTGTTCCACTGCTCGATCAGCGCCCGGCTCTGCTGGTCGGGTTGGGTCGAATACTCCAGCACCAGCGGCTTGCCGTCGGGCTGGTCGCGCCAGCCGTCGCCGTCCTTGTCGACGTAGCCGTGCAGGTCCAGCAGGGCCTTGGCGCGGCCGACGTCGTAGTCGCTCATCACGGTCTTCACGCGCGGGTCGTAGCCGAAGACCTCGGGCCCGATCGGGCCCTGCCCCGGGATGGCCTGGCCGCGCCGCACCAGGCGGATCTCGCGGTCGATGTCGATGGCCAGCGCGATGGCGCGGCGCAGCGCCACCTTGTGCGGTTCGTAGCCGCCGACGACCGGGTTTTCCATGCCGAAATAGGACACGGCCACATCGGCACGCGGGTAGCGCACCATCTGGATGCCCTTCTTCTTCAGGTTGGGCGCCAGCTCGTTGTTGGGGATGATGGTGCCGGCGAAGTCCGCTGGCATCTCTTCCATCAGGTCCAGTTCTTCGTTCAGGAAGGCCAGCCAGCGCGGCTGGTTCTCTTCGATGATCGAGATGTGCACCTCGTCGATCAGGGGCAGGCGCTGGCCCTTCATCTTCTGCGCGACGGCCTGCAGCCGGGCATTGCCCGCCGGCGGGTTTTCGTCGTAGTAGAGCTCGCGGAAGTTCGGGTTGCGGGCCAGCACGATGCGCGAACTGCGCTTCCATTCGGCCAGCCGATAGGGACCGGTGCCCACCGGGTGTTCGCCGATCTTGTCGCCGTAGAACTCGACGACTTCGCGCGCCAGTGCACCGGTGAACGAACCGTCGGTGAAGTAGCTGTAGATGAAGCGCGGCGAAGCTTCTGCGAGCTTGATCTGGAAGGTGTAGCGGTCGAGCGTGCGCAAGCCTTCGACGGGCGTGTCGTAATCGAATGGCTTCTTCTCGGCCAGCAGCTTCTTGCGCAGTTCGCTCAGCCCCAGGATCTTGGCGCCTTCCAGGATGTAGAGGTTGCCGCTCTTCCAGCGCGGGTCGTAATGGCGCTTGAGGGAATAGACATAGTCCTCGGCCACCAGCTCACGCTTCTTGCCCTTGAACGCCGGGTCGTCGGCGAAGTAGATGCCCGGCTTGATGCGGATCGTGAAGGTCTTGAAATCGTCCGAGATCTCGGGCATCGCCGCCGCCGTGGCCGGCCGCATGCGCGCGGGCTTGGCCAGGAACTCGAATTCATAGGGCGCTTCGAAGAAGCCATTGGCCACGGTGCGCGAATACAGGTCGGTGATCTGCGCCGGGTCGAAGTTGGTCTCGGCGATGCGAAAGGCATAGCGCAGCACCTTCTTGCCCTGGGCCGGCGCGGTGGCCGGGGCGGCGCCGGGCGCAGCGCTCTGCGCCTGGGCGGGCAGCAGGGGCAGGGCGAGGACGAGCGCCAGGACGCTGGCCAGGGCGAGGCGGAAGGGGGTCATGCGGCGATCCTGCGCGGTCAGGGGGCGGGGGCATCCGGCGCGATGTCGACGTGGCGCCAGAAATCGCGGATGAAGGGGTGCGGCACGTAGCCCAGCACGCGCGGCTGCACCAGCCAGGTCTGCACGTCGTGGCCGCTAGCCTTGTAGGGCATGTAGGCCAGCGCCAGCTTCATGCCCTGCTGGATGAGCGCGTCGCGCTCGGGGCCGTCGGGCAGCATGCGCTGGCGCCGGTGCACCTCGTCAAAGGCTGGCAGGCTGAAGCGCGAGGCATTGGCCTGGCCCTTGTTCTTGCTGTAGAGCAGGTCCATGAAGTAGCTGCCGTCGGGGATGGCCGCGCTCCAGCCCGTGGTCCACATCATCAGCTTGCCGGCGCGGCTGGCCTTGATGTTCTCGGGCCAGGCGCCGATGCGGAAGTTGATCTTCACGCCGATGGCGTCCATCGACTTCTTCCACATGCCCTGCAGCGCACGCGCCTGCTGGCTGGGTTCGGTCGTCAGTTCCAGCACCAGGGGGCTGCCGTCGGGCTGGTCGCGCCAGCCGTCGCCGTTCTTGTCGGTGTAGCCATACAGGTCCAGCAGGGCCTTGGCGCGCGCCGGGTTGTATTCGCCCATCTCCGACTTCAGCTTCGGGTCGTAGCCGCTCACCCCCGGCGGCACCACCGACTGCGCCGGCACCATCTGGCCGTAGCGCACCAGCTGGATCTCGCGCGGGGTGTTGTAGGCCAGGGCCAGTGCGCGCCGCAGCGCCACGCGGTCGGGCGTGAGGCCGCCGACCATCGGGTGGTCGATGTTGAAGTAGACGTGCCGGGTGATGGGGATCACGTACTGCCGCATCTGCACACCGCGCTTGGCCAGGTTGGGCGCCACCTGGTTGTTGGGCGCGGCCTGGGTGATGAACTCCGGCGGTACCCAGAGCAGATCGAGCTCCTGGTTCAGGAAGGCCAGCCAGCGCGGCTGGGTCTCTTCGATGATGGCGATCTCCACCCGGTCCACCATCGGCAGCTTGCGGCCGCGGAACTGGTTGGCGATCGCACGGCCCAGCGCATCGCCTTCGGCCGGCTGCTCGTCGTGCACGCCATGCTGGTGGGCCGGGTTGCGTTCCAGCACGATGCGCGAGCTGCGCGTCCAGCTGGCCAGGCGGAAGGGGCCGGTGCCCACGGGCGGCACCATCTGGTCGCGCGGGTAGCTTTCGACCACCTCGCGCGCCACCGCGCCGCTGACGCCGGGGGTGGCAAAGACGTAGGGCAGGCGCGGCGCGGGCTGGGCCGTGCGCACCTCGAAGCGGTAGCGGTCCAGCGCGCGGATGCCATCGACGGGGGTGTCGTAGTCGAAGGGCTGCTGCGTTTCCAGCGCCTTCTTGCGCAGCTCGGGCAGGCCCAGAAGGCCGGCGTTTTCATAGTGGAACAAGGTCGGGCTGCGGGTGACCGGGTCGTAGTAGCGCTTGACGCTGTAGACGTAGTCGGCGGCCGTCAGCTCGCGCGGCTGGCCCTTGAATGCCGGGTGGTCGCTGAAGTAGATGCCCGGCTTGATGCGGAAGACGAAGCGCGTGTAGTCGTCCGACACCTCGGGCAGGCTGGCCGTGTTGGCCTTGAGCTGCACCGGGCGGGCCAGCAGGTCATAAGTCAGCGGTGCATCGAACAAGCTGGCGACGACGGCCGCCGAGACGACATCGGAAATGCGCGGCGGGTCGAAGCCGCTTTCGCTGGCCTGGAAGGTCACGCGGACGGTCTTGGCTGCGGCCGGCGCCGGGGCCTGGGCACCGGCGTGGGCGCTGGCAGCCAGGGCCAGCGCCAGACCGAGCCGTCGCAAGGCCAAGCGCACGAGAAAAGGCAGGGGCAGGCAGGACACGGCCATCGGGTCGGGGCACGGGCGGCGGAAGGTGCGAAGTCTAGGGCTGCGCCGGCATGCGCCTTGCGTGCCTTCACCCGCAGCCCGGGGGGGAAATCACCGCAAGGAACGGGCCTGAGCCCCCCCTACACTCGCGCATTCCAAATTTCGGGCTGGCCGCCACGAGCGGCCCCACCCTCGGAGACCCGTTTTCATGGCCGCCTATCTGATACGCCGCCTCTGGCAGATGATCCCCACGCTGGCAGGCGTGATCCTGCTGGTGTTCTTCCTGTTCAAGTACTTCGGCGGCGATCCGGCCGAAGTGCTGGGCGGCCTGAACGCCAGCCCGGAGCAGATCAAGGCGATCCGCCAGACCCTGGGCCTGGACGAGCCCATCTGGTACCAGCTGTGGCTGTTCGTGAAGCAGATCGTCACCTTCGACTGGGGCAAGAGCTGGGCCACGAACGAAGCCGTGAGCAACCTCTTCGCCACGCGGCTGCCGGCCACGCTGACGGTGATGATCCCCATCCTCGTGCTGGAAGTGGTGCTGGCACTGCCGATCGCCATGTGGGTGGCCTACCGCCGCGGCAGCCTGACCGACCGCGCGCTGATGGTCGTCACCACGGTGGCGCTGTCCATCAGCTTCCTGGTTTACGTCATCGTTGGCCAGTACGTGTTCGGCTTCCAGCTGGGCTGGTTCCCGGTACAGGGCTGGAGCGACAGCACCTGGACGAACCTGCTGGTCTACGCCCCGCTGCCGGTGCTGCTGGCCGTGGCCGTGAGCCTGGCGCCGCAGACGCGCCTGTATCGCAGCTTCCTGCTCGATGAACTCGGTCAGGACTACGTGCGCACCGCGCGCGCCAAGGGCATGACCGAAGGCACCGTGCTGTTCCGCCACGTGCTGCGCAACGCGATGATCCCCATCCTCACCAACATCGGGCTGCTGCTGCCGGGCATCTTCGTCGGCAG
>JAIXZR010000110.1 GCA_027489455.1 Rubrivivax sp. | reverse complement strand
GTGCTGGCCACCGTGCACACCAACGACGCGGTGAGCAGCGTCACGCGCCTGATCGACATGGGCGTGGAGCCCTTCCTGCTGTCCAGCAGCCTGCTGGGCGTGCTGGCGCAGCGCCTGGTACGCAAGCTGTGCCCGCTGTGCAAGCGCCAGGATTCGCGCGGCCACTGGCACCCGGTGGGCTGCGACCATTGCGGCCAGACCGGCTACAAGGGCCGTACCGGCGTGTATGAGCTGATGGTGGCTGACGACAAGCTGCGCGCGCTGATCCACAACCGCGTGGGGGAGAACCAGCTCTTCGTGGCGGCCGAAGCCGCGGGCCTGCGCTCGATGCGCGAGGACGGGCAGCGGCTGGTGGAAGCCGGCATCACCAGCCCAGAGGAAGTGCTGCGCGTGACCCGAGAGTGAGCTGATGCCCGCCTACCGTTTCGAAGCGCTGGACGCCGCCGGCAAGACCCAGGACGGCCTGCTGGAAGCCGACAACGCGAAGGCTGCGCGCGGGCAGCTGCGTGCGCGGGCACTGGTGCCGCTGAGCGTAGTGCCCGTCACCACGGCCACCAGCGACGGCACGGCGCCCAAGTTCCGTGGCCGCGTCTTCGGGGCCACCGGGCTGACCGTGTGGACACGCCAGCTCGCCGGGCTGGTGGGATCGGGCCTGCCGCTGGAACGCGCGCTCACCGCGCTGGCCGACGAGGCCGAGGACACCCGCCAGCGCGAACTGGTGGCGCACCTGAAGAGCGAAGTCAACGCCGGCAGCGCCTTTGCGCGCGCGCTGGCCACGGCACCGCGCGAATTCGACGAGGTCTATCGCGCCGTGGTCGCCGCGGGCGAGCAGAGCGGCGCCCTCGGCCCCGTGCTGGAGCGCCTGGCCGACGACCTGGAGCAGCGCCAGGCCCTGCGCGCCAAGGTCACGGGCGCGATGCTCTACCCGGGCATCGTTTCGTTGGTGGCCATCATCATCGTCGTCGTGCTGATGACCTACGTGGTGCCGCAGATCGCCGGGGTCTTCAGCAGCAGCAAGCGGGCGCTGCCCACGCTGACGGTGGTAATGCTGTCGATCAGCGCTTTCGTGCGCAGCTGGGGCTGGGCCGTGGCCGTGCTGCTGGCGGGGGGCGGTGTGCTTTTCACGCTGGCGCGGCGCAGCCCGGCCTTCCATGAACGCAGCGATGCCTTCCTGCTGCGCCTGCCCTTCGTCGGCCGGCTGGCGCGGGGCTACAACGCGGCGCGTTTCGGCGGCACGCTGGCGATGCTGGCCGGTGCCGGCGTGCCCATCCTGAAGGCCCTGCAGGCCGCCGCCGAGACACTGGGCAACCGTGCCATGCGGGCCGACGCGATGGATGCCCTGGTGCAGGTGCGCGAAGGTGCGCCGCTGGCCAGCGCGCTGGCGGCGAAGAAGCGCTTCCCGGGCCTGCTGGCGATGTTCGCCCGCCTGGGCGAGCAGACAGGCCAGCTGCCGCTGATGCTGCAGCGCGCGTCGACGCAGATGTCGGCCGAAGTCCAGCGCCGGGCCATCGCTGCGGCCACGATCCTGGAGCCGCTGCTCATCGTCGCGATGGGCGTCGTGGTCGTGCTCATCATGCTGGCCGTGATGCTGCCGATCATGCAGATCAACAGCTTCGTCAAGTAGGCGCGCCCGGCAGTCAGGCCGCAGGCTTGTCGCTCTCGGCCTGCGCGTCGGGCGCCTGCGTGTTCTTGATCAGGAAGCGCGCCGCGATGATGCCCACCTCGTAGAGGATGCACATCGGTATCGCCAGCGCCAGCTGAGAGATCACGTCCGGTGGCGTGACGAC
Source organism: Rubrivivax sp. (assembly GCA_027489455.1). Lineage (GTDB taxonomy): Bacteria > Pseudomonadota > Gammaproteobacteria > Burkholderiales > Burkholderiaceae_C > Rubrivivax. The sequence goes on along the minus strand of JAIXZR010000110.1, from coordinate 9,352 downwards.
GGCGGCGACGATGAAGGCGCCGACGATGAAGTAGCCGCGCCACTGCTGCAACTGCTGGATCGTGACGATGCCCATGCGGGCCAGCACGATCACCGCGATCGGCACCTCAAAGGCGATGCCGAACACGAAGAACAGCGTCAGCACGAAACCGAAATACTGCTCGATGTCAGGCGCAGCGGTGATGCTGGTGGGGGCGAAGGCCTGGATGAACTTGGCCATGCCCGGGATGACGACGAAGTAGCAGAACGCCACCCCGGCCACGAACAGCAGCGTGCTGGACACCACCAGCGGCAGCACCAGCCGCTTTTCGTGCGAATACAGGCCCGGCGCGACGAAGGCCCAGACCTGGTACAGCACGATGGGCAGCGCCAGCATGAAGGCGGCCATCAGCGTGATCTTCAGCGGCACCAGGATAGGGCTGATGACGTTGGTGGCGATCAGCTTGGCGTCGCCGGGCAGGTGGGCGGCCAGCGGTTCGGCCAGCAGGTCATACAGGCCCGAGGGGCCGGGATAGATCGCCAGCAGGGCAAAGGCCACGCCGATGGCGATGACGGCACGGATTAGCCGGTCGCGCAGCTCGATCAGGTGCGAAACGAAGGGCTGTTCGGTGCCTTCGAGTTCGTCTTTCGGCGGCGTGCTCAACGTTGCACCCCTGGCGGCCGGAAGCGCGCCACGCGGGCTGCGCCGCTCTGTGCCTTGCCGCGGATGCCGTGGCGTTGCTTGTACCACTGCGGCATGGCCCCGCGCTTGAGCCGCCAGTTCTTCTTGGGCCGCGTGTAGCTGGGCGGCGGCGGGGGCAGGGGGGTGTAGCCGATGCTGTTGTCGCCACTGCTGCCGTCCAGCCCGGCGGTGACGCTGCTCCATTCGTTGTTGAAGGCGGCGCTGGCCGAATCGACTTCGTTGCGGACCGTCTGCTGCACGTTGCGCGCGGCGTCCTCGAAGTCGGATTTCATCTTCTTGAGCTCATCCAGCTCGATCGACCGGTTGACCTCGGCCTTGACGTCCGCCACGTAGCGCTGCGCCTTGCCGAACAGATGGCCAACGGTGCGGGCCAGCTTGGGCAGCTTCTCGGGCCCGATGACGATCAGGGCCACGGCGCCGATGAGGGCGAGCTTGTCGAAACCGAAGTCGATCATGTCGGGGTGGGCAGCGCCAGATCACCTGGCCTGCAGGCCCGGACGACAGGCGCCGGCCACCTGCAAGGCCTGCGAGCCAGGATCAGCTCTTGGTCTTGGCCTCGACGTCCACGGTCTGGCTGTCGGCCTTGCGCTGGGTGGTGACTTGCTGCGGCGGCACGGCGGCCGCGTCGGCGTCGGCCGTGTCGTTGGCGCCCTTGACGCCGTCCTTGAAGCCCTTGACGGCGCTGCCGAGGTCTGAACCGATGTTGCGAAGCTTCTTGGTGCCGAAGATGACCACGACGACCAGCAACACGATCAGCCAGTGCCAGATGCTGAACGAACCCATGATCTGTTCTCCTGAGAGTAGCCCGCGATTCTAGGTGACGGGCGAAGGCGCCCCCGTGACGGGGCTGTTGAAGATTGCCTGGCTGACGCGGCGTGCGCGTTCAGCCCGCGCGTGTCAGCCCTTGTGCCAGGGGCGCGGGCCGCCGATCACGTGCATGTGCAGGTGGTAGACCTCCTGCATGCCGTCGGGCCCGGTGTTGATCAGGGTGCGGAACCCGTTGGTCACCCCCAGCTGTTTCATCAGCCGCGGTGCCAGGCCCAGCATGCGGCCCAGCATCGCGTCGTGCTCCGGCCCCACGTCGGCCAGGGTCGCGATGTGGGTCTTGGGGATCACCAGCACATGAACGGGCGCCCAAGGGTTGATGTCGTGGAACGCCAGGAGTTCATCGTCCTCGAATACCTTCCGCGACGGGATGGTGCCGGCGACGATCTTGCAGAAGACGCAGTTGGGATCAGTGGACATGGCGGGTTCCGGGTCGGGCGGCAGACGGGCACCGCGGGCCAAGCGCGATGGCGGCCCGCCAACCCCAGGTGATGGGGCAGGTGATAGGGCAGGTGATGGGGCACGGGTGGCGCTGCTGCTGCGGCATCAGGGCCCCGGGCGGCTTTCGCTGTCGCGGGCCTGTGCCTTGCGCAGCGCAAACTCTTCCAGCCCCGACAGGCCTTCGCGCCGCGCCAGTTCGGCCAGCACGTCCTGCGGGTGCAGGTCGTAAGCCTGCAGCGCCACCAGACAGTGGAACCACAGGTCGGCCATTTCGGCCACGATCTTGGGGCGATCGGCGTCCTTGGCCGCCATCACGACTTCCGTGGCTTCCTCGCCGATCTTCTTCAGGATGGCGTCCGGGCCCTTGCTCAACAGCCGGGCGACGTAGCTCTTCTCGGGGTCGCCGCCGGCTTCGGGCCGGCGCGTGGCGATGATGGCGGCCAGCCGGGCCAGGGTGTCGCCTGCGGGCGGCGGTGCGGCGGCGCTCATTTGTAGATGTGCTCCGGATCCTTCAGCACCGGCTCGGCGTCATGCCAGGCCTGGCCTTCCAGCCGCTGGTAGAAGCAGCTGTGGCGCCCGGTGTGGCAGGCGATCGGCGGCTGGCCCGCCTGCGTGACCTTGAGCAGCACGACGTCGGCGTCGCAATCCAGCCGGATGTCGTGCACCTGCTGGAAGTGGCCCGATTCCTCGCCCTTGTGCCACAGGCGCTGGCGCGAGCGGCTCCAGTAGACGGCTTGCCCGCGCGCAGCGGTGGCGGCCAGGGCTTCGCGGTTCATCCAGGCGAACATCAGCACATCGTTGCTGCCTTGTTCCTGGGCGATCACGGGCACCAGGCCGTCGCGGTCCCACTTCACGGTGTCGAGCCAATCCATGGGTGGCAGTCTAGCCAATCGGCCCCTCATGATGGGTGGGGCCATCGAAGCCGCGCTCCTGCGCAAACCAGCGCAGCACCGGCACCGTGCCGGGCAGCACCGGCATCACCGCCACCGGCAGCGTCTGCCAGGCCATGGTCTGGCCTTCGCGCATCTCGAACTCGCCCTGCCAGCTGAAGACCTTGCAGAAGTGCAGCCGCACCAGCGCATGCGGGTAGTCGAAGACTTCCTGCTGCCAGGGCTGCGGCGTGTCGATGGTGATGCCCAGCTCTTCCTGCAGCTCGCGCCGCAGGGCTTGTTCCAGCGTCTCGCCGGGCTCGAACTTGCCGCCCGGGAATTCCCAGTAGCCGGCGTAGACCTTGCCCGGCGGCCGGGTCGTGAGCAGGAAGCGGCCCTGGGCGTCGATCAGCACGCCCACGGCGACGTCGGTGATGGCCCGCGGGCCCGATGTGCCGGCAGCGGCAGCGGTGGGCTCAGCCACCCTGCTGCCCGATGTAGTCGCGCGCAAACTGCTGCGCCACGCGGCCCGAGCGCGAGCCGCGCTCCAGCGCCCAGACCAGCGCAGGCTGGCGCGCTGCGGCAATGTCGTCTTCGGCCAGCCCGAAGTGGCGCAGCCACTGCGCGACGATCGCCAGGTACTCGGCCTGCGTGAACGGGTAGAAGCTGACCCACAGGCCGAAGCGTTCCGACAGCGAGATCTTCTCTTCCACGCCCTCGCCGGGATGGACTTCGCCGTCCTCGGTGTGCTGGTAGCTCAGGTTTTCCTTCAGGTACTCGGGTAGCAGGTGGCGGCGGTTGCTGGTGGCGTAGATCAGCAGGTTGTCGCCGGCCGCGGCCACGCTGCCATCGAGCACGCTCTTCAGGGCCTTGTAGCCGGGCTCGCCGTCGTCGAAGCTGAGGTCGTCGCAGAAGACGATGAAGCGCTCGGGCCGGCCATCGACAAGGTCGATGAGGTCCGGCAGGTCCACCAGGTCGGCCTTGTCGACTTCGATCAGGCGCAGCCCCTGTGGTGCGAACTCGTTCAGCATGGCCTTCACCAGCGAGCTCTTGCCCGTGCCACGCGCGCCTGTGAGCAGCACGTTGTTGGCGCGGTGCCCAGCCACGAACTGCCGCGTGTTGCGCAGCAGGCGGTCCTTCTGCGCGTCCACCTCCTTCAAGTCGGCCACGCGGATGGCCGCGACGTGCCGCACCGGCTCCAGCACGCCGGCGCTGTGCAGGCCGCCGCGCTTGCGGTAGCGGAAGGCGACCGAGGCCTGCCAATCCGGCGGTGTCGCGGCGCGCGGCAGCAGCGTTTCCAGACGGGCCAGCAGGGTCTCGGCACGCACCAGCAGGTGCTCGAAGGCGGGGTTCATGCGCGGGAGTTTAGGGGCCGCACTTCATCGCCTGCGATTACGTAGACGCGGTCGCCCGGCGCGGGCTGCAGCACGTGGCTGCCGGTGAAGCCGCCGAAGGCCGGCAGCAGGCCCACCTGCGGCCCGAAGTGGAAGCACGGCAGCCGCAGCCGCTGGTACGCCCGCCCACCCAGCACCACCGCCGGGTGCACATGCCCGGCCAGCACATAGGCGCCGGGCAGCGGCTGCGGGTGATGCGCCAGCGCCAGGCCGGGCAGGCCGGGTAAGTGGTGCGGCTCGTCCACGCACTGCACCTGCCAGCTGGCGGGTGGGTCGCCGGCATGGCGGTCGTGGTTGCCGCGCACGAGCAGGATCTCGAGATCGCCATGCGCCCGGCGCCACTGCTCGAAAGCCGCCACAGCCGCGGCGCTGCGGCCGCGCGCGGCATGCAGCAGATCGCCCAGGAAGACGATGCGCCGCACGCCCGTGGCCTGCACCAGCGCGCCCAGCCGCTGCAGGCCTTCGGCGGTGGTGCCGGCGGGCACCGGCACGCCCAGGCGGCGGAAGCTGTGCGCCTTGCCGATGTGGGCGTCGGCCACCAACAGCGTGGCCTGGTCTGGCAGGCAGGCGGCGCGGTCGGCCAGCAATTGCAGGCGGCCGCCGCCGACGTCGATGCAGGGGCCCGGCGTCAAGACGCCAGCCGCGCGAGTGCCTGTTCCAGGTGTTCGGTGGGCAGGCGCTTGAAGCCGCTGCGCGCATAGCGGTGCAGCCGGCCGACCATCAGCGCCACCAGGGCCGAGGCCAGGGCCTGCGCATCCACCGTGGGTGTGCTGGAGCCGGCGGCTTCGGCCGCGCCGCGCAGGCATTGCCGCAGCTGCGATTCCACGCGGTCGAAGAACAGGTTCATGCGTGTGGTCAGGCGCTCGTTCTCGAACACCAGCGCGTCGCCCACCATCACCCGCACCATGCCCGGGTTGCGCTCGCCGAATTGCAGCAGCATGGCCGTGATCTTCTGTGCCTGCAGTGCCGGCGAGGGCTCACGTTCGAGCAACTGGTTGACGAGCGTGAAGACCGACGATTCGATGAACTCGATCAGGCCTTCGAACATCTGCGCCTTGCTGGCGAAGTGGCGGTACAGCGCGGCTTCGCTCACTTCCAGCCGGGCAGCCAGGGCCGCGGTGGTGATGCGTTCGGCGCCGGGCTGCTCCAGCATGCGGGCCAGGGTCTGCAGGATCTGCACGCGCCTTTCGCCCGGCTTGGGCCGCTTGCGCACCGGTGCCGCGCCAGGCCGGCCGGGCACCAGGCCCGCCAGGGGGGCGGGGGTGGCAGGGGCGGCCTCTTCCGCCTCGGCAGCGGCGTCCTGCGCTGCGGCGTCCGAAGGGCCAGGGTCGGCGGGGGGCAGGTCGGGCGAGGGGGCGGACGGCAGGGCAGACATCGCGGCGGGGGTTGCGTGCGGCCGTGGGCGGCTGCCGGAAATGCAAAGACAAAAATCATTCTGGCACAGCGCCAGTGCGGCCCAGCTTGCAGGTAAACACTGACATTCAGGGCCCTGCCGGCACCTGAACCAGGGGGCGTCCGCGTGGCGACGACCAGGCCCTGCGGCGGGCCGTCCCTGCCGCGCCGGTGGCTAGCGCCCGGGCTTGTGCAACAGGCGCAGCGCGTTCACCCGGCGGCCTACATAGGCCGGCTTCAGCGGCTGGTGCCGGCCGGGTGCGTCAGGCAGCCAGCGCTGCATCCACACCGTGCCCATGCCCAGGCTGCAGGCAGCCTTCTGGTGCACCAGCGTGTCCTCGACCAGGGTGCAGCGGCTGGCGGGCACCTTCAGCCGGGCCGCGACGTGGCGCAGCATCCGCGCGTCGGGCTTGGGGCGCAGATGGCCGAACATCTGCATGTCCTCGATCGACAGCAGGCCGTCGAACAGATGCTCGATGCCGATCGCGCCCAGCACGCGGCGCGCATAGGCCAGCGGCGCATTGGTCAGGATGAACTTGCGCCCCGGCAGGCGCGCTAGCGCATGCAGATCGGCGGCATGCCAGCGCAGCCGCGCTTCCAGCCCCGGCAGCAGATGCGTCTGGTGCAGGAAGTGCGCCGGCTGCACGCCGTGGTGGCGCACCAGGCCCAGCAGCGTGGCGCCGTACTTCAGCCAGTAGCGGCGTCGCAGGGCCGTCGCGTCGTCCAGGCTCAGGCCGGTGTGGCGGGCGGTGTAGGCCGTCATCGCTTCCACCAGCTGCGGCATCGATGCGGTGCCGGCGTCGTGCAGGGTGTCGTCCAGGTCGAACAGCCAGACCCGGCGCGCGGCGGCGCTGCTGCCGCCCGTGACGGTGCCCGCGGGGCGGGCCGGATGCCTGCGCTTCAATGGCTGCGGATCATCGTGCCGTAGGCCTGGTCGGTCAGGATCTCCAGCAGCATCGCGTGCGGCACCCGGCCGTCGACCACGTGCACGGCGTTGACGCCGCTCTTGGCGGCGTCGATGGCCCCTGCCAGCTTGGGCAGCATGCCGCCGCTGATGGTGCCGTCGGCGATGAGCTCGTCGATCTGCCGCGGCGTGAGCTCGGTGATCAGCTCGCCGGCCTTGTTCAGCACGCCCTTGATGTTGGTGAGCATCACCAGCTTCTCGGCCTTCAGCACCGTGGCCAGCTTGGCGGCCACGAGATCGGCGTTGATGTTGTAGCTCTCGTTGGCTTCGCCAAAGCCGATGGGGCTGACGACGGGGATGAACTGGTCGTCCTGCAGTGCCTTCACCACGCTCGGGTCGATGGAGGTGATCTCGCCCACCTGGCCGATGTCGTGTTCCTTGCTCGGGTCGTCCTTGTCGGCCATCTTCATCTTGCGGGCGCGGATCATGCCGCCGTCGCGGCCCGTCAGGCCCACGGCCTTGCCGCCGGCAGCGTTGATCAGGCCCACGATGTCCTGCTGCACCTCGCCGCCCAGCACCCACTCGACGACTTCCATCGTCTCTTCGTCGGTGACGCGCATGCCCTGGATGAAGGTGCCCTTCTTGCCGATCTTGGCCAGCGCGTCGTCGATCTGCGGGCCGCCGCCGTGCACGACGATGGGGTTCATGCCCACCAGCTTGAGCAGCACCACGTCTTCGGCGAAATCCTGCTGCAGCGCCGGGTCGGTCATGGCGTTGCCGCCGTACTTGATGACCAGCGTCTTGCCGTGGAACTTGCGGATGTAGGGCAGGGCCTGGGCCAGGATCTCGGCCTGGTCGCGCGGGGTGATGTGGCTGAGGTCGGGGTCGGCTGGGCTCATGGCGGCAGGTGGGGTGGCGCGGTGGTAGCGCGATGGGCGCATCGGCGCGAAGCCCGATGCTGTGATCGACGGCACGATTCTAGGGAGCGCAGCCTCGTCCGCGCGGCCGCCGCCGCGGAACCATCGGCCCGGCCTGGGCTCACAGCCGCACTGGTGCACACTCGTGCCATCGCAAGGAGCCCCCGGATGAAGAGCATGCGCTTTCTGCCCCTGGTTACCGCCGCCTGGCTGGCTGTTGCGGCTGGCAGCGCCGTGGCCCAGGCGGCCCTGGTTGATGGCGAGGTGATGAAGGTCGACAAGGGTGCGGCCAAGGTCACGCTCAAGCACGGCGAGATCAAGAATTTGGACATGCCGCCGATGACGATGTCCTTCCGCGTCAGCGATCCCAAGTGGCTGGAACAGCTGGCCGCTGGCCAGAAGGTGAAGTTCGCCGCTGAAAAGGTGGGCGGGCAGTACACCGTGGTGCGGCTGGAGAAGTAGCCGCCCCGGCTGCGGCCGCAGCTTGCGGCCTACCATGCGGGCCTCGCAACCGCATACAAGGCACCCCATGGCCGCCGACAGCCTGTCCACGCTGAAGAACCACCAGGTCCGCCTGGCCGCCCGCCCGCAGGGCTTGCCCGGGCCCGAGTGCTGGCAGTTCACCGAAGAGCCCGTGGCCGAGCCGGCCGAAGGCGGCGTGCTCGTCAAGACGCTGGCGCTGTCGCTCGACCCGGCGATGCGCGGCTGGATGAACGAAGGCAAGAGCTACATCGCCCCGGTGGGCATCGGCGAGGTGATGCGTGCCGGTGGCGTGGGCGTGGTGGTGGCATCGAAGAACCCGGCCTTTGCCGTGGGCGACCACGTGGCCGGCGGCCCGGGTGTGCAGGACTACTGGGCCGTGGCCGCAGACCAGATCAAGCGCAGCGGGCTGGCCAGGATCGACCTGCGGCTGGGCACGCTGTCGCAGTGGCTCAACGTGCTGGGCATGCCCGGCATGACGGGCTACTTCGGGCTGATGGACGTGGGCCAGCCGAAAGCGGGCGAGACGCTGGTCGTCTCCGGTGCGGCCGGCGCCGTGGGCCAGACGGTGGGCCAGATGGCCAGGATCAAGGGCTGCCGCGTGGTGGGCATCGCCGGCGGGCCCGACAAGTGCAGCTGGGTGGTGCGTGAGCTCGGCTTCGACGCCTGCATCGACTACAAGGCCGGGCCGCAGGCGGTGAAGGACGGGCTGAAGCAGCACTGCCCGGCCGGCGTGGACATCTACTTCGACAACGTCGGCGGCGAGATCCTGGACACCGTGCTGGCGCGCATCAACCGCAAGGCGCGCATCGTGATCTGCGGCGCCATCAGCCAGTACAACAACACCACGCCGGTGCAGGGCCCGAAGAACTACCTGTCGCTGCTGGTGAACCGCGCGCGCATGGAAGGCATCGTCGTCTTCGACTATGCCGACCGCTATCCGCAGGCCATTGCCGAGATGGCCGGCTACCTGAAGGACGGCCGCATGAAGAGCCGGGAAGACATCGTCACGGGTGGCGCGGCGGCTTTCCCGGGCACGCTGCCGCTGCTGTTCAGCGGCGGCAACTTCGGCAAGCTGGTGTTGCAGGTGGCCGAAGGCTGAGGGCAGGTGGCCGAAGGCTGAAGCCCCGGCCGTCCTTGCCGCCCTGGCCGACCTCGTGCGGCCAGGGCCTAGAAGTGGATGCCCCGCATCAGCTGCTGCAGCGCCACGGCCTCGGCGCTGAGCTGCGGCTTGGCCGACTTGTCACCCTTGGCGGCCGATGAATCGGGGAACATGCGGAAGCTGGTGTTCATGCCGATCTGCGCCACGCGCGGCATCAGCGCGTGCAGCAGCTGGCCGGTGATGCCCAGCCGGGTGGCGATGCGCACCGGCTTGGCGATGCAGGCCTGGGCGATCATGTCCGCCGCCTCTTCCGGCGCCAACGTGGGCACGTTCTTGTAGATCTGCGT
>JAIXZR010000046.1 GCA_027489455.1 Rubrivivax sp. | reverse complement strand
CTGCACGGCGCCGGTCAGCAGGTTCTCGATGCGCGGGCCTTCGGGGCCACCCTCGTGCACCCGGCACATCGGGTGCCAGCCCACACGGCCGCTGGGCAGCAGGGTGTGCTGCAGCACGCGGTCGAAGTAGGCGCAGATCTCGGCGCCGGTGGCCAGTTCGTACAGGCCCGCGTTCAGCCCCGCGCTGTCCTTGCGGCCGCTGCCAAGTGCCAGCGAATTGACGCCGTAGAAGGCCGAAGGCTGGTGCAGGGTGACGAAGGGGTAGGCGTCGTTCCAGTGCCCGCCGGGCTTGCCGCGGGTGTCGACCAGCGTGATGTGGGCGCCGCTTTGCGCCAGCAGCGTGTCGGCAAAGGCCAGGCCGCCGGTGCCGGCGCCGATGACGAGGTAGTCGGTGTCGAGCGGCGCGGGGGTGCTGTTCATGGGGCAGGAGCCTAACCCGCCTTCAACTCCCGCGCCTTCCGCACCGCCACCGCCGCCGCAGTGGTGGGTCTTGCCCTTAACCACCCAGTACAGCACTTCGCTTTCGCGCAGCGTCAGGCGCAGGGCCAGCATCGTGGCTTCGACGGTGGCGGCGTCGGGCGGGGCGCTATCGAAACGGGTCGGCAGCCCAGGCTGCGCTTGCGCGTTGGCAGCGGGGTGGGCCCGCAGGACCGGCCGAGTGCGAAGCCTTGCTCGCGGAGCAGCATCCCAGCCCCTGCGCAGGGGCTGAAGCGCATGCGGCGCCGAAGGCTCAGCGTGCCTGTTTGCGCCGGGCCAGCAGCAGGGCGCCCAGGCCCATCAGCATGAGGGCGTAAGTCTGGGGCTCGGGGATGGCGGCGGCGATGTCGCCGGGGCGCACAGCTACGGCAAGCTGCCGGCCGCCCTGCAAAGCTGCTGCCAAGACTGATCCAGAGCGACCGGTACTGGTTCTGGGCTCCTGGCGCCACCCCGGGATTGCCAGTGGGTAGCACCCAGCCCGTCAGGCCCGATGCCGCCAAGCCAGCCGATGCCGCCAAAGCCTGTGCCGAGCCCGGCGCAGCGCTCGTGCTCCAGGTGCCCAGGCCCAGGGGTCACTTGGAAAACTCCCTGGAACGCTTGGTCGTAAACAGGGCGGAGAGACCCACGCGAGCGCGCCCCGGTCTACCTTCCTTCGCCCCCGACCTGGGGGGCCTCAAGGCGCGGCACCCCAAGGTGAGTGCTTCGACATCGTGGGCCGGGTAGGGCGGGGTGGGGCAGGCCGCCGCACAGGGGCTCGCTGGCACGGGCCTGAATGGGCCATGAGGGACGGCTTGCAGGCGGCGTGCCGGGGCTGGACAGCCAATCCGCCGATCTGAGCGCCCCAATGTCGGTGTCGACGGGGTGGTGTCGATCTGCATCCCCGCAAGGCTAACCGGCCTCTTGGGCTCGCCGACTTCAGCGATCAACGGCTCTTGCGTCCGCTGGGCGCCACCGCGTCCCAGGGGTTCAGGAGGGGTGCGCCAGTCGCTGCGAAGTCAGCGACGTTGCGGGTGACGACGGTCATGTTGTGCACCATCGCGGTGGCAGCGATCAGCGCATCCCGATCTGATCTGGGGTCAGGAACATGCAGCGCAGCGCAGCGGAGCACCACGGCCGTGTCCACCGGTAGAACGCGGCCTGACAACGCTGGCAACACATGCTGGTGCAACCATGCCCTGAGCAAGGCCCCCTGCTGACGGTCGCGGCGTTGCACCAGCAACACGCCGGTTTCCAATTCGAGAATCGTGATGACCGAAACAAAGAGCGAATCGGCTGGAACCCCCAAGGCCCATGCCGCCACGTTTCGATCGGCCTTGCCCGCCTTGGCCTTGCGCAGTTCAGAGACGACGTTGGTGTCGAGGACGAACATCAGCCCAGATCTGCTGGCCGGGCCAGGCGGCCCAAGCGGGGGGGGTCGAACGCGACATCAGCGACCCCCGGCATGGCCAGCAGTTCAGCGATGCTGGCGGGCTTTTGGGTGAGCTTCTGGTAAGCCTCCATCGTGAGCAACACGTGCGCCGGGCGACCACGGTCCGTGATGATGACGGGGCCCTTGCTGGCAGCCCGCTTCGCACCGCTGGCGTCTTGGTTGAACTCTCGGCTTGAAAGGGTGGTGATAGGCACAGACAAACTCCTGACCTGAAGCATCACGATGTAGCTACGTTACTACATTGCAGTGCACGCGACAAGCTGTTGCTGTCTCTGGCCATCCCAGCGTGGCGCCCGTGAGCGGCCAGGGGTCGACGGCACCTCCTCGACGGCGCGCCGGGGCTCCCGTCCTGCTGTTGTTGCCGGGCCCCCGCCCTATCGCCTGCACCCCGCGCTCAGCCCGCCTTCAACTCCCGCACCTTCTGCACCGCCACCGCCGCCGCGGCGGTGGGTCCTGCCTTTCATCACCCAGCACGCTCTGGTGGCGCGCGCCAATGACGAGCACCAGTTCCGGCGTGCAGACGTCGAACCGAAGTACGTACCCGGTCGAGCCCAACGGGACAATCAGCTCACGCAGTGTCGAAGCGTGGCCGACCTTGCGAAAACTGTAGGGCGTGGTCCCGAGATGGCTGTTGGCCGCGGTGCGAATGGCGTCGACGGCCTCGCAGGCCCGCGGGGCATCTTCGACTGTCTGGCCACGCTCCAGCATGAAGCCGAACGGACGATCCAGATCCGCGTCCGCCTCAGGCGTGAACGCGACCTTGAATGTCATTCGCTCAGCCCCGTGTCTACGCCTTGGCCAGCAGTTGAGCGCCACCGAGCTTGGCGGCGCCCTTGTCGAAGGTCCACAGCGGCTGTTCGTTGGCGTGGGTGACCAACGCAACGTGAAGGCAGTCAGCGAAGTCTGCCGAGTTCTTGCGGAACAACTGCAGCGCCACTTCGAGGGCTTGCTCGGATTCGAAGCTCAGCTCGGCTGCAGAGAACAGGCTGGACAGTGTGAG
>JAIXZR010000254.1 GCA_027489455.1 Rubrivivax sp. | reverse complement strand
GACCTCAGAACAGCCCCACCACCCTGCCCTGTTCGTCGAGGTCGATGAACTCGGCAGACGGCACCTTGGGCAGGCCCGGCATGGTCATGATGTCGCCGCAGACCATGACGATGAACTCCGCGCCTGCAGCCAGCCGCACTTCGCGGATGTTCAGGCTGTGGCCGCTGGGCGCGCCGCGCAGGCTGGCGTCGGTGGAAAAGCTGTACTGCGTCTTGGCCACGCACACCGGGTAGTGGCCGTAGCCGTCGTCCTGCAGCTTCTGGATCTGCGCGCGCACCTTGGCGTCGGCCGTCACGCCGGCGGCGCCGTAGATCTTGGTGGCGATGGCGGTGACCTTGGCCATCAGCGTGTCGTGCTCGTCGTAGACGAACTTGAAGCCGCTGGCGCCGTTGCCGTCTGGGCCCGACCCTGCGCCGCTTTCGACGATCTGCACCACCGCCCGCGCCACGTCCTCGGCACCCTTGCCGCCTTCAGCCCAGTGGCGGGCCACGATCACCGGGGTCTGCAGACGGTCCATCTTGCTCTTGAGCAACGCCAGCTCGGCCGCGGTGTCGGCGGTGAAGTTGTTGACCGAGACGACGCAGGGCAGCCCGTAGTGGTTGCGCACGTTGGAAACATGGCGTTCCAGGTTCGCCAGGCCCTTCTCCAAAGCTTCCAGGTTCTCGGTGTTGAGGTTCTTCACGTCCACGCCGCCGTGGTACTTCAGTGCCCGGATGGTGGCCACGATCACCACCGCATCGGGCCGCAGGCCGCTCTTGCGGCACTTGATATCGATGAACTTCTCGGCCCCCAGGTCGGCACCGAAGCCGGCTTCCGTCACCACGTAGTCGGCCAGCTTCAGGCTCGCCTGCGTGGCGATGACGCTGTTGCAGCCGTGGGCGATGTTGGCAAAGGGCCCGCCGTGCAGGATGGCGGGGTTGTTCTCCAGCGTCTGCACCAGGTTGGGCTTGAGCGCGTCCTTCAGCAGCACGGCCATCGCGCCGTGGGCCTTCAGATCGCGCGCCGTCACCGGCTTCTGCTCGCGCGTCTGCGCCACGACGATGTTGCCCAGGCGCGTCTTCAGGTCCTTCATGCTGGTGGCCAGGCACAGGATGGCCATCACCTCGCTGGCCACGACGATGTCGAAGCCGTCCTGCCGCGGGTAGCCGTTGCCCGGGCCGCCGAGGCTGTTGACGATCTCGCGCAGCGCGCGGTCGTTCATGTCCACCACCCGCTTCCAGCTGATGCGGCGCACGTCGATGCCGAGCTCGTTGCCGTGGTGGATGTGGTTGTCCAGCATCGCCGCCAGCAGGTTGTTGGCCAGCGCGATGGCGCTGAAGTCGCCGGTGAAGTGCAGGTTGATGTCTTCCATCGGCACCACCTGGGCGTAGCCGCCGCCGGCGGCGCCGCCCTTCATGCCGAACACCGGGCCCAGCGAAGGCTCGCGCAGGCAGACCATGGTCTTCTTGCCGATGCGGTTCAGCGCATCGCCCAGGCCCACGGTGGTGGTGGTCTTGCCTTCGCCGGCGGGGGTGGGGCTGATGGCCGTGACCAGGATCAGCTTGCCGTCGGGCCTGTCCTTCAGGCTGTCGATGTACTCGAGCGAGATCTTGGTCTTGTAGTGGCCGTAGGGTTCCAGATGCTCGTCGGCGATGCCCAGGCGGTCGCGGGCGATGGTGGTGACGCGCTCCAGCCGGGCGGCCTGGGCGATGTCGATGTCGGTGGGCATGGCGGGTTTCCTGTGGCGGCTGGCGGTGCCAGCCAGGATGCCCGCACCACCGCCGCCGCGGATTTAACCATCAGCCCGCGCCCGCCGCCCCCGGGCTGCCCCGGGGGCCGGGCCGGTCTCAGGCCAGCCTGAAAACCGCCACCGCCTTCACCAGCTGCTCCGCCTGCTGGCGCAGGCTTTCTGCAGCGGCGGCGCTTTCTTCCACCAGCGCGGCGTTCTGCTGGGTGGCCTGGTCCATCTGCGTGACCGCCTGGCCTATCTGGGTCACGCCGTTGCTCTGCTCGGCGCTGGCGCTGCTGATCTCGCCCATGATGTCGGTGACGCGGCGGATCGCCGTCACGATCTCCGCCATGGTCTGCCCGGCCTGGTCCACCAGCACGGTGCCCTGGTCCACGCGTTCCACGCTGGCGGAAATCAGCGTCTTGATCTCCTTGGCCGCTTCTGCGCTGCGCTGCGCCAGGCTGCGCACTTCGCTGGCGACGACGGCGAAGCCCCGGCCCTGCTCGCCAGCGCGCGCGGCTTCGACGGCGGCGTTCAGCGCCAGGATGTTGGTCTGGAAGGCGATGCCGTCGATCACGCCGATGATGTCGGCGATCTTCTTGCTGCTGGCATTGATGCCCTGCATCGTCGTCACGACCTGGTTCACGACCTCCCCGCCGTGCACGGCCACGCCCGAGGCGTTCAGTGCCAGCTGGTTGGCCTGGCGGGCGTTGTCGGCGTTGTTGCGCACGGTGCTGCCCAGTTCGTCCATCGTCGCGGCGGTCTGCTGCAGCGATGCCGCCTGCTGCTCGGTGCGGCCCGACAGATCCTGGTTGCCCTGGGCGATCTGCTGGCTGGCCGTGGCCACCTGCTCGGACCCGCTGCGCACCTGGCCCACGGTCTTCACCAGGCTGTGCTGCATGGCCTGTAGCTGGGCCAGCAGGCTGCTGCTGTCGCCGGGCTTCAGCGCGATCGGGGTCGTCAGGTCGCCAGCGGCCACCGCGCGGGCCACGGCCACGGCGGCGGTGGGCTCGCCGCCCAGCTGGCGCAGCAGCTGGCGCGAGATCGTCACCGAGAGCACCAGCCCTACCGCCAGGCCCAAGGCCAGCAAGGCCACGACCAGGCCGCGAACCTGCTGGAAGGTCTGGCGCGCATCGGCCGCCGCCAGCTGGCCCTGCTCGAAACTGAAGTTGCTGAGCTTGTCCAGCGCGCCGACGACTTCGTCGAAGGCCGTGCTGGCCAGGCCGTCGCTCACGTCGGCCGCGTCCTGCTGCTTCTTGTCGCGCCCCAGCGCCATCACCTGCTGGCGCGCCTTGGCGTAGGCGGCATTGGCGCTGCCCAGCGTGTCGTAGAGCCCGCGCTCATCGTCGCCAGCGGCATGGCTGCCATAGGCGGCCAGCTTCGTGTCGACGGCCTGGGCGAGCTCCTTGATCTTGTCTTCGTATTCGGCGTGGTAGCTGGTGTCGTCGGTGCGGCTGTGCTTGACTTCCAGGCTGCGCAGCTCGATCAGCGCCACCCGCGTCTGGCCCAGCTCGGCGACGCCGCGCAGCCACTTGGTGGCCAGCGCCTCGGCCCGGGTGTCGACGTGCTGCAGGCCCCACACCGCGGCCATGCCCAGCAGGATGGTCAGCAGCAGCACGGTGCCGAAGGCCAGTTGCAGCTGGCGCGCGATGGGCATGCGGCCCAGGGCCGCGGCCAGCGCCAGGCGCGGCCGTCGTGTTTGTGCGGTCATGGTGTGATGTGCTCGCAGGTGTCAACGGGGCCGGCCGGGCCGGCCAGCGGGCTCACTTCTTGTGGCCGACGTAGCTGACGCCGATGACCTTGCCGCTGCCATCGCGGATCGGGTTGTAGCAGGCGTCGAAGGCCGTGCCGAGCACGTCGATCGGGCCGCAGAACTGCTTGCCTTGGCTCACGGCGGTATAGGCGGCATTGCGCGCCAGTTGCGTGCCCACGCCGCGCTTGCCCTCGGGGGTGAGCACGTTGGTGCTGACGCGCACGAACTCTTCGCCATCCTTCACGAACAGCGTGGCCGTGGCCTGGTGCTCCTTGCGCACGGCGTCGACGACGTCGAAGTTGTTGTTGATCTTGCGGCTGCCGAAGAACAGCGCCGGCACGGTCTTGCCAGCCACGGTGTCGGTGCCTTCGATCTTGGGGGCGCCGATCTTGGCCAGGCGTGCGTCCAGGCTGGCGATCGTGGTCTTGGGGTCGTTGGCCTGGGCCAGGGCGAAGGCGCCCAGCAGGGTGGTGGCGACGAGGGTGCGCACGAGGGTCTTCATGACGGGTCTCCTAAATGGACGAACAGGGCCGGCGTGCCCCGGGGCGACGCCAGACACAACCAGTACAGCGGTTTTCGGCGTGTCCGGCGGCAGCTTGAGCCCGCAACGTGCCGCGCCGGCCCCGAAAAGCCGGCGCTTTCCAGGGCAGGTCCGGGCGGCCGCGGGGCGCGGCTGGGTATCCTCGGGCCATGTACGCGCCGTTCTTCGGGTTGAGCAAGGAGCCGTTCTCGATCGCTCCCGACCCCCGCTTCCTGTTCATGAGCGACATGCACCGCGAGGCGCTGGCGCACCTGCTCTACGGCGTTTCCGGCGGCGGCGGCTTCGTGCTGCTGACCGGGGAGATCGGGGCCGGCAAGACCACCGTCTGCCGCGCCTTCCTGGATCAGGTGCCGGCGCACTGCGCGGTGGCCTACATCTTCAACCCCAAGCTCACGGTGGTGGAGCTGCTGCAGACGATCTGCGAAGAGTTCGGCGTCGACACGCCCCCCGGGTCGGCCTCGGCCGCCCCGGCGCCGCCGGCGTCGCTGAAGGACTACGTCGACGCGTTGAACCGCTACCTGCTGGCCGCCCATGCTGCGGGCTGCCACACCGTGCTGATCATCGACGAGGCGCAGAGCCTTGCGCCCGACGTGCTGGAGCAGCTGCGCCTGCTGACCAATCTGGAAACGGCGGAAAAGAAGCTGCTGCAGATCGTGCTGATCGGCCAGCCCGAGCTGCGCGACATGCTGGCGCGGCCCGATCTGGAACAGCTGGCGCAGCGCGTGATCGCGCGCTACCACCTGCCGGCACTGTCGGCCGCCGAGACAGGGCAGTACATCCAGCACCGCCTGGCGGTGGCCGGGCCGGCGGGGGCGCGCGAGCCGTTCGACGCCCGCGCGCTGGCCCGCATCCACGCACTCACCGGCGGCGTGCCGCGGCGCATCAACCTGCTGTGCGACCGCGCCCTGCTGGGCGCCTATGCCCACGGGCAACCGCGCGTGAACGCCGCCATGGTGGACAAGGCCGCAGGGGAAGTCTTCGGGCCGGCGCGCCTGGCGGCTGCGCCGGCCGGGCGCGGCCTGGGGCGGCGCCCGGCCGTGATCGGCGCGCTGGTGGGTGGCCTGGCCTTGCTGGCAGCGGCTGGCTGGGTCTGGCGGGCCGATCTGCTGGGCGGTGCGGGCGTCATCGCGCGGCCTGTCGCAGCGGGGGCAGCGGGGGCAGCGGGGGCGGCTTCAGCCGCGGGGCGCGCTGCGGCATCGGCTGCCAGCCCCGGGGCGCTGGCGGCGGCGTCGGCCGTCGCAGGTGCAGGTTCAGGGGCAGGAGCTGCCAGCGCCGCCGCGCCGGCCGATGGCCCGGCCGGCAAGCCGGCGGCGCTGGCGGGTGATGCTTCGCCAGCGCTGGTGGAGCCCGCCGCGGTGCTGGCATCGGCCTGGCGCGACGAAGCCGCGGCCTGGCGTGACCTGGCCCTGCACTGGAAGCTCACCCTGCCGCAGGGCGAGCCCTGCGAGCAGGCGCTGGCCGAAGGCCTGGTGTGCTACCGCGCCGCCAGCGGGCTGGGCGTGCTGCGCCAGGTGGCGCGGCCGGCCCTGCTGCAGCTGCGCGGCCCGGCGGGCGAGACGGCCTACGTCAAGCTGCTGGGCGTGGACGCCACGGGCGCCACCCTGGCCGCCGGCGACAAGCGCTGGCGCGTTCCGCTGCCGGCGCTGGCCAGTATCTGGCGTGGCGAATTCGCCACCTACTGGCGGGCCCCGCCGGGCTGGCGCCCGGGGCCGGACGCCACCGATGCGCCCGCCACCCAGGCCTGGCTGCAGCAGCGCCTGGCCGCTGCCGGCGTGCCGGCCTCGGCAGCCGCGGCCGGTGCATCGGCGAATGCTCCGCCCAGTGGCGCGGTGCAACTGCGCGAGCAGGTGCGCACCTTCCAGGTGGCCAACGGGCTGCAGGCCGATGGCCGCGCCGGGCCCCTGACCTTGATGCTGCTGGGCCGTGCCGACGAGCCCAGCCTGTTGCAGGATCGCTGACCGCCCCCCACCCATGTCCTACATCCTTGACGCCCTGCGCCGGGCCGACGCCGAACGCGAGCGCGAAAAGGGCGCCGTGCCTGGCCTGCATGCCCGCCCGCTGGCCAGCGCCGCGCCCGACCCCGCACCCATGCCGGCGCGGCCGCAGGGCCTGTGGCTGGCGCTGGGCGTGGCCCTGGGCCTGCTGGCTGCGCTGGCCTGGTGGGTGCTGGGGCGCCCCGCATCCGCACCCGCCCCTGCACCGGCGCCCGCACCCATCGTGCAGGTGGTGCCTGTGCCCGTGCCGGTGCCGGCCGCCACCCCGGCGCCGGCAGCGCCGCCACTGGCGGCTGCACCTGCGCCCGCCCTGGCCGCGCCAGCGACCGCACCGCCAGCCGGCCCGGCCCCCGCGGCGACGCCCGGCAGCGCCGCCAACCGCCCGCGCCCCGTGACGGCGCCGCCGGCGGCGGCGGCCCCGGCCCCAGCCGTCGCGGTGGCCGGTGATGCTGGCCCCGCCGTGGCCCAGCCGCGCGAAGCCCCGGCCGCGGCGCCGGTGGCTTCGGCCGCCCCCGCTGCCGCCCCGCGCGCGCTGCCGCTGGCGCAGCTGTCGCCCGACCTGCGGCGCGAGATGCCGCCCATGACGGTGGGCGGATCGGTCTATTCCGACAGCCCGGCCAGCCGCTTCGTCATCATCAACGGCCAGGTGGTGCGCGAAGGCGAGGGCGCCGCCACGGGCGTGACGGTGGAGCGCATCGGCCCGAAGTCCGCCGTGCTGCGCTGGCGCGACCTGCGCATCGAAGTGCCGCTCTAGGCGCTGTTGTTGCTTGCCCTGCTGGCCCCGATCCTCTTCCCCGACACCCCGACACCCCGACGCCAGAGCCATGACTGCACCCATCGATCCGCCGCCCGCACCCGGTGCCCTGCACCCCGACAGCCTGGCCGCGCAGGCGCTGGGCTGGGTGGACGAGGCCACGCGGGCCGTCACGCCGCCCATCCACGTCAGCACCACCTACCTGCGCGACGCCGACAACCAGTACCGCAGCGGCCGCGTCTACGCCCGTGCCGACAACCCGGCCTTCGACCAGCCCGAGGCGCTGCTGTGCGCGCTGGAAGGCGGCCACCAGGCACTGCTGTTTGCCAGCGGCATGGCCGCGGCCACGGCCGTGTTCCAGGCCCTGCAGCCAGGTGACCACGTGCTGGCGCCGAAGGTGATGTACTGGTCGCTGCGCAACTGGCTGATGACGTTTGCCACCGGCTGGGGCCTGCAGGTCGAGCTCATCGACATGACGAGCGTGGCCGACGTGCAGGCCGCGCTGCGCCCCGGGCAGACCAAGCTGGTGTGGATCGAGACCCCGGCCAACCCGCTGTGGTCGGTGACCGACATCGCCGCTACCGCGCAGTTGGCGCACGCCGCGGGCGCCCTGCTGGCGGTGGATTCCACCGTGCCCACGCCGGTGCTCACGCGCCCGCTGGCGCTGGGCGCCGACATCGTGATGCGCGCCGCCACCAAGTACCTGAACGGCCATTCCGACCTGATCGCCGGTGCTCTGGTGACGCGCGCCGACAGCGACACCTGGCAGCGCATCCGCAAGGTGCGCGCGCAGGTGGGTGGCACGCTGGGCAGCTTCGAGGCCTGGCTGCTGCTGCGCGGCATGCGCACGCTGCACCTGCGCGTGCGCGCGGCCTGCGCGTCGGCCCAGCGCATTGCCGAGCACTTCGCCGCGCACCCGCAGGTGCTGGCTGTGCTGTACCCCGGCCTGCCCGGCTGCCAGGGGCACGACGTGGCCAAGGCGCAGATGCAGGGCGGCTTTGGCGGCATGCTGTCGATCCGCGCGGCTGGCGGCGAAGCGCACGCCATCGCGGTGGCCGCGCGCACGCGGCTGTGGAAGCGCGCCACCTCGCTGGGCGGCACCGAAAGCCTGATCGAGCACCGCGCCAGCGTCGAAGGCGCCGGCACGCCGGCCCCGCCCGACCTGCTGCGCCTGAGCGTGGGCATCGAGCATGTGGACGACCTGATCGCCGATCTGGAACAGGCTCTGGCGCGCTGAAGGGCGCGCCAGAAAGCGTTCAGGCCCGGCGCTTCCAGATCGGCGGCACGATCTTGCCGCGCCGGGCCGCCATCACCACCAACACGATGCCGGTGGTGGTGCACAGCACCAGCGCAAACAGCGAGGACTCGACGCCGAACTGGCCCCCGGTCAGCAGATCGGGGCCCTGGACGGTGGACCGGATCAGGCCGGGCTCGGCGTCGTTGCCCGACACGATGCCCGAGAAGATGGCCGATTGGGTGTAGTTCCAGGCCATGTGAAAGCCGATGCTCAGCCACAGCTTTCGCGTCAGCATGTAGGCGCCGGCCAGCAGGATGCCCGCTTCGACCGAGATGAACAGGGCGCCTTCCAGGGTGGCCTGCGGATTCATCAGGTGGGTGAGCCCGAACACCAGCGACGAGACCACCAGCGCGGCCCAGCTGCCGAACCAGGCCTCGACCGCGCCGAACAGCACGCCGCGGAACAGCAGTTCCTCGAAGACGCTGGAGCTGATGGCCATGCCGATGGCCGGGATCAGGTAGCTCGGCGGGTTCAGGCCCGTGATGCGGTAGATGCCCAGGGCCATCAGCAGCAGTTCGCAGGCGGTGTACAAGCCTGCGCCGATCAGCAGGCCCAGGCCGAGCTGGCGCCCCATGCCCTGCAGGCCCAGCTCGGACACCGGCCGTTGCTCGATGAAGTGGGCATAGCCGATGTAGACGGCGAAGCCGGCGATGGCGATCGCCAGCACATGCATCGCCGCCTTGGCGGGCTCGGCGGCGTAGCTGGTCATCACGTCGCCATTCATGGCCATCAGCCAGAGCAGCAGGAAGCCCAGCAGCAGGATGCGCAGCGGTGGCGAGCCGAGGATGCGGCGCACGAGGCCGCGCGGGCGGATGGGCGGTGTCGTCATCGGCGGATGATCCTGCAAGGCAGGGGCGATCGACAAGCGTGGATGGCGCTGGCGCTCCTCAGGCGTCCGCCAGCCGCGGGCGCCGGCGCGTTGACCCGTTTGTGAAACCTCGGCATCATCACGCTGTAACTTAATTACATCCCGCCGGCCGGCTCAGGGCTGGCGCCTCATGATGTCCTTCGACCTCGTTCTCTTTGGCGGCACTGGCGATCTGACCTGGCGCAAGCTGATGCCGGCCCTCTTCCAGGCCCACCGCCACGGCAAGCTGCCGCCGGGCGGGCGCATCCTGGCCGTGGCCCGCGACGAGCGCAGCGACGAGGCCTACCGCGCCTTCATCCGCGAGCGCTTTTCCGAGGTCGAGGAAAGCAAGCGCCCCAGCGATGACGAGTTCGCGCGCTTCGGTGCGCTGCTGCACTACCGGCGCATGGACCTGTCCAAGCCCGAGGACTACGCCGGCCTGCGCCGCTGGGTGGAAGACAGCCGCAGCGACGGCCCGGCCGACACGGTCGTGATGTACCTGGCCACCAGCCCGTACCTCTTCCCGGTGATCTGCGAACAGCTGGGCGCGGCCGCCCTGAACGGCCCGCGGGTGCGCGTGGTGCTGGAAAAGCCCCTGGGCCACGACCTGGCCAGCGCGCAGGGCATCAACCGCGTCGTGAAGTCGGTGTTCCAGGAACAGCAGGCCTTCCGCATCGACCACTACCTGGGCAAGCCCGCCGTGCAGAACCTGATGGCGCTGCGCTTCGGCAACGCGCTGTTCGAGCCGCTGTGGCGGCGCGAGAGCATCGCCAACATCCAGATCACCCTGGCCGAGGGCCTGGGCGTGGGCACGCGCGGTGATTACTACGACAAGACCGGCGCGCTGCGCGACATGGTGCAGAACCACGCGCTGCAGCTGCTGACGATGATCGCGATGGAGCCGCCTTCCACCAACGACGCCGACGCCATCCGCGACGAGAAGCTCAAGGTGCTGAGAAGCCTGAAGCCGTTCACCCCTGAGACCGTGGCGCGCGACGTGGTGCGCGGCCAGTACCGCGCCGGCACGGTGGGCGGGCAGGCTGTGCCGGGCTACCTGGATGAAGTGAAGGTGCCGCCGGGCAGCCACTGCGACACCTTCGTGGCGCTGCGCACCGAGGTGCAGAACTGGCGCTGGGCCGGCGTGCCCTTCTACCTGCGCACCGGCAAGCGGCTGGCAGCGCGGGATGCGCAGATCGTGGTGAACTTCCGCGAGGTGCCGCACCCGATCTTCCCTGGCTCTTCGGGCCTGAGCCGGGCCAACAAGCTGGTCATCAAGCTGCAGCCCGAAGACGGGCTGGAACTGCACCTGCTGGCGGCCAAGGGCGGCGGCAGCAACGAGACGCTGTCGCCGGTGAGCCTGGACCTGGCCGTCGACAAAGCCTTCCCGAGCGAGCGCGTGGGCGCCTACGAACGCCTGCTGCTGGACGCCATTGCCGGGCGGCTGAACCTGTTCGTGCGCAGCGACGAACAGGAGCAGGCCTGGCGCTGGGTGGAGCCGATCCTGCACGCCTGGGCGGAAGACAGCGTGGGCCCGCGGCCCTACGCCGCCGGCAGCTGGGGCCCGCCCGCGGCCAGCGCCCTGGTGGCACGCGACGGCCACGCCTGGGCCGAAGAGCAATGACGCTGCCAGCGTGAACATGCTGGAACGCATCCGCGCCGCTATCCCCGCGCTGCCGCCGGCCGAGCAGCGCGTGGCGCATTTGCTGCTGCAGGACGCGCGCAGCTTTGCGACCCTGCCCGTGGGCGAGCTGGCCGCGCGTTCGCAGGTGAGCAAGCCCACGGTGGTGCGCTTCTGCCGCAGCGTGGGCTACGACGGGCTGGCGGATTTCAAGCTCAAGCTGGCCGGCAGCGTGAACGAAGGCGTGCCCTTCGTTCACCGGGCCGTGGACGACGACGACAAGGCCAGCGACATCGTCGTGAAGGTGATCGACAACGCCGTGGCAGCCATGCTGCGCTACCGCAATGCCGCCGGCAGCCAGGCGATCGAGCGCGCCATCGCAGCGCTGACCGACACCGGCCGCGCGTCCAGCCAGGGCCGGCGCATCGAGTTCTACGGCGTGGGCAACAGCGGCATCGTCGCGCAGGACGCGCAGCACAAGTTCTTCCGCCTGGGGGTGACGGCCACCTCGGTGAGCGACGGCCACATGCAGGTGATGAGCGCCACGATGCTCAAGCCGGGCGACTGCGCCGTCATCATCAGCAACAGCGGCCGCAGCCGCGACCTGCTGGACGTGGCCGAGATCGCCCGCAGGAAGGGTGCCACCGTCATCGTCATCACGGCCAGTGGCTCACTCCTGGCGCGTGAAGCCTTGTCGGCACCGCAGCATGTGCTGCTGGCTGCCGACCACCCCGAGGACGCCGACCGCTACAGCCCCATGGTGTCGCGCCTGCTGCACCTGCTGATCATCGACATCCTGACCACGGGCGTGGCGTTGCGGCTGGGGTCGGCCCAGTTGCGCCCGCTGCTGCAGGAAATGAAGAAGAACTTGCGCCAGCGGCGCTACGCCGCCGCGGGCGCTGGCGCGGACAGCGACAGCAGCTCTTCCACGCCGTAGAGCTGGGCCAGCTGCGAGAGCTTGGGCGGCGCGCCCTGGACGCTGAAGTTGCGCCCGGCCGCCTGGGCCAGCCGGCGCGCCTGCATCAGCAGCGCCAGCAACGAGGTGTCGAAGTTCTGCAGCGCGCTGGCATCCACAAGCACAGGCCGGCTGCCGCCGGCCAGCGACTGCTGCAGCTGCAGCAGCAAGGCCGGCGCGTCAGCCAAAGTGGCGCTCGGGGGCAGCTGCATCGCGGCTCAGCTCTTGCCGGGCTTGTTGCGCTCCACCAGCGCGGCGATCAGGCCGTCGATGCCGCCCTTGGTGATCTCGGTGGCGAACTGCGAGCGGTAGCTCTGCACCAGCCAGATGCCGCCGACGTTGACGTCGATGATCTTCCAGTCGGGTGCGTCGGCGGGCTTGTCCAGGCGGTAGTCCAGCTTGATGGGCTCGCCCTTGCCGCGCACTTCGCTCTGGACCACCACCTGCGTGCTGTTGGCCACAGGCTGGGTGCGCGTGACTTCGACGGTCTGGTCCTTGATTTCCGTCAGCGCGCCGGCGTAGACGCGCACCAGCAGGGTCTTGAACTCGGCCTGCAGCTTGCTGCGCTGGTCCGCCGTGGCCTGGCGCCACTGCGGGCCCACGGCCGAGCGCGTCATGACCTCGAAGTTGACGTGCGGCAGCACCTTGGTGTCGATGAGCTGCAGCACGCGGTTGACGTCGCCGGACTGGATGCCCTTGTCGGCCTTGGCCGACGCGATGACGTCGGACGAGATCTGGCGTACCAGCGTTTCAGGGGTGCTGGCCGGGGCCTGGGCCAGGGCAGGTGCTGCAGCGGCCAGCAGCAAGAGGGGGCTCAGGGCGATCAGGGTCGGGTGCATGGGGAGTTCAACCTTTCGTCAGGGACGGGTGTGCTGGCCGGGCCAGGGCTGACAGGGATTCACTGCCTTACTTTCTGGCCGGCGGGGTGGGCGCCGGCTTGGCCGCAGGTGCCGCGCTGGCGGGTTCGTCGGCGAATTCGTCGACCATGGGCGCGGCACCGTCGTAGACCGCGTCCAGCCGGCGCTGCAGGTAGGCGTCGCGCAGGAAGCTGTAGCGGTCCAGCGCCACCTGGTCCAGCAGCCCCGTGGCGCCCAGCAGGCTGGCGCGCAGGCTCAGCACTTCCAGGGTCGTCACGCCGTAGCTGCCGGCGTCGGTGCCGGCCAGGCGCGAGGCCGAGGCCTGGCGGTCCACCAGCAGGCCGGCGCTGTCGCGCAGTGTCGACGGGCCCAGCAGCGGCAGCATCACGAAAGGCCCCGGGCCCACGCCCCAGGCGCCCAGGGTCTGGCCGAAGTCTTCGCTGCGGCGCTGCAGGCCCATCTCGGTGGCTGGGTCCAGCACGCCGGCCAGGCCGATGACGGTGTTGGTCATGAAGCGCCAGCCCATCTCCACCCCGCTGGTGGCCTTGCCCTGCAGCAGGTGGTTGGCGGCCGACCAGGCGTCGCCGATGTTGCCGAAGAAGTTGGAGACGCCGGTGCGCAGCAACTGCGGCACGACGTCGCGGTACGCGGTGGCCAGCGGCTTGACGACGGCGCCGTCGACGGCGTCGTTGAAGGCGTAGACCTTGCGGTTCCAGGCTTCCCAGGGGTCGGCCGGGTTGGCGGGCGGGGCCGCCGTGGCCGCTGTGGCCGGGGCGACGGTGGCGCAGCCGCCCAGGCCCGCAGCCAGCGCCGCGGCCAGGGCAGCGGCAGCGACGTGACGGCGCGGGGCGCTCACTTCAGCCCCCCGGAAGCACCGGGCGCGGCGCCTGGTGCGGCGCCGGCGCCGGCTTCGTCGGCCTTGCCGGTGAGGAACTGGCCGATCAGGTTTTCCAGCACCACGGCCGACTGCGTCTGCGCGATCGTCGCGCCCGGGCCCAGGTCGGCATCGTCGCCGCCGGGCTCCAGGCCCACGTACTGGTCGCCCAGCAGGCCCGAGGTCAGGATCTTGGCGGCCGTGTCCTTCGGGAACTTGTAGTTGGCCTGGATCGCCATCGTCACCACGCCCTGGTAGGTCTGGTTGTCCAGCACGATGCCGGTCACGCGGCCCACCGTCACGCCCGCGGTGCGTACGGCGGCACGCGGCTTCAGGCCGCCGATGTTGTCAAACCGGGCTTGCACCGTGTACGTGGCCCCGGCGTTGCTGCTGCCCAGGTTGGCAGCCTTCAGCGCCAGGAAGACCATGGCGCCGACGCCCAGCAGCACGAACAGCCCCACCAGCAGTTCGACGTTGCGCTTACTCATGTTTCACCATCTTGCGGTTGTGCGGGCATGTCGGGTCCGGGTGCCGGTAATCAAGGGGTGGAGAACATCAGGGCCGTGAGGATGAAGTCCGAGCCCAGGATCCACAGCGAAGAGATCACCACCGTGCGTGTGGTGGCGTAGGCCACGCCCTCGGGCGTAGCTTCGGTCTCGTAGCCCTGGTACAGGGCCACGACGGTGCAGATGACGCCAAAGACGGCCGCCTTCACCAAGCCGTTGCCCACATCGCGCCAGACATCGACCTGAGTCTGCATGATGGACCAGAAGTTCCCGGCGTCCACGCCGATCAGCTTCACGGCCACCACCCAGGCACCCAGGATGCCCACGGCCGAGAACAGCGCCGCCAGCAGCGGCATCGCCACCACACCCCCCAGCAGGCGCGGCGCCAGCACGCGCGATTTTGGGTCGATCGCCATCAGCTCCATCGCGGACAACTGCTCGCCGGCCTTCATCAGCCCGATCTCGGCCGTCAGCGAGGTGCCGGCACGGCCGGCGAACAGCAGCGCTGCCACCACGGGGCCGAGCTCGCGCACGAGCGACAGGTTGACGATCAGGCCCAGGCTTTCGGTCGCACCGTAGGTGACGAGCGCGTAGTACATCTGCAGCGCCAGCACGAAGCCCACGGCCAGGCCGGAGGCCGTGATGATCACCAGCGAGCGGTTGCCGATGGCGTAGATCTGCGTCACCACCAGGCCGAAGCGCCGCAGCGCGGCCGGCAGCGCGGCCAGCAGTTCGCCCACGAACAGGCCGGCATGGCCCCAGCCACGCAGTTGCGCCATCGTCCAGGCGCCCAGGGCAGCAACGAAGTTCATCGCGCTCCCAGGCCGAAATCGGTGGCGATGTCGGGCGCGGGGTAATGGAACTTCACCGGCCCGTCGGGTTCGCCGCGCACGAACTGGCGCGTTTCCGGGTCCTGGCTGGCCATCAGCTCGGCCGGCGTGCCCTGGGCCACGATGCGCCCGCCCGTGGCCAGCAGCACGACATGGTCGCTGATGGCCATGCACTCGGGCACGTCGTGGCTAACCACCAGGCTGGTGGCGCCGGTGACGTCGTTGAGTGTGCGG
This sequence comes from Rubrivivax sp., assembly GCA_027489455.1. Taxonomy (GTDB): domain Bacteria; phylum Pseudomonadota; class Gammaproteobacteria; order Burkholderiales; family Burkholderiaceae_C; genus Rubrivivax. The sequence continues at coordinate 4,244 of JAIXZR010000254.1, read as the reverse complement.
ATGAGCTTGGCCGCCACGCCCATGCTGATGAGATCCAGCCCGGCAAAAGGCTCGTCGTACATGATGAGCTCGGGGTCGAGCGCGATCGCGCGCGCCAGCGCGATGCGGCGCGCCATGCCGCCGGAGACTTCGCTGATGCGCAGTTGCGCCGCGCCGCGCAGGCCCACGGCGTTGAGCTTCATCAGCACGATGTCGCGGATCATCGGCTCGGGCAGGCCGCTGTGCTCGCGCAGCGGGAAGGCCACGTTGTCGAACACCGTCAGGTCGGTGAACAGCGCCCCGAACTGGAACAACATGCCCAGCCGGCGCCGCAGGCGAAACATCTGCGCCTTGTCGCGCACGTTCAGCACTTCGCCATCGAAGACCACGCGGCCGCGGGTGGCCGCGTGCACGCCAGCAATCAGGCGCAGCAGCGTGGTCTTGCCGCAGCCGGAGCCGCCCAGGATGGCCGTGACCTTGCCGCGCGGGAACTGCAGCGAGATGTCGTTCAGGATCAGCCGGCTGGCGTCGTAGCCGAAGCTGACGCGGTCGATCTCGATCAAGGGGCGGGGGGTGTCCAAAGCGGGGCGGATTCTCGCACGGGCCCGCAAGAATCCAGGGTTACCCCTGATGACGGCGGCCGCGCCTGGCCTGTGGCAGGCGCCGGGCTCTCCCATTGGGGGCAGCCGGCAGTGCGGCGGCAGAATCACCGCATGAAGAGCAAAGCCGTTCCGCGCCCGACCCTCACCCCGGCCCAGGCGCAGCTGATGCGCGAGCGCCTGCGCGGCCTGAGCCCGACGCAGGCGGAGATGATGCGCCAGGTGATGCGGCTGCAGACCGCCGGCGATCCGCTGATGGCCCAGCAGTGGCTGTTGCAACTGGCGCGCGAGGTGCCGGACCACCCCGAGGTCTGCCTCTGGCAGGGGGCCCGTCACGTCGAAGCCCGCGACTGGGCCGCGGCCGTGCCCCACCTGCAGCGCGTGGTGCAGGCGCGCCCGGACGACTTCACGCCCCGCGCCATGCTGGGCCGGGCGCTGGGCGGGCTGGGCGACGCCCCGGGTGCGCGCGCCAGCCTGGAGCGCGCTGCTGAGCTGGCCAGCGATGCGGCGCAGCACCTGAAGCTGAGCATCGAATGCGACGAGCTGGGCGACTATGGCCTGGCGCTGCGCGCCGTCCAGGCGCACCTGCGGCTGCAGCCGCGGTCCACCCTGGGGCTGCTGCAGCGTTCACGCGTGGCCAAGGCCCTGGGCGACAGCGCGCAGGCCGCGGCCGATGCGCGCGCGCTGATCGCGGCCGGGCAGGCACTGGCCCGGGCCTGGTTTTCGCTGGTGGACCTGAAGACGGTGGCGCTGACGGCCGAGGAACGGGCCCTGCTGCAGCGCACTGCCGAAGACCCCGCCCAGCCCGCAGCCGATCGGCACCTGCTGTATTTCGCGCTGGGCAAGGCGCTGGAAGACGCCGGCGACCACGCGGCCGCGCTGGCGGCGCTGCAGCGCGCCAATGCGGCGGTGCGGAGCACCTCGCCCTGGGACGCCGAGAGCTTCGCACGCCATGTGCAGGGCCTGGCCCAGGCGTTCCCGGCTGCAGCGCCGGCCACGGGCACGCAGGGTGGCGAGGTGATCTTCCTCGTCGGCCTGCCGCGGTCGGGCAGCACGCTCGTCGAGCAGGTGCTGGCAGCCCACCCGCAGGTGGAAGGCGCCAGCGAACTGCCCTACCTGCACCAGGTGTTGCAGGCGGAATCGGCCCGCCGTGGCCGGGCCTTCCCGGCCTGGGTGCACGCCGCCACGCCGGCCGACTGGGCGCGCCTGGGGCAGGACTACCTACGGGCCAGCGCGCCCTGGCGCCAGCGCCGGCCGATCGCCACCGACAAGCTGCCCGACAACTGGCAGTTCGTCGGCGCCATCCGCCAGATGCTGCCCGGCGCCCGCATCATCGATTGCCGGCGCGACGCGCTGGAGACCTGCTGGTCCTGCTACAAGCAGCTTTTCGCGCCAGGCTTGGCCAACTTCAGCTACGACTTCGACAGCCTGGCGCAGTATTGGGCCGCCTGCGAATCCGAAGGTGACCGCTGGGCCGCGGCGGCGCCCGACCGCTTCCGCATCCAGCACTACGAAGCGCTGGTGGCCCAGCCGGAGGCGCAGATCCGTGATCTGCTGGCCTTCTGCGGGCTGCCTTTCGATGCCGCCTGCCTGGACTTCCAGGCCGCCGAGCGCGCGATCCGCACGCCCAGCGCGCTGCAGGTGCGCCAGCCGATGAAGCGGGCGTCGACGCCGGCGGCGGGTTACGGCGCATTGCTCGATCCACTGCGCGCCGCGCTGGCCGCCGCCGGCTAGGCCGCAGGCAGCCCAGAGCCCCGGGCAGCCCGCTGAAAGCGAAACAGCCTGCCACGTCGCCACGGCAGGCTGTTTCAGAGTCACCGGCGGCGTCAGCCGCCAGCCTTCAGCACAACGCTCAGGCAGCCTTGCGGCGGCGTGCGGCGAAGCCGGCAATGCCTGCCAGGCCAGCCAGCATCAGCGCGTAGGTGCCAGGCTCGGGCACGACGCCCGCCTGGATGGCCGTGTTGGCGACGTTCTCGTAGGCGTAAGCCAGGATTGAGGCCGGGAAGCCGCCGCCGGCGCCGGCGCTCAGCCGGGCCCAACCGTAGTGGGTGGCGCCGGTGCCTTCAGCCACGAAGCGGAAGCCGAACAGCGCCGTGGTGCCGGAGAAGGCCGAAGCCAAGTAGCCGCCGCCGATGTTGGGCGTGCTCAGGAAGCTGCTGCCCGGGCCGATCGAGGTGCCGAAGGCCAGCGGCGTGACTTCGACGCCAGACCCCACGTAACCGCCACCGGTCGGCGACCAGAACGCCAGCGTCGGGGTGATGGTGCTGTTGCTGTAGATGTTGATGTCCCAGCCCGAGACTGCCGCGTTCGCGGAGACACCGGTGATGACGTTGAGGTACAGGCCGTCGATGTTCTGGGTGATCGGGATCGCCGGGCCGGTGTAGGCCACGATGCCGGCCTGGGCTGGCGCGGCCATGATGGTGGCCAGGGCCGTGACGGCCAGGGCGCCACGCAGGGTTTGGGCGGTGTGCATTGAGGGAGACTCCTGAGTTGGAAGACGTTGGGGACCACTCTGGCCGCACAGCGCGGAAAGACCTTCATCAAGAAGACCTAACTGTGACGGTTAGCGGATACTTCCACGGACCCCCCCCATCTTGGCACCCCTCATTCCGGTGGGTTGCCCGGCGGTCGTTGCCGAGCCCCTGCGTCATTACCGTGGCAGACGCGTCGCCCCCATCAGGAAACGGTCCACTTCCCGCGCCGCCTGCCGGCCTTCTCGGATCGCCCACACCACCAGGCTCTGGCCGCGCCGCATGTCGCCGGCGGCAAAGACCTTGTCGACATTGGTCTTGTAGCCGCTGCCGTCGTCCACCCCGGCCTTGGCGTTGCCGCGCACGTCCTTGGCCACGCCGAAGGCGTCCAGCACGCTGCCCACGGGCTGGGTGAAACCCATCGCCAGCAGCACCAGGTCGGCCTTGTATTCCTTCTCGGTGCCGGCGATCTCGACGAACTTGCCGTCCTTCAGCTCGATGTGCACGGTCTTCAGGCCCACGACGCGGTGCTTGTCCTTGCCGGTGCCGGCGATCAGTTCCTTGGTGGCGATGGCAAATTCGCGCTGGCAGCCTTCTTCGTGGCTGCTGCTGGTGCGCAGCTTGGTGGGCCAGTAGGGCCAGGTCAGCGGCTTGTTTTCTTCTTCTGGCGGCTGCGGCATCAGTTCGAACTGCGTCACGCTGGCTGCGCCATGGCGGTTGCTGGTGCCCACGCAGTCGCTGCCGGTGTCGCCGCCGCCAATCACCACCACGTGCTTGCCGGTGGCCATGATCTGGCCTTTGATCTTGTCGCCGGCCACCACCTTGTTCTGCTGCGGCAGGAATTCCATCGCGAAGTGCACGCCGTCCAGTTCACGGCCGGGCACGGGCAGGTCGCGGCTGGTTTCGCTGCCGCCGGTCAGCAGCACGGCGTCGAATTCAGTCTTCAGTTGTTCGGGGCTGATGGTGTCCTTGGCGTCGTTCGTCACCTTCGCCGCCGGGCCTTCGGCGGGCATCGCGCCCACCAGTACGCCGGTGCGGAAGACCACGCCTTCGGCCTGCATCTGCGCCATGCGGCGGTCGATGTGCGTCTTCTCCATCTTGAAGTCGGGGATGCCGTAGCGCAGCAGGCCGCCGATGCGGCTGTTCTTCTCGAACACCGTCACCTCGTGGCCGGCACGCGCCAGCTGCTGCGCCG
>JAIXZR010000220.1 GCA_027489455.1 Rubrivivax sp. | reverse complement strand
TGGGGCACCAGCGAATGGAGCGCTTCAGACATCCACGCCGCCTGGCACCTGGCCGACCGCCACGGCTGGCACAAGCCAGTGATGGAGCAGCCCGAATACAACCTCTTCCACCGCCAGCGCGTGGAAAAGGAATACAGCCGCCTGTATGAAGACATCGGCCTGGGCCTGACGACCTGGAGCCCCCTGGCCAGCGGCCTGCTGACGGGCAAGTACCGCGGCGGCGTGCCCGAAGGCAGCCGCGGCGCGATGGAAAGCATGGCCTTCCTGCGCGACGACCTGCTGAACGTGGACAAGAACAACGCCGTGGCGCAGCTCATGCCCGTGGCCGAGGAACTGGGCTGTTCCCTGGCCCAGCTGGCCCTGGCCTGGGTGGCGAAGAACCCGCGCGTGAGCACCGTCATCACCGGGGCATCGAAGCTCAGCCAGCTGCAGCAGAACCTGGGCGCGCTGGCGGTGCTGGACAAGCTGACGCCGGCGGTGATGGCCCGCATCGAGACGATCACGCAGCCACTGGCGGATTGAGCGCCGGCCCTCTTGACGCGGCTTTGCAGCGCCAGGCTGCAGCAGAACCTGCATTTGTGAGGGGCTGACACAAGACCGTCAAAGCTTCTCGTCAGCATGCGTGATCTTGTTCACGTCTGCTGCGAAAGGCTCCCTCATGAAACGTTCTGCCTTGCTGGCCAGCGCCTCGCTGGTCCTGGCGCTGGCCGCGCCCCTGGCGCACGCCAACAGCGGCGCATCGGCGTCGCTGTCGTTCTCCATCATCACCGGCCCGACAGGCTTCACCTGGCTGACCACGCCGGTCTCGACGGCCGACAACTCGGCGTCCGCGGCGGTGCTGACGGGTTTCGAGTTTGCCGCCAACGTCTTCAGCCCTGAATACGGCCCCGCCGCAGTGGCCGACGATCTGGCGCTGGGCGTGGGCGTCCCCAACGGCTCGGCAACGGCCAGTGTGGGCACGGTGTTCGGCAGCGCTTCCAGCCTGGGCAGCCTGACATCGGCCACGCTGGCAGCCAGCGCCCTGGTGCCCGGCAGCGGCAAGGCCGAAGCGACGAGCTTCTCGCGGTCCTGGTTCAGCCTGGCCCCTGGGGCCAGCGTCACCTTCCAGGGCGCGCTCCTGATGGCCGTCACCGGCACCAACATCGCGCTGCCGGCCAACCACATCGGCAACGATTTCTACAGCTTCGCCAGCGGCCTGCTGGCCGTGGGCAGCCAGGAAGCGCTGCGCTCGCTGGGCGGCCCGGCCAGCACCGGCATGGTGGGCAGCTACAGCCTGAACGACCTGGGTGCGCTCAGCCTGACCGTCACCAACACCACCGCCACGCTGCTGACCACCTACCTGGACAGCGGCGTCACCGTCTACAGCGCCAGCGTGGTGCCCGAACCCGGCACCTACGCCCTGCTGCTGGCCGGCGTAGGCGCGCTGGCCCTGATCGTCCGCCGCAAGTCGGCCACTCGTTGAAGAGGCATTGCATGAACACCACCACCCGTACCGAAATCACCTCGATCGAGCTCATCGACCCCGATGACCGCGAAGACAACAACCCCTGCTCCGGCCCGCACCTGCAGGACCTGGTGGCCCAGCGCCTGAGCCGCCGCGACATCATCAAGAGCGGCGTCGGCGCGATGGCCGTGGCCGGCTTCAGCAGCGTGGCGCTGACGGCGGCTGACGACGCGCAGGCCCAGGCCACCCGCGACACGCGGGCTGTCGCTCCGGGCCCGGTGCTGGATTTCCAAGCCGTGCCGCCCACCGTCAGCGACTTCGTGACCGTGCCGCAGGGCTACACAGCCACGGTGATCTACGCCACCGGCGACCGCATCAGCAGCACCGTGCCCGAGTACGCCGGCGACGGCAGCGAAGAGCGCTACGACCTGCGTGCCGGTGACCACCACGACGGCATGGAATGGTTCGGCCTGTCGCCCCTGGCCGACGTGCCTGACCGCACCAGCAGCACGCGCGGCCTGCTGGCCGTCAACCACGAGAACATCACCGGCACGGCGCAGTTCCTGCACCCGCGGGGCGAGACCAACCTGGCGGCCACCGCCGGCCCGCGCCCCGAGGGCGAAGTGCTCAAGGAGATCGACGCCCACGGCGTGTCGATCGTCGAATTCCGTCGGCAGGGCAGCACGATGGCGCGCCAGCCGGGCTCGCGCTACAACCGGCGCGTCACCGGCCGCACGCTGATCGACATCGCCGGCCCGGTGCGCGGCACGAACTACGTGAAGACGAGGTTCTCGCCCCAGGGCCTGACGGTGCGCGGCACGCTCAACAACTGCGGCCATGGTGTCACCCCCTGGGGCACCTACCTGGCCTGTGAAGAGAACTGGGCCGGCTACTTCATCCGTGGCAACGACGCCGCGCTGCGCAGCCAGCGTGAGAACACCCAGTTGCTGCGCAACGGCATCCGCCCGAACGCTGCCGGCTTCGCGCACCGCCGCTGGGCCAGCGTGGTGGCCGCCGATGCCAACAGCACCGAGTACAGCCGCTTCGACTGCAGTGTGCTGGGCGCCAGCGCCACCGACGACTTCCGCAACGAGCCCAACGCCTTCGGCTACATCGTCGAGATCGACCCGTACGACCCGCTGTCGCGCCCGAAGAAGCGCACCGCGCTGGGCCGCCGCGCCAATGAAGGCGCCTGGAGCAGCAACCCCCGCGCCGGCCGGCCGATTGCCTTCTACATCGGCTGCGATTCGCAGAACGAGTACGTCTACAAGTACGTGAGCGATGCCACCTGGAACCCGCTGGACGCACGCCGTGGCGGCATGGCTGCCGGTGACAAGTACATGGACCGCGGCACGATCTACGCCGCCGTGTTCAACGCCGACGGCACCGGCCGCTGGGAACCCCTGACCCTGGCCAACCCCAAGGTGGCAGCGGGCCTGCCGGTGTCTGCCAACAACCCCGGCGGCTACCAGTTCGAAGACCTGGCCGACATCTGCGTCAACACCCGCTTGGCCGCCGGCGCCGCCGGCGCCACGCGCATGGACCGCCCGGAATGGACCGCGGTCAATCCGAACAACGGTGAGATCTACATCACCATGACGGAGAACCCCAACCGCGGCAACACCGGCAACAGCGGCAACAACGTGCCCAACCCGCCGCTGGACGCGTCCAACCCGCGCTACTGGCGCGACAGCAAGGCCGCCACCAGCCAGGGCCCGGCCGCAGCCACCCAGCGCGGCAACGTCAACGGCCACATCGTGCGCATCCGCGAAGACGGCGACGACGCCGCGGCGCTGAGCTTCCGCTGGGACATCTTCCTCTTCGGTGCCCAGGCCAATGCCGACAACCCGGCCGACGAGGCCAACTACCAGGCCAACGTCAACCTGAGTGGCCTGAGCCTGGCCAACGAACTTTCCAAGCCCGATGGCTGCTGGTTCTCGCGCGTGAGCGGCATCCTCTACATCGAGACCGACGACAACACCATGACCGACCGCACCAACGCCCAGCTGCTGGCGGCCATCCCGGGCCGCTACGGCGACGGCGGCGCGGTCGACGTGGTGAACCTGCCTTCAGGCAGCCCGAACCAGGCCGTGACCGCGCCGGTGACGATCCGCACCTACGCCGGCAAGCGCATGACCGAGGCCACGCTCAAGCGGCTGATGACGGCGCCCATGGGTGCCGAGATCACCGGCGTGGCCGAGACGCCGGACGGCAAGGCGCTGTTCGTGAACATCCAGCACCCGGGCGAAAACACCGGCCGCGCCGGCGCCGTGCCCAGCAGCGTGGCGCTGACCCCGGCCACGCTGAACGGCCCGTTCGAAAGCAACTGGCCGGGCAACTCCGGCTATGGCCCGGGCGGTGCCGCAGCACGCCCGCGTTCAGCGACGGTGATGATCACGCGCAACGACGGCGGCGTGATCGGCTACGACGCGACCCGGCGCCTGGCCTGATCCGGGCCCGCTAGCCCTGCAGCCCGCGCTCGCCGCGGCGCAGGGCCTGCCGCTGCACGGTGGCCGGCGCGAAGCCGGCCACCAGCGCGGCCAGCAGGGCTTCGGCGCGGGCGCTGTTGTCCTGCCCGCGGTTGCACACGTAGACGTCCAGCGTCACCGCGCCCAGCTCGGGCCAGGTGTGCACCGCCAGATGCGATTCCGCCAGCAGCACCACGCCGGTGACGCCGCCGGGGGCGGCAAAGGTGTGGAACAGCTCGCCCACGGCCTGCAGCCCGCTGGCCGCCACGGCTTGCAGGCACAGCTGCCGCAGGCTCGCAGCGCAGGTCAGCACTGGCCGGTCTGAGGCGCAGCCCGACAGATCGGCCGTGAGGTGCAGGCCCTGCATCGCGTTGCGCGTGGTTCAGCCGACCACGCAGTGGCGGCCGGCCTGCTTGGCGCGGTAGAGCGCGGCATCGGCGGCCTGCACGATGGCGACGCCGTCCGGGTCGCGGCCGGCGGCGGTGCCGGCCCCGGCCTGCGCCAGCCCAGCGCTGAGCGTCACATGCCCGGCCAGCGGCGAAGCGCCGTGCGGCAGCGCCAGCGCATCCAGCGCGTCCAGGCAGCGCCGGGCCTGCTGCCGTGCGTCTTCGGCGCTGCAGTAGGGCAGCAGCATCGCGAATTCCTCGCCGCCCCAGCGTGCCACCAGGTCGCTGGGCCGGCCGGCATTGCGGCGCAGCACCGCGGCCACCTGCTGCAGGCAGCGGTCGCCGGCCAGGTGGCCGTGCCGGTCGTTGTAGGCCTTGAAGTGGTCGACGTCGAACAGCAGCAGCGCCAGCGGCATGGCATGGCGGTTGGCGCGGTCCAGTTCGCTGGCCAGGCGCCGGTCGAAGTGGCGGCGGTTGGCCAGGCCGGTCAGCGGATCGGTGTCGGACAGCTGGCTGAGCTCGCTGTTCATCGACCCGAGCTGCACGTTCAGCCGCGACAGCGTCTGTTCGCGGCGCACCAGCTCGGTGATGTCGGTGCGCACGCCGGCCACGCCGCCGTCGCGGGTGCGACGTTCGTCGATGCGCACCCAGCGGTTGCCGGGCAGCTCCTGCACCACCGGCCCGCGTGGGTGGCGATGGGCTGAAAGGCGTTCGGCCAGCCAGGCTTCCTGGCGTCCGGCGGCCTGCGGGAACTGGCCGTGCGCCAGGCCGTGGCGCACGATGTCCTCGAAGCGCGCGCCCAGGCGCACGGCCGGCGCGCTGATCGCGTAGATCTCCAGGTAGCGGCTGTTGAAGGCCACCACGCAGTCGTCGGCGTCCAGCAGCAGCAGGCCGTCGGGCAGGGCCTCGATGGCGTCGGCCAGCCGCTGCTGGGCCTGCTCGGCGGCCTGCCGCGCGGCGTCGGCGCGGCGGCGCTGGGTCTCGACATCGGTCAGGTCCAGCCGCACGCCCACCACGCCGCCTTCGCGCGTGCGGCGCTCGTGGCTGCGGATCCAGCGCCCGTCGGCCTGCTGCACCACGTGCGTGGCCAGCAGCCCGCCGCCCTGGGTGCTGCGCTCGGCCCGGCGCTGCGCCAGCCAGGCTTGCAGCGCGGCTTCGTCGGGCAGGTGCGGCAGGCCGCCGCGCGCGTGGTTCGTGCGCACCACTTCCTCGAAGCGCGGCGGGTCGCTGCTGCGCTCGGCCAGGTCGCTGATCAGCGGGTACATGGCGCGCATCACGCTGTTCGTCATCACCAGCCGGTCCTGCGCGTCGTAGAGCTCGAAGCCGGCAGGCAGGGCTTCGATGGCGTCTTGCAGCCGCGCGGCCGACAGCTCGGCCGCCTGGCGTGCGGCGTCCAGGGCCTGCTGCTGATGCAGCAGGTCGGTGACGTCCAGGCTGTGGGCCAGCAGGCGGCCATCGGGCAGCGGTGTTTCGACGATGCGCCGCCAGCGGCCGTCGGCCATCTGGCGCAGCAACGGCTGTGGCGCCTGCCCGCGGGCCTGCCGACGCGATGCCAGGCGCTCGCTCAGCCAGGCGTCTTCACGGCCCGCGGCTTCGGGCACCAGGCCGCGGGCCAGGGCTTCGCGCAGCAGGGATTCGAAGCGGGCCCCGGGCTGCAGGGCGGCGGCCATCGGCGCGTAGAGCTGGCGGAAATCGGCATTGCACAGCAGCAGCCGGTCCTGCGCGTCGAACAGCACCACCGCGGCGGGCACGGCGTCGAAGGCGTCGTTGGTGAGCTGCCAGTCCTGCGCCAGCCGGGCCTGGGCGGCTTCCAGCCGCTGCGACAGGCGCCAGACCATCACCACCAGCAGCGCCAATGCCGCCGCCAGCAGGCCGCCGGCCGCGGCCGGGCCACCGCGCCCCACCAGCACGGCCAGCAGGCCCAGGCCAGCAGCGAGCAGGCCCACCGAAAGGGCGCGCAGGCGGGCGGGGGAGAGGTTCTTCGGCACGGGCAGGGGCGGGGCAGGGGGCTGGCGCCGCGGGTCGCGCCAGGGGCGCGGGGCAGCGGGTCGCGATTGTCCAATGCGGTGGGCACGGCCTCCTAGAATCGTGGCCACTTTCGCTTGTCTGCCCCCACCTCGACCATGCCCGTGCCTGCCAACGACGTTTCCCTGATGGCCAACGCCATCCGTGCCCTGACGATGGACGCCGTCCAGCAGGCCAACAGCGGCCACCCTGGCGCGCCCATGGGCATGGCCGACATCGCGGTCGCCCTGTGGGGCCGGCACCTCAAGCACAACCCGGCGCACCCGCACTGGGCCGACCGCGACCGCTTCGTGCTGAGCAACGGCCACGGCAGCATGCTCATCTACGCGCTGCTGCACCTGACCGGCTACGACCTGCCGATGAGCGAGCTGCGCAACTTCCGCCAGTTGCACAGCAAGACCCCGGGCCACCCGGAGGTGGACATCACGCCCGGCGTCGAAACCACCACCGGCCCGCTGGGCCAGGGCATCGCCAACGCGGTCGGCATGGCGCTGGCCGAAAAGCTGCTGGCGGCTGAATTCAACCGCCCCGGCCACACCATCATCGACCACCACACCTACGCCTTCCTGGGCGACGGCTGCATGATGGAAGGCATCAGCCACGAGGCCTGCGCCCTGGCCGGGGCCTGGCAGCTGGGCAAGCTGATCGCGCTGTACGACGACAACGGCATCAGCATCGACGGCAAGGTGGCGCCCTGGTACGTGGACGACGCCGCGCTGCGCTTTGCGGCCTACGGCTGGCACGTGATCGGCCCAGTGGACGGGCATTCGGTGGCGGCAGTGGACGCGGCGCTGGTGCAGGCCCGGTCGCAGACCGGCGGCGGCAAGCCCACGCTCATCATCTGCCGCACCACCATCGGCAAGGGCAGCCCCAACCGCGCCGGCACGGCCAAGGCGCACGGCGAAGCGCTGGGCGCCGACGAGATCCGCCTCACGCGCGAAGCGCTGGGCTGGGCGTACGAGCCCTTCGTCATCCCCGAGCCCGCCTATGCCGCCTGGGATGCCAAGGCCGCTGGTGCCGCCGCCGAGCGGGCCTGGGAAGAGCGCTTCGCGGCCTACGCCGCGGCCCACCCCGCGCTGGCCGCCGAGTACACGCGGCGCATGCGCGGCGAGCTGCCCGCGGGCTTTGCGCAGGTGGCGGTGGATGCGGTGATCGCGGCCCACACCAAGGCCGAGACCGTGGCCAGCCGCAAGGCCAGCCAGCTGGCGCTGGAAGCCTTCACCGCCGCCCTGCCCGAGCTGCTGGGCGGCAGCGCCGACCTGACCGGCAGCAACCTGACCAACACCACGTCCACGCCGGCCCTGCGCTTCGGTGCCGACGGCGCCCCCGTGGCCGGGCCGGACGGCAAGCCCGGCCGCCACATCAACTACGGCGTGCGCGAGTTCGGCATGGCCGCGATCATGAACGGCGTGGCCCTGCATGGCGGCTACATCCCGTACGGTGGCACCTTCCTGACCTTCAGCGACTACAGCCGCAACGCCATCCGCATGGCCGCGCTGATGAAGAAGCGCGTGATCCACGTCTTCACCCACGACAGCATCGGCCTGGGCGAAGACGGCCCCACGCACCAGAGCGTGGAACACGCGGCCAGCCTGCGGCTGATCCCGAACCTCGACGTCTGGCGCCCGGCCGACACGGCAGAAACCGTGGTGGCCTGGACGATGGCGCTGTCCAACGCCACGCGCCCCAGCGCGCTGCTGCTGAGCCGCCAGAACCTGCCCTACTTGCCCAAGGCCGCGCTGGACGACATCGCCAAGGGCGCCTACGTGCTGGCCGAGCCCGCCGAAGTGGGGCTGAAGAAGAAGCCGCAGGCCGTGATCATCGCCACCGGCAGCGAAGTGCAGCTGGCCCTGCACGCGCAGGCCGCGTTGGCGCAGCGCAAGATCGCCGTGCGCGTGGTGAGCATGCCCAGCACCACCGTCTTCGACCGGCAGGCCCTGGCCTACAAGAAGGCCGTGCTGCCCGCCGGCGTGCCGCGCATCGCCGTGGAAGCCGGCGTCACCGACGGCTGGTGGAAGTACGGCTGCGCGGCCGTGCTGGGCATCGACACCTACGGCGAAAGCGCACCTGCGCCGGCGCTGTTCAAGCACTTCCACCTCACGGCCCAGAACCTGGCCGACGTGGTGCGCAAGGTGCTGGGGCGCTGAAGGCCGTGCCGGCGGGGCCAGCGATCGTGGCGCGGGCAGGCCGGCGGGGTGTGGCGCTGGCGGCCGCCTGGGCCGCTGCTCTGCCGGTGGCCGCCCAGACCGTGACGCTGGATCCATCGGCCGCGCTGGCCTGCCTGACGCCACCGCCGGCGTCCCGCGGCGAACCCGTGTACCCCTTCGACGCCTGGAAGCGCGGCGAGACCGGCCGCGTGCGGGTGGAACTGGCCTTCACGGCGCCCGATCGCCCGCCCTCGGTGAAGGTGCTGGAAAGCACGGGCGACGACGACTTCGTCCGGGCCGTGCGCGAGCACCTGGCGCCCTGGCGCGTGCCGTGCCTGGACGCAGCGCCGGGCGGCCCGGTGCGGCTGCAGCTGGAATACGTCTTCCGCCCCGACGACCGGCGTGTCTACGGCACCCAGCCGCTGGACCTGCAGGACGAGCGGCGGCGCCTGCAGCTGGGCTGCGCGCGCCACCCGCGGGGCGGCCAGCCGGATTACCCCGAATCCGCGCTGCGTGCGGGCCTGCAGGGCAATGTGCTGGCGCAGATGCGCTTTGCCGCCGCCGGCGAGCCGCCCCAGGTGACGGTCTACGCGCGCCCCGGGGCCCGGCTGCTGGCCGAATCCGTGGAACGCTGGGTGCGCGAAGTGCGCATGCCCTGCTTCGAGGGCCCGGCGCCGATCTCGTCGACCTGGACCTTCAACTTCCGTCTCGAAGGTGAAGCGGCTTTCGGTTTCAAGCCGCTGAGCCTGCAGCAATGGCTCGCGTTTACGCGCGGCATCCAGCAGCAGACGCTGCAGATCGACACCACCACCATGGCCTGCCCCTTCGACCTGAAGCTGTACTACCGCCAGCCCTACCTGCCCAACTGGGTGGGCGAGATCGGCGAACGCCACCCCGCGCGGTTGCCGCTCGTCGAATGGCTGGCGGCGCAGCATCTGGAGCTGCCTGCGCGCTCGCTGGATTCGGTATTCGGCGACGGCACCACCATCAACGTCCCCTGCATCCGCATCGACCTCAAACCCAAGGAGAAAACATGACCATCAAGATCGGCATCAACGGCTTCGGCCGCATCGGGCGCATGGTGTTCCGCGCCGCCGTGCAGAACTTCCCCGAGATCGAAGTCGTCGGCATCAACGACCTGCTCGAACCCGACTACCTGGCCTACATGCTGCGCTACGACAGCGTGCACGGCCGCTTCAAGGGTGACATCGCCGTCGATGGCAACACCCTCATCGTCAACGGCAAGAAGATCCGCCTGACGGCGCACAAGGACCCGGCGCTGCTGGCCTGGGGCGAGATCGGCGCCGACATCGTGGTCGAGGCCACCGGCCTGTTCCTGACCAAGGAAACCTGCCAGAAGCACATCGACGCGGGTGCGAAGAAAGTCATCCA
>JAIXZR010000069.1 GCA_027489455.1 Rubrivivax sp. | reverse complement strand
GCTGCGCCGTGAAGATGCGCACGCGATGGCCACGCTCCTCGTAGTTGTGCGCGACCTGCAGCAGGGCGGTGGACTTGCCGGCGTTCATCGCCGCATAGCGGAAGTAGAGCTTGGAGATGGCGCAGGCCTTCCTTCAGGAAGTCACAGCGGCGGAATGCGCAGCAACTGCCCCGGGTAGATCTTGTCCGGATGCTTGAGCATGGGCTTGTTGGCTTCGAAGATCGCCGGGTACTTGTTGGCGTCGCCGTAGTAGGCCTTCGCGATCTTCGACAGGTTGTCGCCGCTGACCACGGTGTGGTAGCGCGATTCCGGGGCCGGCGTGTTGACCACCAGCAGGTCGCTGACCTTCTCCACCCCGGCCACGTTGCCGCAGCACAGCAGCACCTTTTCCTTCGTGGCCTGGTCGTCCACGGTGCCGGCGACGGTGACGGTGGACGTGGCGGCGTCGAAGCTGACGTCCAGGCCGTTCACCTGCAGGTTCTGCGTGCCGATGTAGGCGGCAATGGCGTCGCCAGCGGCCTTGCTGGTGGCAGCGATCTGCGCCGGGTCGGGCGTGGCCGGTGCCGTTGCGGCCTTGGCTTGCGCGCCGCCGAACAGCTTTTCGCCAGCTTCTTTGATGAAGGAAAGCAGACCCATGTGTACTCCTGAAGTGGTGGTGGTCGGGGGATGCTACGGGGCCGCGCCGGCGCCCGGCGTAGGACAGAGGAGCCCGCGGGTTTCGATGAAGCGCACCACTTCGTCCAGCCCACTGCGCGTGCGCAGGTTCGTCATCACGTAAGGCCGGGCGCCCTGCCATGCCGGGCGCATGCGGCGCGTATCGGCTTCCATCGCTTCCAGGCGGGCGCCCACGTACGGCGCGAGGGCGGTCTTGTCGATCACGAAGAGGTCGCTCTTGGTGATGCCGGGGCCGCCCTTGCGCGGGATCTTCTCGCCCGCGGCCACGTCGATGACGTAGATAGTCAGGTCGCTCAGTTCCGGGCTGAAGGTGGCTGCGAGGTTGTCGCCACCGCTTTCGATGAAGACGATGTCGGCATCGGGAAACTTCTCGAGCATGCGGTCCACCGCCTCGAGGTTGATCGACGCGTCTTCGCGGATGGCGGTGTGCGGGCAGCCGCCGGTTTCCACGCCCACGATGCGTTCCGGCGCCAGCGCGCCGGCCACGGTGAGCAGGCGCTGGTCTTCCTTGGTGTAGATGTCGTTGGTGACGACCACCAGGTCCCAGCGCTCGCGCATGGTCTTGCAGAGCATCTCGACCAGGGTCGTCTTGCCCGACCCCACGGGCCCGCCCACGCCAACGCGCAGCGGGGGCAGCTTCTTGGTTCTTCCGGGGATGGCGTGCAGGGCAGAAGTCATGCCGTCGATGATGCCCGAAGGTGGCGTGGCAAGGTTCTAGGAACGGAAGAGCCGCGAGTACTGCGCCTCGTGCTGTGCGCTCAGCACCGCCAGGCCCGGTGCGAAGGCCTGGCAGTCGGCCAGCGGGCGCAGCAGGGCGGCATCCACCGCTGGCGGCAGCGCATCGGCCAGCCGGGCCAGCACGCGCTGCGCCGCGGCCTGGCCCAGCGGCACGGCCTTCATCGCGGCCTGGACCATGTTTTCGCACCAGCCGAAGCCGAAGGCCAGCAGCGTGTCGCGCGCGCCCGCGCCGGCCAGCGCGCCGGCCAGTGCGAAGGCCAGCGGCCAGCACGGGGCGGGGCTGAAGCCGGCCAGCACGGCCAGGCGCGGGTCGGCGGCCTGTTCGCCATTGCGCAGCCATTCCAGCAGCGAGCGGCCCATCTGTTCGGTCTGCGCCCGCAGCTCGGCGCTTTCGCGCGTGCTGCGCACCCAGTCGTTGAGCGCCTGGGCCGCCGCCGCATCACCTGCGGACCAGGCGGCGTGGGCCTGGGCCAGCAGCGGCAGATCGCTGCGGGCCAGGGTGAGTTCGAGCTGGTCCACCAGCCAGGCGGCGGCGCTGGCTTCGCTGGCGACGCTGCCGGCATCGACCGCGCTTTCCAGCCCTTCGGAATAGCTGAAGCCGCCCACCGGCAGGGCCGGCGAGGCCAGCCACATCAGGCGCAGCAGGGTGGCTGCGCTGGCCGGGGCTTCAGTGGGAATGGCCGTGGCCATGGTCGTGCCCGCAGCCCGGGCCGTGCACGTGGGGCGAGGGGGCGGCCCGAACCGGGATGGCCACGGGGCGCGGTGCCGGGGCGGCGTGTGCAGGCCCATGAGCGGGGTCATGGGCGTGCCCGCCGGCGGCATAGGCACCGGCCTCGGGCTCGAAGGGCTGCTGCTCTTCGCTCACGATCAGGTGCATGCCGCGCAGCATCTCGGCCAGCACGTGGTCGGGTTCCAGCTGCAGGCGGTCGGGGCGCAGGTCCAGCGCCACATGGCGGTTGCCCAGGTGGTAGGCGGCGCGGGTCAGGTCGAAGGCGCTGCCGTGTTCGCTGCAATGGCGCACCACCAGCACCGGCTGCGGCGCGGCCAGCACGCGGATGAGCGACCCGTCTTCGGCCACCAGGCAGTCGCCACCGCGCACCACGGTGCCGCGCGGCAGGAAGACGCCGAGCGTGCGGCCCTGGCTGTCGGTGGCGTCGAAACGGCTCTTCTGGCGCACGTCCCAGCCCAGGGCCACTTCTGCAGCGCGCTTCAGCAGCACGGGCGCCAGGCCGCGGGCGCCCGGGATGAGTTTGTTCACGGTGAGCATGGGGCAGGTCCGGTCGGGTCTTGTGGCTGCAAGGAGGTGGGCGTTAGTATAACGTTCGTAATAACGCATCGAAAGCCTGTCATGACCGCACTCAAGCTCACCCAGATCGGCAATTCCGTCGGCGTCATCCTGCCCAAGGAAATCCTGGCGCGGCTGAAGCTGGAGAAGGGCGACACGGTGTTTGTGACCGATGCGGCCAATGGCGTGACCTTGACGCCTTACGACCCGGCGCTGGACGAACAGATCCGGGCCGGGCGTGAGTTCATGCAGGAGTACCGGGACACCTTCCACCAGCTGGCCAAATGAGCTGGCGCTGGATCAGCCGGCAGGCGCTGTGCCTGCTGCACGACGAGAGCGTGGCCGAGCATGGTGGCGCGCCCGGGCTGCGCGACGAAGGCTTGCTCGAATCGGCCCTGGCCCGGCCACTGAACCTGGCCGCCTATGGCGAGCCCGATGTTTTCGAGCTGGCGGCTGCCTACGGTGTCGGTCTGGCCAAGAACCACGCTTTCGTCGACGGCAACAAGCGTGCGGCCTTCTTGGCAGTCGGTTTGTTCCTGGCCTTGAACGGCTATCGCCTGCAGACAACCCAGGCCGACGCCACCCTCACCATGTTCGCGGTGGCCGCCGGCAGCCTGGACGAACCCGCCTTCGCCGTCTGGCTGCGCCAGCACTGCATCAAGCGCTAAGGGGCGCCAACGCGCCTAGAACAGAAAGTACTTCTGCGCCATCGGCAGCACCGTGGCCGGTTCGCAGGTGAGCAGTTGGCCATCGGCGCGCACGGTGTAGGTCTGGGCGTCGATCTCCATCACCGGCAGATAGCCGTTGTGCACCATCTGCTGTTTCTTCACGCCGCGGCAGCCGCGCACGGCCGACAGGCGCTTCTTCAGCCCCAGTTCGCCGCCGATGTCGCCGTCCAGCGCGCTGTGGCTGACGAAGGTAAGCGACGTCGCTGTCATGGCCCCGCCAAAGCTGCCGAACATCGGCCGGTAGTGCACCGGCTGCGGCGTGGGGATGCTGGCGTTCGGGTCGCCCATGGCCGCCAGCGCGATGAAGCCGCCCTTCAGCACCAGGCTGGGCTTGACGCCGAAGTAGGCCGGGCGCCATAGCACGATGTCGGCCCACTTGCCCACTTCCAGGCTGCCGACTTCGTGGCTGATGCCGTTGGCAATGGCCGGGTTCACGGTGTACTTGGCGATGTAGCGCTTCACGCGCGTGTTGTCGTTTCTCTCGCTGTCGCCCGCTAGCGCACCGCGCTGCGCCTTCATCTTGTGCGCCGTCTGCCAGGTGCGGATGATGACTTCGCCCACCCGGCCCATGGCCTGGCTGTCGCTGCTCATCATGCTGATGGCGCCCAGGTCGTGCAGCACGTCTTCGGCGGCGATGGTCTCGCGGCGGATGCGGCTTTCGGCAAACGCCAGGTCTTCGGCGATGCCGGCGTCCAGGTGGTGGCACACCATCAGCATGTCCAGGTGCTCGTCCACCGTGTTGGCGGTGTAGGGCATCGTGGGGTTGGTGCTGCTGGGCAGGAAGTTGGCTTCGCCCACCACGCGCAGGATGTCGGGCGCGTGCCCGCCGCCTGCGCCTTCGGTGTGGAAGGCGCAGAGCGTGCGGCCTTTGGTGGCGCCGATGGTGTCTTCGACGAAGCCGCTTTCGTTCAGCGTGTCGCTGTGCAGGCTGACTTGCGTGTCGGTGACATCGGCCATCGTCAGGCAGTTGTCGATGGCCGCGGGCGTGCTGCCCCAGTCTTCATGCAGCTTCATGCCGATGGCGCCGGCGGCAATCTGCTGGCTCAGGGCTTCGGGCTTGGTGGCGTTGCCCTTGCCCAGGAAGCCCAGGTTCATCGGGAAGGCCTCGGCCGCCATCAGCATGCGATGGATGTTCTCCGGCCCCGGCGTGCAGGTGGTGGCGAAGGTGCCGGTGGCCGGGCCCGTGCCGCCACCCAGCATGGTGGTGACGCCGCTGGCCAGGGCCTCGTCGATCTGCTGTGGGCAGATGAAGTGGATGTGGCTGTCGATGCCACCGGCGGTGACGACCATGCCTTCGCCGGCAATGATCTCGGTGCCCGGGCCGATGACGATGTCCACGCCCGGCTGCACGTCGGGGTTGCCGGCCTTGCCGATGGCGGCGATGCGGCAGCCTTTGATGCCGATGTCGGCCTTC
>JAIXZR010000056.1 GCA_027489455.1 Rubrivivax sp. | reverse complement strand
GCGGCACTGAACGGCACGGCCGAGATCGGCCTGGCGGTGGCCGCCACCACCTTCAGCATCGTGGCCGTGTTCGTGCCCGTGGCCTTCATGCCCGGGGTGTCGGGCGAATGGTTCCGGCCGTTCGCGCTGACGGTGGTGGCATCGGTGCTGGTGAGTCTCTTGATCGCCTTCACGCTGGACCCGATGCTCAGCGCCTACTGGGGCGACCCCCCGGGCCACCATCACGCGCCCAAGAAGGGCATCAGCCGCGTGCTGCAGCGCTTCAACGCCTGGTTCGACCATCAGACTGAACGCTACGGCGCCGTCATCGCTTGGGCCCTGCACCACCGGCGCTGGATGGCGGTGTTCGCTGCCGCCAGCATGGTGGCGGCAGTGGCGTTGCAGGCCAAATTCGGCGGTTCCAGCTTCCTGCCGTCTTCCGACGCCGGTACGCTGGCCATTGAGGTGCGCACGCCCAGCAGCAGCAGCCTGGAATATGCGCGCATGAAGATCGAGGCCGCGGCCGCACTGGCACGCACCCTGCCGGAGACCAAGGCCACCAACAGCCAGGTGCGGGCCGGCGGCGGGCGCATCTACGTCGACATCGGCAAGAGCACGCAGCGCAAGCGCACGCACATCCAGATCGCCAGCGACCTGCGCAAGCTCACCAACCGGCTGGTCGGTGCCGAATACACGGTGCTGGAAGACCTGAACAACGGCGCGCAGAAGCCCGTGCAGATCCGTTTCACGGGGGCCGATTCGCGCAAGCTGCTGGAGATCACCAACCAGTTCATGGAGCAACTGCGCCAGGTGCCGGGCGCGGTGGACGTGGGCTTGTCGGAACAGGACCCGCAGGACGAACTCAAGATCGAGCTCGACCGCGGGCTGGCCAACTCGCTGGGCATTTCCGCCAACGACGCGGCGCAGTCCCTGCGCGTGGCCTTTGCCGGCGTGGAAGTGGGTGACTGGGTGGATCCGGTGGGCGAGACGCGGGACGTGTCGGTGCGGCTGCACCCCAACGACCGTGTCGATGCCGGCAACATCGAACGCCTGCCGATCGCCGTCAGCGGGAGCAACCGCCTGGTGCCGCTGGAACAGATCGCCACTGTCAGCATGGGCAAGGGCCCCAGCCAGATCCAGCATTCCGACGGCAAGCGCACCATCAGCGTGGCCGCCAACGCGCAAGGCCGCAGCCCGGGCGAGGTGACGGCCGATGCCCTGGCCCTGGCCAAGAAGATGGACTTCCCGCCCGGCTACGGCCTGGAACTGGCCGGTGCTTCGCGTGACCAGCAGGCGGTGTTCGGCGCCATGGGCACGGCGCTGGTCTCGGGCGTGGCCTTGATGTACCTGATCCTGGTGATGCAGTTCGGCAGCTTCACGGCACCGCTGGCGGTGATGTTGTCGCTGCCACTGTCCTTGATCGGCGTCGTCGTGGCCCTGCTGTTGACGGGTGGCACGCTGAACCTGATGAGCTTCATCGGCGTCATCATGCTGATGGGCCTGGTGGCCAAGAACGCCATCCTGCTGCTGGACGCCGCGCGCAACCTGGAAGCCGAGGGCATGGACCGCGAAGAGGCGCTGATGGCCGCTGGCCGCAAGCGCCTGCGGCCGATCCTGATGACCACTTTCGCGCTGATCGCCGGCATGCTGCCGGTGGCCATCGGGGTGGGGGAAGGCGGTGAGTTCTATCGCCCGATGGCGGCGGCCATCATTGGCGGCACCATCACCAGCACGGTGCTCACGCTGCTGGTGATCCCGAGCTTCTACGACAGCATCGAGCTGGCACGCGACGGCGCCGTGGCCAAGTACCACCGCCGCGAGCAGCGCTGGAACAGCGGCCTGGCCTTCGTGGTGACGCTGTTGGAAGCATTCGCCACGCTGCTGCTGCTGCGGCTGGTGTGGCGGCTGCTGGCGCGCCTGGTGTCGTTCGGGCGCAAGGCGCCGGCACCGCAGCCGGCCGGCGGCGCATGAGCTCGCCAGCCAGCGATCCGGGCCGGCAGGGCCCTGCCCGGCGCGATGACAGCGCCGTGAGTGCCGCCCCGGCCGCACTGCCGGCACTGGCGGCAGTGGAGGACATCGCCCGCGCCGCTGGCCGGGTGATCCTGGACATCTATGGCACGGACTTCAGCGTCACCCGCAAGAGCGATGCATCGCCCCTGACGCTGGCCGACGAAGCTGCCGAGGCGCTGATCGTCCCGGCCCTGCGTGCGCTGGCCCCCGGTGTGCCCGTGGTGGCGGAGGAAGCCGCGGCGCGCGGCGACTGCCCGGACGTGGCGGGGCTGTTCTGGCTGGTCGACCCGCTGGACGGCACGCGCGAGTTCGTGGCCCGCAACGGTGAGTTCACGGTCAACATCGCCCTAGTGCGCGACGGCGTGCCGGTGCTGGGCGTGGTGCTGGCCCCGGTGCCAGGCCGCCTGTTCAGCGGGGTGCCGGGGCAGGGGGCCTGGCTGCAGGACGCTGCCGGCCGCCGCCCCATCGCCTGCCGTGCCCTGCCGTCGGCCGGGGCCACGGTGGCCACCAGCCGTGCCCATGGCGATGGCGCCGTGCTGGACGCCTGGTTGCAGGGCCGCAGGGTGGCGCAGCGGGTGGCGGCGGGGTCGTCGCTGAAGTTCGGGCTCGTGGCCTGCGGCGAAGCCGATCTGTACCCGCGCTTTGGCCGCACGATGGAATGGGACACGGCCGCCGGGCACGCCCTGGTCCTGGCCGCCGGCGGGCGCGTCGAGACGGCCCAGGGCCAGCCGCTGCGCTACGGCAAGCCCGGGTTCGAGAACCCCGACTTCATCGTCTACGGCGCCGGCTGAAGAACCCGCGTGGCGGTGCTGCCATCGCCTGCAGGGATAACCGCACCCGGGCCGGGGCGCCGCGCTCCTAGAATCAGCCGCTCCGCCGCCGAAAGCTCCCGCATGCCGACCACTCGCCGCGCCAAGGCAGCTGCAGCATCCGCCGAAGAACCGGGCAGCGCCGCCCCCGCGGGCTTGCGAACGCTCAAGAAGTACCCCAACCGCCGCCTCTACGACACCCAGACCAGCAGCTACATCACGCTGACCGACGTCAAGCGCATGGTGCTGGATGCCGAGGATTTCGAGGTGCGCGATGCGAAGACCGGCGAAGACCTGACCCGCAGCATCCTGCTGCAGATCATCCTGGAAGAAGAATCCGGCGGCGTGCCGATGTTCAGCACCCAGGCGCTGGCGCAGATCATCCGCTTCTACGGCCATGCGATGCAGGGCGTGATGGGCACGATGCTGGAAAAGAACCTGCAGGCCTTCACCGAACTGCAGGCGCAGTTCCTGCAAAGCAGCAAGGGCCTGTACGACCCCAAGCAGCTGTCACCCGAGCTGTGGACCAAGTTCCTCAGCGGCCAGCCCGACGCGCTCCAGGGCCTGATGGGCAGCTACGTGGAACAGAGCCGGACGCTGTTCGAGCAGATGCAGAAGGCCAGCGCGCTGTTCCCGGGCGTGCCGGGGTTCCCTGCCAAGCGCTGATCTGCCTCCATCGGCGTTGGCAGCCGCCAAAGAAAAAGGCCATGCATGCGCATGGCCTGGGATCGTCAGGGCGGTGAGCTTAGACAGCTTGACGGCGGCGGCGCGCCACGAACCCGGCAACACCCGCAGCACCCAGCAACATCAGCGCGATGCTCGACGGCTCAGGGATCGCGGCGACCGTGATCGCCACCCCCGGGGTGCTTTCGAACCACAGGTTCTGCACCGTGCGGGTTTGCAGCGACGAACCGATCAACATCGAGCCGTAGCCAAAGTGCACCTGACCATTGGCCTCGTTCAGCAGGCGGAAGCCGAAGTAGTTGAGCGAGTTCAACACCCAGGGCGACGAGGCCGCGGTCGTCGTGGCCTGGCCCGAGCCAAACGTTGTGGCCGGGCCGATCACCGTACCCAGCGCCAAGCTGGCCACCTGGCCCACCGCGGAGATGGCGTAGACGCCGCCCGTAGGTGCTGCCGGGTTGAAGAAGTTCAGCGCGCTGGTGGAGGTGGCCGAACCCCAGGGGTTGATGTCCCAGCCCGAGGTGGTGCTGGGGCCAGAAGCGCCGGTGACAACGTTGATGTAGATGCCTTGCGTGGTGAACGGAACGGCCACGTTGGCAGCGGTGCTGACGACAGGGATGGCCTGCGCGGCTGGCGCAAAAGCCAGAACAGCAGCCACGCCGCTGATGGCGGCACAGGTCCGGACGGCGCCGAGGGCGCTCGAGACTGGGAAGGTCATGCGGGAAACTCCTGTTGTGTTGAAGGTGTACTGATTGGCGGCCCGTGGCAGCACAGGGTGTCAAGCCGTGTACAACCAACGTCGCCGTCAGCAGTGTGAGTGCACCATGACAAGCAGCGCCAGACACCCCCCGGGTTGCGGGGTAGGGTGGCTGGCTTCCCCCGCGTCTTCCTGTGTTGCCTGGCACGCCCTGGCACGAATTGACATGACACCTGATTCAGCAGACCGCCTGCCCCCTGCCGATGGACCCCCAGGCCTGGTCTTCTGGCTGACGGGCCTGTCGGGCGCCGGCAAATCCACGATTGCGCAGGCCACGCGCCGCCACCTGCATGCGAGGGGCCACCTCAGCACCGTGCTGGACGGGGACGAATTGCGCCGCGGCCTGACGCGCGACTTGGGGTTTTCCATGGCCGATCGCGCCGAGAGCGTGCGCCGCGCGGCCGAAGTGGCGCGCCTGATGGCCGATGCGGGACTGATCGTGATCGTCGCGCTGATCTCGCCCTTCCGCGCCGACCGCGACCGGGCCCGCGCCTTGTTTGCGCCCGGCCGGTTCGTAGAAGTGCACGTGGACACCAGCCTGGCCGTGGCCGAGGCGCGAGACCCGAAGGGCCTGTACCGGCGCGCCCGCCAGGGGGATCTGCGCGATTTCACCGGCATCGATTCACCCTACGAGGCGCCGCTGGCGCCCGAGATTGTGATCCGTACCGAACTGACATCGGCCGACGAAGCCGCCCTCCTCCTGGGGGCGTGGCTGCCCTGAAGTCGGCAGCGCCCGCAGCGGCTGGGGGCAGCCAGCTCGCCCGATCGGTCAAAATCGGGCCGATGACCGCAGACACCCCGACAGCCCCGGCCCAGAGCGGCCCGAAGATCGGCTTCGTTTCCCTGGGCTGCCCCAAGGCGCTGACCGATTCAGAACTCATCCTCACCCAGTTGCGGGCCGAGGGCTACGAGACCAGCAAGACCTTTGCCGGCGCCGACCTGGTGATCGTCAACACCTGCGGCTTCATCGACGACGCGGTGAAGGAAAGCCTGGACACGATCGGCGAAGCCCTGGCCCAGAACGGCAAGGTCATCGTCACCGGCTGCCTGGGTGCCAAGGCCGGTGATGCGGGTGGCAACCTGGTGAAGAGCGTGCACCCCAAGGTGCTGGCCGTCACCGGCCCGCACGCCACGCAGGAAGTGATGGACGCGGTGCACCTGCACGTGCCCAAGCCGCACGACCCGTTTGTCGATCTCGTGCCCGCGGTGCGAGATGAGTTCCGCGGCGTAGCCGGCATCAAGCTCACGCCGCGCCACTATGCCTATCTGAAGATCAGCGAGGGCTGCAACCACCGCTGCACCTTCTGCATCATCCCCAGCATGCGCGGTGACCTGGTCTCGCGCCCGATCGGCGATGTGCTGGGCGACGCGCGCGCTCTGTTCGAATCCGGCGTGAAGGAACTGCTGGTGATCAGCCAGGACACCAGTGCCTACGGCGTGGACGTGAAGTACCGCACCGGCTTCTTCGACGGCCAGCCCGTGAAGACGCGCATGCTGGACCTGTGCGC
>JAIXZR010000236.1 GCA_027489455.1 Rubrivivax sp. | reverse complement strand
AGCGGCGGCGCCACCTGCACCAGCGCGCCGATGGCGATGATCGAGCTGATCGCGTTCGTCACGCTCATCAGCGGCGTGTGCAGGCTGGGCGTGACGTTCCACACCACCATGTAGCCCACGAAGCAGGCCAGCACGAACACCGTGAAGTGCTGCAGGAAGCTGGCCGGCGCATAGGCGCCCACGAACCAGAACAGCACGGCGCCCACGGCGAACACGATGCCCAGCGTCTTGGCCGACATCGGTTCCACCGAGCCGTGGCCATGCCCCTTGGCCTTGGCAGCGGGGGCGGCTTCGGCCTTGGGCTTGGGCGGTGCTGGCGGCAGCTTGGGCGGCGGCGCGGGCCAGGTGACAGCGCCTTCCTTGATGACCGTGAGGCCGCGGATGGCGTCGTCGTCGAAATTGACGTTGACCGTGCCGTCCTTGGTCTTGCACAGCTCTTCCAGCAGGCGCAGCAGGTTGGTGGCGTAGAGCGTGCTGCTCTGCTTGGCCAGGCGGCTGGCGAGATCCGTGTAGCCGACGATGGTGACGCCGTGGCGCACCACGGCCTGGCCGGGCACGGTGAGTTCGCAGTTGCCGCCTTGTTCGGCCGCCATGTCGACGATGACGCTGCCCGGCTTCATCGTGGCCACCATCTCGGCGGTGATGAGCTTGGGCGCCGGCTTGCCCGGGATCAGCGCCGTGGTGATGATGATGTCGACTTCGCGCGCCTGCTTGGCGTACATCTCGCGCTGGGCTTTCTGGAAGCCTTCGCTCATGACCTTGGCGTAGCCGCCGCCGCCCGAGCCTTCTTCCTCAAAGTCGACCTTGACGAACTCGCCGCCCAGCGACACCACCTGGTCGGCCACCTCGGCGCGCGTGTCGTTCGCGCGCACGATGGCGCCCAGGTTGGCCGCCGTGCCGATGGCCGCCAGCCCCGCCACGCCGGCGCCGGCCACGAACACCTTGGCCGGTGGCACCTTGCCCGCGGCCGTGATCTGGCCGTTGAAGAAACGCCCGAAGGCATTCGCTGCCTCGACGACGGCGCGGTAGCCGGTCACGCCCGCCTGCGAGGTGAGCGCGTCCATCTTCTGGGCGCGGCTCAGCTGGCGCGGCAGCGCGTCGATGGCCAGCACCGTGGCGCCCTTGGCCGCCAGCTGCTCCATCAGCGCCGGGTTCTGCGCCGGCCAGACGAAGCCGATCAGCATGCCGCCCGGGCGCATCATGGCCACCTCGTCGGCACTGGGTGGGCGCACCTTGAAGACGATGTCGGCCCGGCTCCAGAGGGTGGCGGCGTCGGGCAGCACCTCGGCGCCGGCAGCGCGGTAGGCGTCGTCGCTGCAGTTCGCCGCGTCACCCGCGCCGCTTTGCACCGCGACCTGGAAGCCGAGCTTGATCAGCTTTTCCACCACCTCGGGCACGGTGGCCACCCGCTTTTCTCCTGCCGCGGTTTCCAGCGGAACGCCAATCAGCATCGAGTGCTCCTCGCGAAGTTTTTTGTAGATCGTGGGGCGTTGAAACTGCTGCCGCCAAAGGGTTGCGAAGCTACCACAAAGACCTATTCCGGACAGGCAGGACTAGCATGCATAGGATGAATACCGATCGTTGGACACCCAGCGTCACCGTCGCCGCCATCGTGTGCGACGCGCAGCAGCCGCCGCGCTACCTGCTGGTGGAAGAGCACACGCCGGAGGGCCTGAAGCTCAACAATCCTGCTGGCCACCTGGAGCCGGGCGAAGGCCCGCAGGAGGGTGTTTGCCGAGAAGCGCTGGAAGAAACGACCTGCGTCTTCACGCCGCAGGCACTGCTAGGGGTGTATCTCTCACGCTTCCAGCGCCCGGCCAGCGGCGAAGACATCACCTACGTGCGCTTCGCCTACTTGGGCACAGCGGGCGCGCCCGATCCGGCCCGGCAGCTGGATCAGGGCATCGTGCGCACGCTGTGGCTGACCCTGCCCGAGGTGCGCGACGCGGCAGCGGCTGGCCGGCTGCGCAGCCCGCTGGTACTGCGCTGCCTGGAAGACGCCGAAGCCGGCGTGCGGCACCCGCTGGGTGCCGTGGTGGCGGATCCGTCGCTGCAGGTGCCGCAGATCAAGCGCTGAGCGCCCGCGGGCGGGCGCTCGCGCTCGCCGCATCAGGCGCGCCGGCGGCGCGCCGTCAGGCCGGCCACGGCAGCCAGGCCGGCCAGCCACAGGGCGGTGGTGCCGGGCTCGGGCACGGCGGTCACGGTCAGGGTGAAGGCGTCGCCCGGGGCCAGGCCGCCCAGGCGCCAGTCGGTGGCGCCGGGCGTGCTGCCCAGGGCGTCGCCGATCTCCACGTCCAGGAACTCCAGCGAGCTGAAGCTGATGTTGGCGCTGGGCCCGCTGACGGTGGTCGTGGCCGTGCCGCCGAACTGGCGCGTGACGCTGCCGGCGCTGGCAAAGCTGCCGGTGCTGAGCGTGAAGGTGTAGCCGCTGAGGCCGCTGCCGGTGAAGTTGCGCAGCATCGCGTCCAGTGCGATGGGTGCGCTGTCTCCGGCATCGACGCGGAAGTTCAGCACCGCCGGCGCCAGGTTGGCGAAGTCGATGTCGAACGACACCAGACTCGGGCCGCTGAAGCTGGTGACGACGGTGCCGCCCTGGGTGGTCGAGCCCACCAGGGTGACGGCCGAGGCCGGGGCGCAGCAGGCCGCGGCCAGCGCGGCGATGGCGAGGAAGGTCTTGTTCATCTTCATGGTGAGGGCTCCTTCAGAGCGTGCCGTTGCCGAACGGGCCGGTGATGGCCAGCGTGACGCCGCAATACAGGTTGACGAAGAGCACGCGGCCGTCGGCGCTGAAGACACTGCCCGCCCATTCGGTGTTGCGCTGGTTGCCGGCGACGGCGCCGAACTTGCCCACCGCGTCCAGCTGGGCGCGGGTGAAGTTGTAGTTGTGGCGCGCGAAGATGTAGCTGTTGCCGCTGGGCGCCAGCACCTTGAGATGCTGCGAGGTGACGGCCGGCGTCGACCCGGGGCCGCTGGCGCCGCCGTCTTCGTTGAACAGCAGGCCGCCGCGCGGGCTGATGCAGATGTTGTCGGGCGAGTTGCCGACCTGGATGCTGTTGCTGACGAAGATCGCCTTCAGCGTCATCGACGCCAGGTCCAGCGCCCAGATGCGGCCGGCACGGGCGGGGCTGGTGGTGACCTGCTTGTCGGTGAAGTAGACGACGCCGCCGGCGACCCAGCAGCCTTCGTTGGCGCCGAAGATCGCCGCGCCGTTGGCGTAGGCCTGGGCATAGGGGCCGCTGGCGCTGACGTTGCCCACCACGCTGGCCAGCGTCACGCCGTCGGCATCGGGGTTGGCGATGTCGACCCAGGTGCACTGGTATTCCTGGCACAGCGTGGGGTTGCGCAGGTCGGCGTTGGGCTGCTTGCGCACGGCCAGGCCCTGCAGCGTGCCGCCGGCGGCCAGCGATCCCAGGCCGCCCGTCAGGTTGCTGGGGCGGAAGCGGTACAGCGTGTTGGCGTTGCCCTGGTCTTCGGTCAGGTACCAGAAGCCGGTGGCCGGGTCCAGCGCGCTGGCTTCGTGCGAGAAGCGGCCCATGTCCACCAGCGGCGTGGCGTTGCCGCTGGCGTTGCTGATGTCGGCAGCGACCTCGAAGATGTAGCCGTGCTTGCGGCCGGTGCTGCTGACGTTGTTGCTGCGGATCTCCTCGTTGCTCAGCCAGCTGCCCCAGGTGGTGCTGCCGCCGGCGCAGGGGCGGTTCAGGCCGCCCAGCGTGGTGAAGCTCTCGACCCAGTTGCCGTCGCGCCAGACCAGGTTGGTATTGCCGCCGATCTGGTAGCTGGTGCCGGTGAGGCCGGTGTCCCACTTGGGCACGGCGGGGTTGCTGGCGCCCATGATGTTGGCGGCGTTGGTGCTGGTGCTGCGCTCGTGGTTGCGCACCAGGGTGATCTCGATGCTGCGGCCCACGCGGCGCTCGCGCACGATGCCCATGCCGTCGTGGTTGCCGGGGGTGACGGCGCCGTCGCTCATCGCGTCGCCCAGCCAGCCGTAGCTCTTGTAGCTGAAGCCCGCGGGCAGCTCGATCAGCGGCAGGCCGGTGCTCAGGTCGTTCACCGGCGCCGTCGGGCCGTAGGGGCTGGCCACCAGGGCCGACGCCTCGGCCGGCACGCACTGCGCCAGGTAGCTGCCGCGCGCGGTGGAGGCCTCGGCCACGCGGGTGGCGAGCGCGGCCACGGGGCCGGCGAAGGCGGCGGCAATGGCGGCCGAGCTGCCCTTGAGCAGGCCGCGGCGGCGGTTGTCGATGGGGGTGTCTTGCATGTCGGGCTCCTGCAGGGCGTGGTGATGAGCCCCAGACGATGCTCCGGCACCGTGACAACTTCATGGCGGCCCCGTTGCCCTGTTGCCCCCCGGTTCCCGCCCGGCCGCCCCGCCGGCCGCCCTGGCTGCAGCGGGCTGCTCAGCTCTTGGGCCGGTGCAGGCTGCCGGCGTCGGCCTGGCGTGTGTGCAGGTTGAAGGTCGCGCCGCGCGTCAGGATGTGCAGCTTCACGCCCAGCAGGCACACCGGCTGGCCTTCGTCGACGCTGTCCATGCTGCTGAACTGCACCTCGGCGGCGTCCACCACGGTGATGCCGCCGCTGCCTTGCACGTGCACGGTGTTGTCCGGAGCGATGAAGGCCGCGGTGTCCTCGTCCAGCCCGATGCCGACGGCGAAGGGGTTGAAGGCCAGCGCGGTGAGCAGCCGGCCCAGCCGGTCGCGCTGGCGGAAGTGCTGGTCGATGATGAAGCGGTTCGTCAGCCCCAGCCCGGCCGCCAGCCGCACGCTGCCGGCCATGGGCGTGCTGCCTTCGTCGCCGAAGGCGATCATGTGTTCGCTGATGAAGGCCGCCCCCGCGCTGGTGCCGGCCACTGGCACGCCGGCGGCGTTCATCACGCGCACGGCCTTGGCGATCGGCGTGCCGCCCAGCAGGGTGGACAGGCGCAGCTGGTTGCCGCCAGTGAAGAACACGCCGCTGGCCTGCTGCAGGCGTTCCAGGCGGCCGGGCTCTTCGCAATCGCGGCGGGTGTCGAAGTCGATCGCCGTCACGCGCTCGGCCCCCAGCTCGCCGAAGATGCGTTCATAGCGCGGCCCCGTGCTGCGCAGCTGGCTGGCGGTGGGGATGACGACGATGTCGGCGCTGCGGCCGCCGGCCAGGTCCACGAAGCGCTGCAGGATCTGCGGCGAGTTCTCTTTTTCCTCGGCGCCGCCGATGGGGATGATCCATCCGCGTTGCTTGCCTTCGGCCACCTTGCTGGCGCACATCGTTGCTGTCTTTCGGAAATCTGGCTGTCGGCTGGATGATGCCAGCACGGCCTGCTCCCGAAGCGCTTTCGCCCTAAGCTCCCGCCATGACCGATGTTCCCGACTGGCTGGCAGCAGCCCGCGACCACTGTCGCTGGCGGGGCCAGGGCCGGCCGCCCTTTGCGCAGCCGCCCGGCCCAGGGCAGGAGAGCGTCTGGGACTACCCCCGCCCGCCCGTGCTGGTGCCCGATGCGCGCGAAGTGGTGGTGCTCTGGGGCGATCTGGAAGTGGCCCGCACCCGCAGCGCGCTGCGCGTGCTGGAGACGGCCCACCCGCCCACGTTCTACCTGCCCTGGGCCGACGTGCAGCGCGCGCTGTTCGTGCCGGCCGGCGGCGGCAGCTTCTGCGAATGGAAGGGCCCGGCGGCCTACTGGCACCTGCAGGCCAGCGGCCGCCGGCTGCAGGGTGTGGCCTGGTCTTACCCGCAGCCGCTGCCTGGGGCCGAGGCATTGGCCGACCGCGTGGCCCTGTACGCCTGGCCAGGCTTGCACATCACCGTGGGCGGTGCCCTGGCCCGGCCACAGCCCGGCGGCTTCTACGGCGGCTGGATCACGCCCGATCTCGCAGGCCCGTTCAAGGGCGAGCCCGGCAGCGCCGGCTGGTAGAGCGGCGAGTACGGCGGCTGGCGCAGCGGCTGCCAGGGCCGCCGGCGGCGCGCCAAAGGCTGATAGCCTGCCCGGCATGCCATCCGACACCCACAGCTACGAGCCGCGCCAGGGCCATGGCCTGCCGCATGATCCCTTCAACGCCATCGTGGGCCCGCGGCCGATCGGCTGGATCGGCACGCACGACGGCGCGGGCGGGCGCAACCTGGCGCCCTACAGCTTCTTCAATGCCTTCAACTACGTGCCCCCGATCGTCGGCTTTGCCAGCGTTGGCGCCAAGGACACGCTGCGCAATGCCCAGGCCACGGGTGAATTCACCTGGAACCTGGTGACGCGCCCGCTGGCCGAGGCGATGAACGCCAGCAGCGCCGCGGTGGGCCCCGAGGTCGACGAATTCGTGCTCGCTGGTGTCAGCCCGCTGGCGTCGATGCGCGTGCAGGCACCGCGCGTGGCGCAAAGCCCCGTTAGCTTCGAATGCCGAGTGACGCAGGTGCTGCAGCTGCAGACGGCCGCCGGCGATGCCGTCGAGACCTGGCTCGTGCTGGGCGAGGTGGTGGCCGTGCACATCGCCCGCCACCTGCTGGTGGAAGGTGTGTACGACACGGCGGCCGCGCAATCGGTGGTGCGCGGGGGCGGGGCGGCGGATTACTTCGAGATCACGCCCGCCGCGCTCTTCCGCATGCACCGGCCTAGATCTTGAGTTCCAGCCGCAGCTGCCAGTTGACGTAGCTCGGCCCGCCGCTGGTGACGGTGCTGCGCTCGGTGGCGCTGGACCCTGGCGGCCGGGTGTCGCTGGCGGTGGTGGTGTCGTAGTCCTCGGCCGCCAGGTTGCTGCCCAGCAGGCGCAGCGCAACGGTGGGGTTGAAGGTCCACAGCGCATAGACGTCCCACACCTGCTTGCGGTCCACCTTCACGGTCTGGTTGGTGTCGGTGCGCGTGGTGTAGCCCGGCACCCAGTTGACGTTGCCGCCCAGCGTGAAGGGCGTGCCGCGCAGCCGGTAGTCGGCCCCCAGGTTGCCGGTGGCCCGGGCCTGCTGTTCCAGCCGGTTGTCGGGGCCGGGGATGGCCTTCACCTTGCTGTCGAAGAAGCTCAGGTTGCTGCGGATTTCCACCGCCGGGCTGCCCTTGATGAGCTGGTCCAGGCGGAACTTGGCCTCCAGCTCGATGCCCTGCACCGTGGCGTCGCCGATGTTCTGCTGGCGGCGCACGTAGCGCGGCGCGGTGCTGTAGCTCACCGTCTCCAGC
Source organism: Rubrivivax sp. (assembly GCA_027489455.1). GTDB lineage: Bacteria > Pseudomonadota > Gammaproteobacteria > Burkholderiales > Burkholderiaceae_C > Rubrivivax. The sequence goes on along the minus strand of JAIXZR010000236.1, from coordinate 19,988 downwards.
CGCGTCTCGCCGCGGATCAGGTTGCTGATGTTGCGGCGGAAGTAGTTCGCGCTGAGTACGCCGCCGTTGTCCAGGTAGTTCTCGTAGCCGATCTCGATGCCGGTGGCGAGCTCGGGCTTGAGCGCCGGGTTGCCGGCGGTGTCGGGCGTGCTGATGGTGTTGGGCTCGTCGATCGGCCGCTCGCGGTTGATGATGGGCCTGCCGATGATCTGGTTCAGCCCCGGGCTGCGGTAGCTGCGCGTCAGGCTCATGCGCACCTGGTCGCGGGCCTTCGCATCGGGCTTCCACACGGCATGGGCCAGCGGCGTCCAGACGCTGCTGCGGTTGGTGGGCCGCTCGCCGGTGGCGTTGTCGCCGCGCGTGTGGATGCCTTCCCAGCGCAGCCCGGCGTAGGCGCTCCAGTTCGGGTTGATCGTCCACTCGTTCTGCGCATAGGCTGCCAGCCGCTGGCTGCTGGCCTGCACGTCTTCGCCGAAATCGGTGAGCGTGAGCACGCCGTTCTGCAGGTTGCGGCGCGTTTCGGTGCGGTCGTTGGTTTCGATCTCGGCCCCCACCACGACCGTGTTTTCGCTGCCCGGCACGTCGGGCTTGCCGCCCAGCAGATGCGTGCCCTTCAGGTTGACGGTGTGCGTGGTCTCGCGCGTGCGGCTGATGTCCTGCAGCGTGCGCAGCAGGCCGCGGCTGGCATCGAATTCGCGCCGCGTGCTGTCGTTGAAGGACCGGCTCAGGTTGCTGTTGGCATTGGCTTCCATGCGCACCGGGCCCACGCGCTGGCGCCACATCAGGCCCAGCCGCCCGGTCGTGAAGCGGCTGTCGCCCACGGTGTCGCCGGTGGCGTAGCGGCCGGTGCTGCTGGGGCGCAGCACGCGGCTGTCCTGCACCAGCGCGGCGTTGCTTTCGCTTTCGGTGTGGAAGATCGAAGGCATCAGCGCCAGGCTGTCGCCGGATTCGTTCAGCCGCCACTGCAGCCGCGCCGTGGCGTTGGTGCCAAAGCGCTTGGACTGGCTGTTGCTGCGCACCGTGCGGTCTTCCAGCACGGTGCCGGTGGCCAAGTCCTGCACGGTGGTGATCGTGCGGCTGTCCTCGTCGCTGCGGCGGCCGAAGAGCGAGCCCGACAGCGTGTAGGTCAAGTCGCCCGCGGTGTCGTTGTGCGTCCAGTTCAGGCCGCCGGAGGGCTCGCCGTTTTCCACCCCGGTGCCCACGCGCAGATCGTTCAGGCGGCGGCGGAAGCCTTCGCGCGTGATGATGTTGATCGTGCCGGCAATCGCCCGCGCGCCGGTTTCGGCCGTGGGCGCGCGCAGGATCTCGATGCGTTCCACCTGTTCCGGCGTCAGGCTTTCGAGGCTGAAGCCCGGCGGCACGCGCTGGCCGTCGATCAGCAGCTGCGTGAAGTTGCCGCCCAGCCCGCGCAGGCGCGGCGGGCCGCCGCGGCCCGGGGCGCCGGGTGTGGTGACGCCGGGCAGACGGCGCAGCACCTCGCCCAGCGTGGCGTCGCCGAACTTGTCGATGTCCTCGCGGCCGATGACGATCTTCGACGCCGTGGACTGGCGGCGCTGCTCGGTGTCGGACTGGCGGCCGCCGGTGATTTCCACGCGCTGGGCGGGGGCCGGCGCCGACGCCGCAGGGGCCGCAGCGGGGGCCGTGGCGGGTGTCGTGGCCGGGGCCGTGGTCTGGCTTTGTGCGGCGGCAGCGCTGGCCAGCAAGGCCGCGCCCAGCGCGGCCCGGGGCGCGAAGCCCGATGCGTCGTGTCGTTGGGTCATGGCGCGGGATTGTCGGTGGACCGCCACCCCTCCGCCGGCCCCGGGGTCAAGGCTTTGCGAAACTTCACCGCCTTGCGCTGCCTGCCGTGTAGATTCCAGCGCGCTTAACGTCGCGATCGCCCCCATCGCCCCCATCGCCCCCATCGCCACACCGCATGCGCCACCGCCTTCACTCCCACTGCGGCCTGGCCCCGGCCCGATGCAGCTGAGCGCGCTGCGCCAGCGCCTGCGCGCCCTGGGGGCGCTGCCGCTGCACGAAGACCGCATCCTGCGGCGCTGGGCCTGCGCCCAGCCGCAGGCAGGCGGCCGCGTGCCGCTGGCCAGCTTCCTGCCCAAGCCGCTGCTGGCCGCGCTGCCGGGGCTGGTGGAAGAGCTGGACGGCCTGGCCCGCGTGGCCAGCCTGCACCCCGCGGCCGACGCATCGGCCCGGCTGCTGGTGGCCCTGGCCGACGGCCAGACCGTGGAAACCGTGCTGCTGCCGCCCGAGCGCGCGCAGGCCGTGTGCGTCAGCACCCAGGTGGGCTGCGCGGTGGGCTGCGTGTTCTGCATGACGGGCACCGGCGGCCTGTTGCGGCAGATGGGCAGTGCCGAGATCGTGGCCCAGGTGGTGCTGGCGCGCCGGCAGCTGGGCCCCGCGCAGCCGCTGCGCAAGGTCGTCTTCATGGGCATGGGCGAGCCGGCGCACAACCTGGAAGCGGTGCTCGAAGCCATCCAGCTGCTGGGCACTGGCGGCGGCATCGGCCACAAGCAGCTGGTGCTGTCGACCGTGGGCGATCCGCGGCTGTTCGAGCGCCTGGCCGCGCTGGGCCCGGGCGACGTGAAGCCGGCGCTGGCGCTGTCGCTGCACAGCACCCGGCCGGCGCTGCGCGAACAGCTGCTGCCACGCGCGCCCCGCATCGCGCCGGCCGAGCTGGTGGCCGCTGGCGAGCGCTACGCCCGCGCCAGCGGGTATCCGATCCAGTACCAGTGGACGCTGATGGCGGGCGTGAACGACGGCGACGATGAGATCGAAGGCATCGCCAGCCTGCTGGCCGGCAAGTACGCCCTGATGAACCTGATCCCCTACAACGCCGTGCCCGCGCTGCCCTACCAGCGCCCCGATGCCGAACGCGCCGCCGAGATGGCGCGCCGGCTGCACCGCCGCGGCGTGCTGACCAAGCTGCGCCACAGTGCCGGGCAGGACGTGGACGCCGGCTGCGGCCAGCTGCGCGCGCGCCAGCTGCCGCCAGCGGCGGCCGGGGCCCCGCAGCCCCTGCACTGGCGGCCGCTGCCGCAGGGCTGACGGGCCCCACGCGGCGCCCCCGCGATCCGGCAACGCCACCCGGCCTGCGGCACGTGGTGCCGCCAGGCTGCCCTGGCACGACGCGTGCTGTGCATCGGCTTGTATACCAAAGCGTGCACCAAGATGAACCTGCCAGCCTTGCCGTCCATCGCCGACTGGCGCGCGCACAGTCGCGCCGGGCTGGGCAGCGTGCTGCCGGCGCTGCCGGCGCTGCAGGCCCTCCGGGCCCGGATGGCCGAGACCGGGCGCCCGGTCTACCTGGCCGTGGCCAGCGAAGCCGATCTGCAGGCCCAGCTCGACACCCTGGCGCGCCGCTGCGAGGCCTTGCAGGGCGACCCGGCGGCCATCGAATCCGCCCTGCCCCTGCTGGGCGTGCCCTTCGTCGTGAAGGACAACATCGACATCGCCGGCATGCCCACCACCGCCGCCTGCCCGGCCTTCGCACGCACCGCCAGCGCGCATGCCCAGGTGGTGCAGCGCCTGGTCGATGCCGGTGCGGTGTGGCTGGCCAAGACCAACCTGGACCAGTTCGCCACCGGCCTGGTGGGCACGCGTTCGCCTTACGGCGCACCCGAGAGCGTGCTGGCCCCCGGGCGCATCAGCGGCGGCAGCAGCTCGGGCTCGGCCGTGGCCGTGGCCCGCGGCGACGTGCCCTTCGCGCTGGGGACGGACACCGCCGGCTCCGGCCGCGTGCCAGCGGCCTTCAACGGCCTCGTGGGGCTCAAGCCCACGCCCGGGCGCGTCAGCACCCGCGGCGTGCTGCCGGCCTGCCGCACGCTGGATTGCGTCTCTGTCTTCGCGCACAGCGCGGGTGACGCCGCGGCCGTGCTGGCAGCCATCGAGGGCCCGGACGCCGCCGATGCCTACAGCGCCTATGCGCCCGGCCGCGCCCGCCTGCCGGGCCGGCTGCGGCTGGGCGTGCCGGCCCACCTGCCGGCGCTGGACGCTGCCAGCGCGCTGGCCTTCGACACCGCCTGCCGCGAAGCGCAGGCCGCCGGGCACCAGATCGTCGCACTGGATTTCGAGCCCCTGTGGGCCGTGGCCCGGCTGCTCTACGACGGCCCCTGGGTGGCCGAGCGCCACGCCGTGGTGCGCAGGCTGCTGGCCGAAGAGCCCGAGAGCCTGGACCCGGTGGTGCGCCGCGTGATCGAAGCAGCGCTCAAGCACAGCGCCACCGATGCCTTCGAAGCCCAGTACGCGCTGCGCGCGGCGGCCCGCCAACTGCAGACGCTGTGGCAGAGCGTCGATCTGCTGCTGGTGCCCACCGCGCCCATGCACCCGCGCCTGGCCGAGGTAGCGGCCGACCCGGTGGGCGTGAACGCCCGGCTGGGCACCTTCACCAACTTCGTCAACCTGCTGGGCTGGTGCGCGATCGCCCTACCTGTGCCCGCCAGTGCGGCGCGCGCACCGACAGCGGGCGTGACCTTCATCGCCCCGGGCGGCGCTGATGCCGCGCTGGCCCGCTTCGGTGCCACCTGGCTGGGCGAATCGCCCGTGCCCGATGCGCGCTGGCCCGCCGCCGAGCCTACGCTGCCGCTGGCGGTGGTGGGCGCGCATCTCGCGGGCCTGCCGCTCAACGGCCAGCTCACCGACCGCGGCGCCACGCTGCGCCAGGCCACGCGCACGGCCGCGCGCTACCGGCTCTACGCCCTGCCGGGCACACAGCCGCCCAAGCCCGGCCTGCTGCGCGTTGACAGCGGCGGCGGTGCGATTGCGCTGGAAGTCTGGGACATGCCGCTCTCAGCCGTGGGCTCGTTTCTTGCGCTGGTGCCCGCACCGCTGTGCCTGGGCACGGTGGTGCTGGAAAGCGGCGAGTCCGTGCACGGCTTCCTGTGCGAGCCCGCCGCGCTGGCGGGGGCACAGGACATCACGGCCAGCGGCGGCTGGCGCGCCTATCTGCAAAGCCTTTCAACCTGAGCGAGACCTTGCCCATGGATCGTCGTGCATTCATCGTTTCCGGCAGCGCCGGCCTGGCCGTGATGCCGCTGCCCGCAGCCGCCCAGGCCCGCCCGCAGGACGTGCTGGTGGTGGCCAACGAGTTCGGCCCCAACTCGCTGGACATCCAGACCGTGGGCGCCAACCGGCCGGCCTACGGCGTGAGCTGGCTGGTCTACGACCGGCTGATGACCTACGGCCGCAAGACCCTGCCCGACGGCCGCGTGGTCTACGACCGCAACAAGCTCGAGCCCGAGCTGGCCGAGAGCTGGCAGATCGCGCCCGACGGCAACAGCGTCACCTTCAAGCTGCGCAAGAACGCGAAGTTCCACGACGGCACGCCCGTCACCGCCAAGGACGTGAAGTGGAGCTTCGACCGCGCCGTCAGCGTGGGCGGCTTCCCCGGCTTCCAGATGGGGGCGGGCTCGCTGGAAAAGCCCGAGCAGTTCATCGTGGTGGACGAGCACACCTTCCGCGTGAACTTCATCCGCCGCGACAAGCTGACGATGAACAACATCGCCGTGCCGGTGCCCTGCATCTACAACAGCGAGCTGGTGAAGAAGAACGCCACGCCCGCCGACCCCTGGGGCCTGGCCTGGACGCGCAACAACACCGCCGGCGGCGGCGCCTACAAGGTCGAGGCCTTCCGCCCGGGCCAGGAAATCATTTACGTCCGCTACGACGACTGGAAGAGCGGCCCGCTGCCCAAGCTGCGCCGCATCATCCAGCGCGACGTGCCCAACGCCGGCAACCGGCGCAGCCTGCTGCTCAAGGGCGACATCGACATCACCTTCGACCTGCCGCCGAAGGATTTCAGCGAGCTCAGCCGCGAAGGCGCCGCCGTCAAGGTGACGTCGATGCCGATCGAGAACGCCATCCTCTACCTGGGGATGAACACCACCAAGCCGCCCTTCGACAACCCGAAGGTGCGGCAGGCCGTGGCCTGGGCGCTGCCGTACGACAAGATGTACGACAACGCCCTGTATGGCCGCGCCGCCAAGATGTATGGCAGCAGCGGCCCGGTGAAGGCCGCGGTCTGGCCCCAGCCCTCGCCCTACCGCACCGACGTGGCGCGGGCCAAGGCGCTGATGGCCGAAGCCGGCCTGGCTGGCGGCATCGAGACCACGCTGAGCTTCGACCTGGGCGGGGCCACCATCAACGAGCCCATGGCCGTGCTCATCCAGGAAGCACTGGGCGCCATCGGCATCAAGACCCAGATCAACAAGATCCCCGGCGCCACCTGGCGCGCGGCGCTGCTGAAGAAGGACATGCCGATGATCGTCAACCGCTTCGGCGGCTGGCTTGATTTCCCGGAGTACTTCTTCTACTGGTGCTACCACGGCCAGAACGCCGTGTTCAACACCATGAGCTACCAGAACCCGAAGCTGGACAAGATCATCCAGAACGCTCGCTTTGCCGAGAGCAAGCCGCTGTACGACAGCGCCGTGCGCGAGATGGTGCAGATCGCATTCGACGAAGTGCCGCGCGTGCCGCTGTTCCAGCCCACGATGGACGTGGCGATGCAGAAGAACGTGCAGGGCTACCAGTACTGGTTCCACCTGCAGCCGGACTATCGCCAGCTCTTCAAGGCCTGAGCGGGCACACCGCCATCCATACCGCTGTGAGCACCGCCATGAACGCCAACGCGCAGGCAGCCTACGTCGATGCCGCCGCCGCCACGCTGGGGCTGCACATCGCGGCCGAGCATCGCCAGGGCGTGCTGACGTTCTTCGCGCTGGCGGCGAACATGGCCGCCCTCGTCGACGGCTTGCCGCTGACGGCGGCCGACGAAAGCGGCAACGTCTTCAGCCCCGTGGCGCCCGAGGTGGGCGAATGATCGCCAGCGCAGCGCAGACCGCCGAGGCCGTGCGCAGCGGCAGCAGCAGCGCGCGTGCCGCGGTGCAGGCCTGCCTGGACCGCATCGCCGCCACCGACGGCCGCGTCAACGCCTTCACTAGCGTGCTGGCCGAGCGGGCGCTCAAGCGCGCCGACGCGGTGGACGCCAGCCCGCGCCGTGCGCGCATGAAGCTAGCCGGCGTGCCCTTCGCGGTGAAGAACCTGTTCGACATCGCCGGCCTGTCCACGCTGGCCGGCAGCAGGATCGAACGCGACAGCCCGCTGGCGCGGCGCGACGCGGTGCTGGTGCGGCGGCTGGAAGCCGAAGGCGCGGTGCTGGTGGGCGCGCTGAACATGGACGAATACGCCTACGGCTTCACCACCGAGAACACGCACTACGGGCCCACGCGCAACCCGCACGACCTGCAGCGCATCAGCGGCGGTTCGTCCGGCGGATCAGCCGCCGCGGTGGCGGCCGGGCAGGTGCCGCTGACGCTGGGCTCCGATACGAACGGCAGTATCCGCGTGCCCTCGTCGCTGTGCGGCACCTTCGGGCTGAAGCCCACCTTTGGCCGCCTGCCGCGCACCGGCAGCTACCCCTTCGTGGCCAGCCTGGACCACCTGGGCCCCTTCGCGCGCAGCGTGGTCGATCTGGCCGCCAGCTACGACGCGATGCAGGGCCCCGACGTGGCTGATCCGTCGTGTGCGCAGCGCGGCATCGAGCCCACGCTGGCCGGCCTGGACAGCGGCGTGGGCGGCATCCGCATCGGCGTGCTGGGTGGCTGGTTCCGCCACATGGCCCTGCCCGAAGCCACCGCCGCCGTCGACGCCGTGGCGCAGGCGCTGGGCACCACGCGGCTGATCGAGTGGCCCGAGGTCGAGCGCGCGCGGGCCGCGGCCTTCCTCATCACCTGTGGCGAAGGCGGCGCGCTGCACCTGGACGACCTGAAGAAGCGCCCGCAGGACTTCGACCCGATGACGCGCGACCGCTTCATCGCCAACGCCCTGGTGCCCGCGGCCTGGGTGATGCGCGCCCAGCGTGTACGGCATTGGTTCGCACGCCGCGTGGCGCGCAGCTTCGAGACCGTGGACGTGCTCATCGCGCCGGCCACGCCCTGCGTCGCGCCGCCCATCGGTACCGACTGGATCGAGGTCGGCGGCCAGCGCCTGCCGGCGCGCGCCAGCATGGGCCTGCTGACCCAGCCCATCAGCGCCATCGGCCTGCCGGTGGTGACGGTGCCGCTGTGGGGCCTGTGCGCCAGCGCGCCGCACCTGCCGATTGGCGTGCAGCTGGTGGCTGCGCCCTGGCGCGAAGACCTGGCGCTGCGCGTGGCGGCCGAGCTGGAACGCCAGGGCCTGTGCAGCGCCCCGGTGGCGCGCGGGCTGTAGCGCGGCAGGGCAGCGCATGGACATCAACCTGCCCGACGTGCACGCCGAGGTCAGCGCCGTCTTCGCGCGCTACGAAGACGCGCTGGTGAACAACCGCATCGACGTGCTGGACGAGCTGTTCTGGGCCAGCCCCCACACCGTGCGCTACGGCGTGGGGGAGAACCTGCATGGCATCGACGCCATCCGCGCCTTCCGTAACGCGCGCCCGGCCCAAGGCCTGCAGCGCAGCTTGATGAACACCGTCATCACCACCTTCGGCCGCGACCTGGCCACCGCGATGACGGAGTTCCAGCGCGAAGGCAGCACCCGCAGCGGCCGCCAGAGCCAGACCTGGTGCCGCATCGACGGCCGCTGGGTGGTGGTGGCCGCCCACGTGAGCTTGCTGATGACCTGACCCACCCCCACACACCAGGAGCGAGAGAACCATGAACGACAAGACCTTCAACACCGACCGCCGCCGCCTGCTGGCCGCCAGTGCCCTGGCCGCTGCCGGCACCACCCTGGCCGGCCGCGCCTTTGCGCAGGCGCCGATGACCATCGGCGTGATCTACGTCGGCCCGCGCGACGACTTTGGCTACAACCAGGCGCAGGCCGAGACCGCGGCGCAGCTCAAGAAGATGCCCGGCATCAAGGTGGTCGAAGAAGAGAACGTGCCCGAAACGCAGGCCGTGCAGAAGACCATGCAGGGCATGATCAGCCAGGACGGCGCCTCGCTGCTCTTCCCCACCAGCTTCGGCTACTTCGACCCGCACATGCTGGCCGTGGCAGCCAAGAACCCCAAGGTGCGCTTCGCCCATTGCGGCGGCCTGTGGACCAAGGGCAAGCACCCGGACAACACGGGCAGCTTCTTCGGCTACATCGACGAAGCGCAGTACCTCAACGGCGTCATCGCCGGCCACGCCAGCAAGAGCAAGAAGATCGGCTTCGTCGCGGCCAAGCCCATCCCGCAGGTGCTGCGCAACATCAACGCCTTCACGCTGGGCGCGCGCTCGGTCGACCCGAAGATCACCTGCAGCGTGATCTTCACCGGCGACTGGAGCATGCCGGTGAAGGAAGCCGAAGCCACCAACAGCCTGGCCGACCAGGGCGTGGACGTGTTCACCATGCACGTGGACGGGCCCAAGGTCATCGTCGAGACGGCGGCCAAGCGCGGCCGGATGGTCTGCGGCTACCACGCCAGCCAGGCCAAGCTGGCACCGCAGGCCTACCTGACGGGCGCGGAGTGGAACTGGATCGCCGCCTACAACCAGATCATCGACGCCGCGCGCACCGGCAAGCCGCACCCCAACTTCGTGCGCGGCGGGCTCAAGGAAGGTTTCGTCAAGAGCTCGCCCTACGGCCCCGGCGCCAGCGAAGGCGCGCGCAAGGCCGCCGATGCCGTGCGCGCCAGGATGCTGGCGGGCACCTTCGACATCTTCAGCGGCGAGCTCAAGGACAACACCGGCAAGGTCGTCATCCCCAAGGGCACCACGCTCAAGCAGACCGACGTCACGCTCGAAGGCATGAACTATCTCGTCGAAGGCGTCATCGGCAAGGCCTGATCCCGAAGGGCACGGCATGAACGCCTGGCGCGACAGCCTCGAATCCATCGGCCTGCCGGTGCTGGCCCTGCTGGGCGGGCTGGCGTTCTTCGGCGTGTTCGTCTGGTTCGGCGGGCACGATCCGGTGCAGGCCTGGTCGCTGCTGTTCCTGGGCGCGTTCGGCGATGCGTTCAGCTTCCAGAACACGCTGCAGCGCGCGGCGCCTTTGATGCTGACAGCACTGTGCGTGGCGCTGCCGCAGCGCGCCGGGCTCACCATCATCGGCGGCGAAGGCGCGCTGGTGCTGGGCGGGCTGGCCTGTGCGGCGCTGCCCTACGTGTGGGCGCCGCCGGCCAATGCGCTGGGCACGGCGGTCTTGCTCACGGTGGCCGCCATGGCGGGCGCAGCCTGGGTGGCGCTGGCCGGTGTGCTGCGCCAGTGGCGGGGCGTGAACGAAACGATCTCCAGCCTGCTGCTGGCCTACATCGCGATCGCGCTGTTCAAGCATCTGGTCGAAGGCCCGCTGCGCGACCCGGCCAGCCTGAACAAGCCTTCCACGCTGCCGCTGGAAGAAGGCCTGCGCATCGGCACCATCGCCGGCTACGACGTGCACTGGGGCCTGGCCTTCGGCATCGTGGCCTGCGTGCTGGCCGCGGTGTGGCTGAGCGCCACCACCCACGGCTTTGCCACGCGCGTGGTGGGCGGCAACCTGCGCGCGGCGCAGATCGTGGGGTTGCCGGCGGTACGGCTGGTCATCACCGCCTGCGCGCTGGGCGGCGCGGCGGCGGGGCTGGCCGGCGGCATCGAGGTGGCGGCGGTGCACACCTCGGCCAACGCATCGATCATCGCGGGCCTGGGCTACACCGGCATCCTGGTGAGCTTCGTCGCCCGCCACAACCCGCTGGCCATCATCCCGGTGGCGATCCTGTTCGGCGGCTTCCTGGCCGCCGGCAGCCTGCTGCAGCGGCGCATGGGGCTGCCCGATGCGTCGGTGCAGGTGCTGATGGGCTTCTGCTTCGTGCTGATCCTGGCCAGCGAGGCCTTGCGCGGGCGCCTGACCTGGAGCCTGAAGCCGCGCCTGCCCCCGGTGGGAGCGCCTGCATGACGGGCAGCGCGTTCCTGGATGTCCTCATCGCCGTCCTCGGCGGCGCCATCCGCGTCGGCACGCCCTTTCTCTTCGTCAGCCTGGGCGAATGCATCACCGAGAAGGCCGGGCGCATCAACCTGGGCCTGGAAGGCGTGCTGGTGTTCTCGGCGATGGCGGGCTTCGGCGCTTCCTACCTCACCGGCGTGTGGTGGATGGGCGTCCTGGCCGCCGGCTGCAGTGGCGCCTTGATCGCCTTGCTGCACGGCCTGGTGTGCAGCCTGCCGCGCGTGAACGACATCGCTGCCGGCATCGCCATCATGGGCCTGGGGGCCGGGCTGGCGTTCTACCTGGGCAAGCCGCTGATCCAGCCGCAGGCGCCGCAGATTCCTTCATTGCCGCTGGGCGCCTGGCTCGCGCCGCAAGCGGGCGGCGGTGCGGCCAGCGCGCTCAACATCAACCTGCTGTTCCCGCTGGGCGTGCTGCTGGCCATCGTGCTGGCCTGGGGCCTGGCCAACACGGCCTGGGGCCTGAAGGTGCGGATGGTGGGTGATTCCGCCGACGCTGCGCGCGCCCTGGGCACCAGCGTCAACGGCGTGCGCATCGCGGCCACCACCGCGGGTGGCTTCATCGCCGGGCTGGGCGGTGCATCGCTGTCGCTGTACTACCCCGGCAGCTGGAACGAAGGCCTGTCCAGCGGCCAGGGGCTGATCGCCGTGGCGCTGGTGATCTTCGCGCGCTGGCAGCCGATGCGCTGCCTGTGGGCTGCGCTGCTGTTCGGCGGCGCCGGGGCGCTGGGGCCGGCGCTGCAATCGGTGGGCGTCACCGGCGGCTACTACCTGTTCAACGCCGTGCCCTACGTGCTGACGCTGGCCATCCTGGTGTGGACCTGCTCGCCGCGCCGCAGCCTGGCCGGCGCGCCGCAAGAGCTGGGCGTGATGCGCTGACCCCACCCCGCCGCCACCCGCCATGAAGACCCCGATCCCGCCCGTGGCTGCCACCCCCTACGCCTGGCCCTTCGATGGCGACCTGCGCCCGGCCAACACCGCGCTCATCGTCATCGACATGCAGACCGATTTCTGCGGCCCCGGCGGCTATGTCGACAAGATGGGCTACGACATCGCCCTCACGCGCGCGCCCATCGGCCCCATCCGCCGCGTGCTGCAGGCCATGCGTGAGCAGGGCTTCCACATCATCCACACGCGTGAAGGCCACCGGCCGGACCTATCGGACCTGCCCGCCAACAAGCGCTGGCGCTCGCGCCAGATCGGCACGAAGGGGGCAGACGGGCAGGGCGTGGGCATCGGCGACGCCGGCCCCTGCGGCCGCATCCTGGTGCGTGGCGAGCCGGGCTGGGAAATCATCCCCGAGCTGGCCCCGCTGCCCGGCGAACCCATCATCGACAAGCCCGGCAAGGGCAGCTTCTGCGCCACCGATCTGGAGCTGCTGCTGCACACCCGCGGCATCCGCAACCTGGTGCTCACGGGCATCACCACCGACGTGTGCGTGCACACGACGATGCGCGAAGCCAACGACCGCGGCTTCGAATGCCTGCTGCTGGAAGACGGCACCGCCGCCACCGACCCCGGCAACCACGCCGCGGCCATCCGCATGGTGCACATGCAGGGCGGCGTGTTCGGGGCCACGGCCACGTCGGATGCCTTGATGGCGGTGCTGTCATGACGGCCCTGGCGCGCGAAACCTACAAGCTCACCAAGCGCTTCGGTGCCTTCACCGCGCTGGGCGGCGTCAGCCTGACCGTGCGCCCGGGCACCGTGCACGCGCTGCTGGGCGAGAACGGCGCGGGCAAGAGCACGCTGGTGAAGTGCATCGTCGGCTACTACCTGCCCGACGACGGCGCCGTGCTCATCGACGGGCGCGAGCAGGCCATCACCAGCCCCACCGTGGCGCGGGCCCTCGGCATCGGCATGGTCTACCAGCACTTCACCGTCGTGCCGGGCATGACGGTGGCCGAGAACCTGCTGATCGCCCGCGGCGCGCTGCCCGCCGTCATCGACTGGAAGAAGGTGCGCGCCGAGCTCGCCACCTTCATGGCCGGCGCCCCGTTCCAGCTGGACCTGGACGCGACGCCGCTGGACCTGTCTGCCGGTGAAAAGCAGAAGCTCGAGATCCTCAAGCAGCTGTACCTGAAGCCGCGCCTGCTGATCCTGGACGAACCCACCAGCGTGCTGACGCCGCAAGAGGCCGACGAGGTGCTGGGCGCGCTGCGCGACCGCGCGCATGCGGGCCACTGCAGCGTGGTGATGATCACGCACAAGTTCCGCGAGGTAGCCGCCTACGCCGACGACGTGACCGTACTGCGCCGCGGTGCCCTGGTGGCCAGCCGCGCCGTGGCCGATGCGCCCGCCGCCGAGCTGGCCGCCCTGATGGTGGGCGGCGAAACCGCCCCGCGCAGCGAACAGCAGGAAGCCGCCGGCACCGCCACGCTGCCCCGCAACCCCGCGCCGCCCGGCGACGTCACCCTGCAGGTGCGCCAGCTGGTGGTGATGGGCGACCGCGGCGAAGTGGCCGTCGGCGACGGCGGGGGCCTGAGCCTGGACGTGCGCGCCGGCGAAATCGTCGGCATCGCCGGCGTCAGCGGCAACGGCCAGCGCGAGCTGATGGAAGCCCTGGCCGGCCAGCGCGCGCGTGAATCCGGCAGCGTGCAGGTGGCCGGCCAGCCCTACAGCGCCACGCGCCGCCAGAACCGCGCGCTGAAGGTGCGCGGCCTGCCCGAAGAGCCCTTGCGCAACGCCTGCGTGGGCGCGATGAGCGTGGCCGACAACATCGGCCTGCGCGCCTTCGACGTGGCGCCCTTCGCGCGTGCTGGCCTGCGGGTGCCGGGCACGCTGGCGCAGCGGGCCCGGGCCTTGATCGCCGAGTACCGCGTCAAGACGCAGGGCGAAGGCGCGCCGATCCAGTCGCTCAGCGGCGGCAACGTGCAGCGCGCGGTGCTGGCGCGTGAACTCTCCGAAGACGCGGCCCTGCTGCTGGTGAGCAACCCCGTCTTTGGCCTCGACTTCACCGCCGTGGCCGAGGTGCACCGCCGGCTGGTGGAAGCGCGCAACCGCGGCTGCGCCGTGCTGATGGTCAGCGAAGACCTGGACGAACTGCTGCACCTGGCCGACCGCATCGTCGTGATGAGCGGCGGCCGCCTGGTGCACGAATGCGCCGCTGCCGGGGCCAGCCGGCACGACATCGGTGCCTACATGGGTGGCAGCTTGGAGCCCCCAAGCTCGCTGCCGCTCGCTACCCCCCAAGGGGGCCGCCCGCCGATGGACCGGCCAAGCCGGCTCCATGGCGGGAAGCTGGACGAAGCCGCATGAAGATCGACGCGCAGCCCTTCACCTTCGAGCTGCCGCCCGGCCGCACGGCCCTGGTGATCATCGACATGCAGCGCGACTTCATCGAGCCTGGCGGCTTCGGCGCCGCGCTGGGCAACGATGTCTCGCTGCTCGAAAGCGCCATCGCGCCCACCCAAGCGCTGCTGCAGGCCTGGCGTGCGCGCGGCTGGCCCGTGGTGCACACGCGCGAAAGCCACGCCCCCGACCTGCACGACTGCCCGCCGGCCAAGCGCGACCGTGGCCAGCCCGCGCTGCGCATCGGCGACCCCGGCCCCATGGGCCGGCTGCTGGTGCGCGGCGAGCCCGGCAACGACATCGTGCCCGCTCTGGCGCCGCTGCCCGGCGAGATCGTCATCGACAAGCCCGGCAAGGGCGCGTTCTACGCCACGCCGCTGCAGCAGGCGCTGCAGGCCCGCGGCGTCACCCACCTGGTGTTTGCCGGCGTCACCACCGAGGTGTGCGTGCAGACCACCATGCGCGAAGCCAACGACCGCGGCTACGACAGCCTGCTGGTGGACGAAGCGACGCAGAGCTACTTCCCCGAGTTCAAGGCCGCCACGCTGGCGATGATCACCGCGCAAGGCGGCATCGTGGGCTGGGTGGCCTCGTTGGCGGCCGTGCTGCAGGCGCTGGACAGCGCCGCCCCCGGGCCGGCCTGAAGCGATGCTTCGCGTCCTGTTCACCCGGCCGCTCTCGGCCCTGCCCAACCTGGTGGGCGTGGTCGTCATCACCTTCATCCTCACGCGTGCGCTGCCGGGCGATCCGGCGGCCTACTTTGCCGGCGGCGCGGCCACGCAGGAAGCCATCGACCAGGTGCGCGCGCAGCTGGGCCTGGACAAGCCGCTGATCGAGCAGTTCTTCCTCTACGTGAGCGGCCTGTTGCGGGGCGACATGGGCCTGTCGCTGACCACCGGCCAGCCGGTGCTGCAGGAGCTGCTGGCCCGGCTGCCGGCTTCGCTGGAGATGGTGCTGCTGGCCCTGCTGCTGGCCTGCGCGGTGGCGCTGCCGCTGGGTGTGATGGCCGCCACCCGCCCGGGCAGCTGGATCGACCAGCTCTGCCGCCTGCTCACCACTGCCGGCGTCTCGCTGCCCACCTTCTTCACCGGGCTGCTGCTGGCTTATGTCTTCTACTTCCTGCTGGGCTGGGCGCCTTCGCCGCTGGGGCGGCTGGACCCGATGTTCAGCCCGCCGCCTTCGGTGACGGGCCTGTATCTCATCGACGCCGCGTTGGCCGGCGATGGTGCGCTGTGGTGGGCGGCCTTCAAGCAATTGATCCTGCCCGTGGTGACGATGGCGCTATTCGTGCTGGCGCCCATTGCGCGCATGACGCGCGCTTCGATGCTCTCGGTGCTAAGCGCCGATTTCATCCGTACCGCGCGCGCCAGCGGGCTGTCGACCACCACGGTGCTCATCCGCTATGGCCTGCGCAATGCGCTGCTGCCGGTGGTCACCACGCTGGGCATGGTGTTCAGCTTCATGCTGGGCAGCAGCGTCATCGTCGAGAAGGTCTTCGGCTGGCCCGGCGTGGGCAGCTACGCCATCGACGCGCTCACCGCCAGCGACTACGCGCCCGTGCAGGGCTTCGTGCTGGCCATGGGCATCCTCTTCGTGCTGCTGAACCTGCTGGTCGACATCGCCTATGTGCTGATCGACCCGCGGGTGGCGGTGGAGTAGGGCATGAGCAGCTTCACGCACGCCCGGCATGTGCTGTCGGAAAACCCCGTCACGCTGCTGGCGGCGGGCCTCTTCCTGGTGTTCGTGTTCATGGCGCTGTTCGGGCCGTACATCGTGCCCTTCGACCCGCTGGCCAGCAACACCAGCGTGGCACTGCAGCCGCCGAACGCCACGCACTGGTTCGGCACCGACGCGCTGGGCCGCGACATCTTCAGCCGCACCGTGGTGGCCACCCGGCTGGACCTGGGCATTGCGGTCGCGGCAGTGGCGGTGAGCTTCGTCATCGGCATGCCGCTGGGCCTGGCCGCGGGCTTCTTCGGCGGCTGGTGGGACCGCATCGTGAGCCGCGTGTCCGACACCATCATGGCCTTCCCGCTCTTCGTGCTGGCCATGGGCATCGTCGCGGCCCTGGGCAACACGGTGGGCAACATCGTGCTGGCCACGGCCATCATCAACCTGCCGTTCTACGTGCGCGTGGCGCGGGCGGAAGCGAACGTGCGCCGCAATGCCGGCTGGGTGGAAGCCGCACGCCTGGCCGGCAACGGTGACGCGCGCATTCTCGCCGTGCATCTGTTCCCCAACTCGCTGCCACCGGCCATGGTGCAGGTGAGCCTGAACATGGGCTGGGCGATCCTGAACGCCGCGGGTCTGAGCTTCATCGGCCTGGGCGTGCGCCCGCCGGATCCGGAGTGGGGCATCCTGGTGGCCGAAGGCGCGCAGTTCATCGTCAGCGGCGAATGGTGGGTGGCCTTCTTCCCCGGCATGGTGCTGATGCTGGCGGTGTTCACCTTCAACCTGCTGGGCGATGCGCTGCGGGACATCTTCGATCCGCGCCGGAGGACGTGATGAGCCAGCCCCCACTCCTCGACGTGCGCGACTTCAGCCTGGAGTTCCGCACCCGCAGCGGCACCGTGCGCGCGCTGGAGGCCATCCACTTCCAACTGCACAAGGGCGAGATCGTCGGCCTGGTGGGCGAAAGCGGCAGCGGCAAGAGCGTGCTCAGCTACGCCATGCTGGGCATCAGCGACCGCGCGGCCAAGGTCACCAGCGGCAGCGCCGTCTTCGGCGGCATGGACCTGCTGCAGGCCGACGAACCCACCCTGGCCAACCTGCGCGGCCGCGAGATCAGCATGATCTTCCAGAGCCCGCGCACGGCGCTCAACCCCATCCGCCCGGTGGGCCTGCAGATCCAGGACGTGCTGCGCCGCCACGCCGCCGCGCCCGGCGCCGACCTGAGCAAGAGCCTGAAAGACCGCGCCGTGCAGGCCCTGCGCGAAGTGGCCATCAGCGACCCCGAGCGCCGCGTGCACGCCTACCCCTTCGAGATGAGCGGCGGCATGTGCCAGCGCGTGATGATCGCGCTGGCCCTGGCCTGCCGCCCCAGCCTGCTGGTGGCCGACGAGCCCACCACGGGCCTGGACGTCACCACGCAGGCCGCGGTGATGGACCTCATCACCGGCCTGGCGCGTGAACGCCAGATGGCCACCCTCTTCATCACCCACGACCTGGCGCTGGCGGCCGACTACTGCGACCGCATCATCGTGATGCACGCCGGCCACGCCGTGGAAAGCGCGCCCACGGCCGAGCTGTTTGCGCGCCCGCAGCACCCCTACACCGCGCGGCTGATGAGCAGCACCCCGGGTGAACGCAGCACCATCGCCAGCCTGGCCCCGGTGCCCGGCAACCTGCCCGACCTGAAGCGCACCGACCTGCCCGCCTGCCGATTTGCCGAACGCTGCGACCGCGCCACCGACCGCTGCCGCACGCAACGCCCGGTGCTGGACCCCGCGCAAGCCCACAGCGTGGCCTGCTGGCACCCCTTGCAGGCGGCTGCTGCCCCCGTGCCCGAGCCCGCGCATGTCTGACGCCGCCCCGCTGCTGCAGGTGGAGCGCCTGCACAAGCGCTTCCCCGTCGCCGGCCGCCGCGGCGCGCTGCTGCACGCGGTGGACGACGTGACGCTCAGCATCGGCGCCGGTGAGAGCGTGGGCCTGGTGGGCGAATCAGGTTGCGGCAAGAGCACGCTGGTGCGCCTGCTGGCCCGGCTGCTGGACACCACCGAAGGCCGCATCGTCTTCGCTGGCAAGGACCTGGCCGCCACCCCGGCCGCGCGCTTTGCGCGCACGCCCGAACGCGCGCTGATCCAGATGGTCTTCCAGGATCCGACCGACAGCCTCAACCCCCGCTTCACCGCCCGCGACACGATCGCCGAGCCCCTGGCCCTGCTCACCGGCCTGCGCGGGGCGGAGGCCCGTGCCCGCGTGGACGAAGTGGCCCAGCAGGTGGGCCTGCCCCTGGCCCTGCTGGACCGCTACCCGCACCAGCTCTCGGGCGGGCAGAAGGCGCGCGTGGGCATTGCACGCGCGCTGTCCGTCAAGCCCCAGCTGCTGATCCTGGACGAGCCCACGGCCGCGCTGGATGTCTCGGTGCAGGCCGTGGTGCTGCAGCTGCTGGAACGCCTGCGCGGCGAACTCGGCCTGAGCTACCTGTTCGTCAGCCACGACCTGAACGTGGTGCGCCTGCTCACCGACCGCGTCGCCGTGATGTACCTGGGCAAGCTGGTGGAGCAGGGCCCATCGGAGCAGGTTTTCCGCGCGCCGCTGCACCCGTACACGCAGGCGCTGGTCTCGGCCATCCCGGGGCAGGGCCCGCGCATCCGGCTCTCGGGCGAAGTCGCCAGCCCCATCGACCCGCCGGCCCAGGCCTGCCGCTTCCATGGCCGCTGCCCGCGCGGCGAAGACCGCTGCGGGCGTGAAGCCCCACCGCTGCAGCGTATCGGCGTGCGCGAGGTGGCCTGCCACTTTGCCGCATGATCGGCGCATGGCAGCCGTCGAAACCCTTGCGCCGCCGCGCGCCAACCTGGCCGAGCAGGTCTACGCCACGCTGAAGGCCGAGCTGCACGACTTCCTGTGGGTGGCCGGCGACCGCTTCAGCGAAACCGAGATCGGCCAGCGCCTGGGCGTGAGCCGCACGCCCGTGCGCGAGGCCTTGTTCAGGCTGCGCAACGAAGGCTTCCTGGGCGTGGAAAGCAAGAGCGGCTGGTTCGTCAAGCCCATCGACTTTGCGCGGCTGGACATGCTGTACGACCTGCGCGTGGTGCTGGAAAGCGCGGCCATCCAGAAGCTGGCGCAGCGGCAGCAAGACCCCCCGGCGCTGGAAGCGCTGAAGGCCGCCTGGCTGGTGCCCGCCGGCGAACGCCTGGCCGACCCGCGTGCCGTGGGCGCCCTGGACGAAGCCTTCCACGCCAGCCTGGTGGCCGCCACCGGCAACGAGGAGATGGCGCGCGTGCACCAGGAGGTGACCGACCGCATCCGCATCGTGCGCCGGCTGGACTTCACCCGCCCCGACCGCGTGGACGCCACCTACCAGGAGCACGCCAAGATCCTGCGCGCGGTGATCCAGCGCAAGGCCGACCCCGCGCTGCTGCTGATCAAGACCCACATCGAGCAGAGCAAGGCCGAGGTGCGCAAGATCACGCTGCACCAGCTGCACGAAGCCCGGCAGCGCCCGCGCCCTGCCGTGTAGATTCAGCGGGCCCGCGCGCCCGGCCCGTGCCGCGCCATCGGACCGGCAAAGGTCCCCCGAAAAGGAAGAACCATGCAAACCCGCGCAGCCGTGGCCTGGAAGGCCGGCGCCCCGCTGACGATCGAAACCGTGGACCTGGACGGCCCGCGCGCCGGCGAAGTGCTGGTGGAGATCAAGGCCACGGGCATCTGCCACACCGACCAGTACACCCTGAGCGGTGCCGACCCCGAAGGCCTGTTCCCCGCCATCCTGGGCCACGAAGGTGCGGGCGTGGTGCTGGACGTGGGCCCGGGCGTGACGACGCTGAAGAAGGGCGACCACGTCATCCCGCTCTACACGCCCGAATGCCGGCAGTGCAAGTTCTGCCTGAGCCGCAAGACCAACCTGTGCCAGCTGATCCGCGGCACCCAGGGCAAGGGCTTGATGCCCGATGGCACCAGCCGCTTCAGCCTGAACGGCCAGCCCATCCTGCACTACATGGGCACCAGCCCCTTCGCCAACCACATCGTGGCGCCCGAGATCGCGCTGGCCAAGATCCGGCCCGATGCGCCCTTCGACAAGGTCTGCTACATCGGCTGCGGCGTGACCACGGGCGTGGGCGCGGTGATCTTCAGCGCCAAGGTGGAAGCGGGCGCCAACGT
>JAIXZR010000026.1 GCA_027489455.1 Rubrivivax sp. | reverse complement strand
GTGTGCGCCGGCATGCGGTGCAGCACCCAGCGCGCGCTGGTGATCAGGCCGTCGCAGCCTTCCTTCTGGATGCCGGGCAGGCCGGCCAGGAATTTGTCGGTGACGTCCTTGCCCAGGCCTTCCTTGCGGAACACGCGGCCGGGGATGTCCAGGCGCTCGGTGCGTTCGAGCGTCTTGCCCGAAGCATCGAAGTAGCGCAGCTCGAAGCTGGCCACTTCCACGTCGTGGATCTTGCCCAGGTTGTGGTTCAGCCGCACCACTTCCAGCCATTTGGCTTCGGGCGTCACCATCTTCCAGCTGGCCAGGTTGTCGAGAGCCGTGCCCCAGAGCACGGCCTTCTTGCCGCCGGCGTTCATGGCGATGTTGCCGCCGATGCAGCTGGCTTCGGCGGACGTGGGGTCGACGGCGAAGACATGGCCGGCGGCCTCGGCCGCGTCGGCCACGCGTTGCGTCACCACGCCCGCTTCGCTGGCGATGGTGGCCACCGGGTGCGCCACGCCGGGCAGGCTGACCATCTCCACCCTGCCGAGTGCTTCGAGCTTCTCGGTGTTGATGACGGCGCTCTTCCACGTCAGCGGCACCGCGCTGCCGGTGTAGCCGGTGCCGCCGCCGCGCGGGATGATGGTCAGGCCCAGTTCGACGCAGCCCTGAACCAGACCGGCCATCTCGGCTTCGGTATCGGGTGTGAGCACGACGAAGGGGTACTCGACGCGCCAGTCGGTGGCGTCGGTGACGTGCGAGACGCGCGACAGGCCGTCGAACTTGAGGTTGTCCTTGGCCGTGACCCGCCCTAGCGTGCGGCGCGCAGCCTTGCGCAGATCCCAGACGCGACGGAAATGCGCCGAGAAGTCCTCCACGGCCCGGCTCGCGGCCGCCAGCAGTTCGCCCACCAGGGCATCGCGCTGCGGGTCCTGCGTCGGGTTGCGGCGCTTGGCCACTTCGCCCAGGCGATGGTGCAGGGCTTCGATCAGAGCCTGCCGCCGCTTGGGGTTGTCCAGCAGGTCGTCTTCCAGGTACGGGTTGCGCTGCACCACCCAGATGTCGCCCAGCACCTCGTACAGCATGCGCGCCGAGCGGCCGGTCTGCCGTTCGCCGCGCAGTTGCTGCAGCAGTTCCCAGGCCCGCACGCCCAGCAGGCGGATCACGATCTCGCGGTCGGACAGCGAGGTGTAGTTGTACGGGATCTCGCGCAGCCGGGTCTGGGCGTCGTGTTCTGGCACGGCCGTGGCCAGGCTCAGGTCGGGGTGGGCGATCGGGAGAGGCGCATTCATAGGGTTTGCCAGAATGCTAACGCAGGCGTCCTTTTCGCCCGTGCCGCAGGGTGACCGCCGAGGCGGCCAGCCGGGCCATGATCATCCCCTCCCCGCACGCACGAGGACCTGGCCCATGCGGCTCCATCCCTGGCCCTACCCCACCTGGATCGCCCACCGCGGCGCAGGCAAGCTGGCGCCGGAAAACACCCTGGCTGCCTTCCGGCGCGGCGCGGCGCACGGCTTTCGAGCCTTTGAATGCGATGTCAAGCTCAGCGCCGATGGCGTGCCCTTCCTGCTGCACGACGCCACGCTGGACCGCACCACCGACGCCAGCGGCCCGGCCGGGCAGCAGCCCTGGTCGGCGCTGGCGCAGTGCGACGCCGGCAGCTGGCACTCGCAGTCCCACGCCGGCGAGCCCCTGCCCACGCTGCGGGGCATTTCCCGCTGGGTGCAAGCCAATGGCTGCCAGCTCAACATCGAAATCAAGCCTACGCCGGGCCTGGAGCAGGCCACGGGCGAAGCGGTGGCCCGGGCCTGCCGTGAGCTGTGGGCGGCCGGCGCGCTGCCGCCCCTGTTGAGCTCCTTCAGCCCCGATGCCCTGGCCAGTGCGCAGGCGGTGGCGCCTGAGCTGCCACGCGCGCTGCTGCTGGACACGCTGCCGGCCGGCTGGCTGGCCCTGGCTGGACAACTGGATTGCGTGGCGCTGGTGACGGCGCACCGGCTGATGGACGCGCCATTGATGTCAACGCTGCGGGCGCAAGGCCTGTGCGGGCTGGTCTACACGGTGAACGACGCCGCCCAGGCCCAGCGCCTGCTGGCCATGGGGGTGCACGGCATCATCACCGACGCGGTGGATCGCCTCGGCCCGGGGGCCTGATCTCGCGTCAGCCCTGCGGCCGCACGTCGGCTTCGGCACCCACCCAGTCGGATTCGCGCTCGGGCTCGGGCAGCGCCTTCAGCTGGCGGATCAGCGGCATGCGCCAGGCCACCAACACCAGCAGGAGCGATCCGGCGGCCGCAAAGCCCAGCGCCGCCCGCAGGCCCAGGTGTTCGCCCAGCCAGCCGCCCAGCAGCGCGCCAGGGCCGGCGGCCAGCAGCGTGATCCAGCGCATGGTGCTCGTCATGCGGCCCAGCATGGGCTCGGGCGTCACGGCCTGGCGCAGCGCCAGAAAGTTGATGAAGATGAACACCGCACCGCCAGCGAACATCGCCATCATCAGCGCGAAGGCCGCCACGCCCCAGGCATTGGCCGGCGCCACCGCCAGCAGCCCCCAGCCCAGGCCGCAGATGGCGTAGCCCACCACCAGGCAGGGCCCGGGGCCGATGCGGTGGCTCACCCGCCGCCCATACACACTGCCGAGGATGGTGCCCACGCCCACGCCCGTGTAGCACAGGCCCACGGCCTGTTCCGACAGGCCCAGCGTGCGGGTGGCAAACAGGATCTGCACCACCATCGCCGCGTAGTGGCACATCTGCCAGACGCCCATCAGCACGCCCAGCGTCAGCAGCAGCCGGTGGCCGATGACG
Source organism: Rubrivivax sp. (assembly GCA_027489455.1). GTDB lineage: Bacteria > Pseudomonadota > Gammaproteobacteria > Burkholderiales > Burkholderiaceae_C > Rubrivivax. The sequence continues at coordinate 5,554 of JAIXZR010000026.1, read as the reverse complement.
AAGTTCAGCCCCGCCTTCATGTCGCGCCAGAAATGCCTGAGCGTGTCGCCTTGCGGGCGCGGCATGCGGCGCTCGTGAACGTCGATGCCGCGCAGGATCAGGGCCGATCCCAGCAGCAGCGCGGCATTCAGCAGCAGCGCCACGGGCGCACCCGCCAGCTTGATCAGCAGCCCGGCAAAGCCCGGGCCGGCGACCTCGGCGCCCGAACTGGCCAGCGCGTTCTTGGCGTGGGCTTCCACCAGGCGTTCCCGCGCCACCACCTGCGTCAGCACGATCTGCGCCGCTGTGCCCGACACGGTGTGTACGGTGCCGATGATGAATCCCACCACGTACAGCCAGCCCATCGTCAGCCAGCCCATCCACCACGCCACCGGCACGCTGATGGCGGCCAATGCCAGCAGGCTTTCGCCCACCACGTAGACCGGCAGCTTGCGCACGCGGTCCAGCCAAACGCCGGAGGGCAGCGACAGCAGCAGGAAGGGCAGCAGCTCGATGGCCGTGAGAAGCCCCATCTGCGTGGGCTTGGCCTGCAGCAGCACGGCCGCGGTGAGCGGCAGCGCCAGCATCATCACCTGGTTGCCCAGGCTGCTGGTCAGGATGCTGGTCCACAGCCGCAGGTAGGCCGGGTCGCGCCAGAGGTCGCCCTCGGGGATGCGGGGAAAGAACCTCAGGCCAGCCTCGGGTCAGGAACGGTAGTCGGCATTGATCGTGACGTACTCGTGCGAGAAGTCGCAGGTCCACACCTGCGTCTTGGCAGCGCCGCGATGCAGATGCACGCGCACGGTGATCTCGGTCTGCTTCATCACGCGCTGGCCGTGCTCTTCACGGTAGTCCGGGTGGCGGCCGCCCTGGCGCACGACGTGCACCTCGTCCAGGAAGAGATCGATCAGGCCCTGGTCCAGGTCGTCGATGCCAGCATAGCCAACGGCAGCCAGGATGCGGCCCAGGTTGGGGTCGCTGGCGAAGAAGGCCGTCTTCACCAGCGGCGAATGGGCGATCGCGTAGGCCGCCAGCCGGCATTCGGCTTCGGTACGGCCGCCTTCGACGACGACGCTGATGAACTTGGTGGCGCCCTCGCCATCGCGCACGATGGCCTGGGCCAGCTGCTGCGACACGGCCACCACCGCGTCGCGTAGCGCGCGGCCCTCCGCGCTGTCCAGCGTCGTGATGGGCGCGTGCCCCGCCTGCTGGGTGGCCAGCAGCATGAAGCTGTCGTTGGTGCTGGTGTCGCCGTCGATGGTGATGCGGTTGAAGCTGAGATCGGCCGCTTCCTTCACCAGCCCCGGCAACAGGCCGGGCGCGACCACGGCGTCGGTGGCGACGAAGCCCAGCATCGTGGCCATGTTCGGCCGGATCATCCCTGCGCCCTTGGCGATGCCGGTCACGCTGACGGTGCGCCCGCCCATCTGCACCTGGCGCGACGCCGCCTTGGGCAGGGTGTCGGTGGTCATGATGCCGGCGGCTGCGCCGGCCCAGGCCGGGCCGTCGGCCGGTGCCAGCGCCCCGATCAGCGCCGGCAGGGCGGCCTGGATACGGTCCACCGGCAGGGTTTCCATGATCACTCCGGTGGAAAACGGCAGGACCTGCCCCGGCTCGATGTGCATCAGCCCGGCCAGCGCCTGGCAAGTCTGGCGGGCGCGCTGCAGGCCGTCGGCCCCGGTGCCGGCGTTGGCATTGCCGGTGTTGATGAGCAGCGCGCGCACCGCGCTCGCACCATCGGCCAGGTGTTCGCGGCACAGCTGTACCGGCGCCGCACAGAAGCGGTTGGCCGTGAAGACGCCCGCCACGGCACTGCCGGGTGCCAGATCGAACAGCACCAGATCACGCCGGTTGGCCTTGCGCACCCCGGCCATGGCCGTGCCGATGCGCAGGCCGGCAATGGCGTGCAGTTGGCCGGGATCAGGGGCGGCAAGGTTGACGGGCATGGGGGCCTTTCAGGGCAGTCGCGCGGGGAGCCGGATTCTAGGAGTGCGGCGCCCAGAAACGACCAACCCCGCCGTGGCGGGGTTGGCGGGGCACGGGGCCGAAGCCCCGGGGCGGGTGGCTTACCAGCCGATGTCCTGGAACAGCCGGAACGTCAGATCCTGCGGCGGGATCACGCTCTGCGTCAGGTCGCCGTTGATCGCCGGCTCCATCAGCTGGTGGCGGAAAGCCGTGACGTCGTAGTGCGAGACCGACGAGCCGCCCTGGAACGGGTTGGGCGTGAACAGCTTGATGCGGCCGGCCGCATCGGCACCGGCGAACTGCGTGCCGGTGCGGGTGAGCGTCACGAACACGCCGGTGGTGGACCGCGAGCGGCGCTTGAGCTGCTCCTTGATGAAGTTGCCGTCGACCTGGCGCACGCTGGCGCTGGGGATCGTGGCTGCCGGGTTGACGCCACCCACGTTGGGCGGAATCGCCGCGGCCACGTTGTCCGCTACCAGCATGCCGATGGCGCCAGCCGCCTGCAGGTTGGCCGTCTTCACGATGAAGTTGCAGGTGCCCCGGTCCACCAGCGCGATCCGGCCCTGCACCGCCCGCGCGTTGGCGGGCGACAGCGGCACGCAGGCCAGGCCGGTGATGCCGTCGGGCTGGTCCACCACGGGCGCCACTTCGCCCGTGAACGGCGTGCTGGAGATCGCGGGCCCGAATGACGCTTCACCCACGTTCACCGTCAGCGGCGAACGCACGGCCGGGCCGGTGACCGAAGCGGTCGCAATACCCTGCTGCAGCACCGAAGGCACGGCGGCGGTCACCTGCGGGCCTGACCACACCAGGCGGTCGATGCCGATGGCCGACGCAGCCCGCTCGGCATTCGTCATCTCGAACCAGGTCTTGCCGGTCTGGTTGTCGAGCATGTAGCGCTCCCAGATCGACGGGCTGTTGCTGCTGCGAGCACCGGTCTGGCCGTTGGTCGGGCCGACCGTGAAGCCCAGGCCGTGGCCGAACTCGTGCAGCAGCACCACGACCAGGTTGATCGCCCCCGGCGGCGGGTTGTTGTCAACGCCGAAGTACCACGGGCTGGCCGACAGGCAACCCGGCGTGCCGAGATTGACGTTGAAGTTGATCTGCAACTGGGCACTGCCCGCCGTCGCCTCGTTGCCGGCCAGCTTGTTGCGCAGCGCCGAGGGGTACCAGGTGTCCTGGAACGGGGCCTCGGGGAAGTTGCGGAAGTTGCCGATCGGGCCTGCGCTGCCCAGCGTGGCCGAGGTTTCGGTGCAGGACTGGGCCGTGAACTGCGCGTTGATGCGGATGGTCGCGGCGCTGGTCAGCGTCGCCGCCCACAGGTTGGCCGCATGCTGCGTGGCGATACGGCGCTGCTCGCCCAGCGTGAGGCCCGGGTTGCCGCCCACCGGCGCGGCCGGGGTCGGATCGTTGTAGCCCACCGTGCCGGTGTTGATGAAATTGACGACGATATTGGCCTGCGCCCAGGCCTGCTGGGCCACCAGGCCCGCGCCCAGGAGAGCCGCCAGCGCCAGCGGCTTGGCGACGAAACGAGTGATCTGCTCAGCGCTCATGCAGACGCTCCATGAAATTGGTTGCAAAAGACGTGATCTCGCCGCGGCCGATGCGCTCGGCCATCTCGGGGTTGGAAACGCACTGGCGCACCAGCCGCCCGTCGGGCGTGCGCACGACGACGGAGTAGTTCAGGTCGGCATCGGTGTTCTCGAGGAAGTCCGAGCCGTCGGGCATGCGCACCGGTTGCGGGTTGGGCTTGCCGGTCAGCAGACCGCGCGGCACACGGTTGCGCATCGCCCGCTCAATGTCGTCAAGCTGCTTGGCCTCGGCCGCGGTGAGCGGGCGGAACTGGCCGGTGTTGACATCGCGCACCACGCGCTGCGCATGGGCTGTGGCCACCATGCCCAGGCACAAGCCCAGGGCCATGGCCAGGTTCAGGGGAGAAAGGGTGATCTTCATGGGGTCTCCTTCAGGCAGCCAGGCGGCGCCGGGCCAGCAGGCCTGCCAGGCCCAGGCCGATCAGCAGGCTGGTGGTGGGCTCGGGCACCGCGGTGATGACGACGTTGTCGATGCCGAGATAGTTGCCGGCCGTGGCCACGTCGCTGATGACGTAGCGAAACGCGATGTAGGACGGCGTGGCCGCAGACAGCGGGACCGCCCAGTTCCTGGTCACCCAACCCTGGTCGGTCGTGCTGGCGTAGCTGCCCAGCAGGGTGCTGAAGTCAGCCGGCGCCGTGCCGGTGGTGCTCAGACGCACTTCCAGGGTGTCCAGCAGGCCGCCACCCGCGGCGCGCACTGCCAGAGACACACCGGCGCCCGGCTGCAACTGCAGTTGCGGCGTGATCAGCCAGTTGCTGACGGCACCGGTCAGGGCGCCGGTGCCCAGGAAGTTGGCGGCGGCGTAGGCGTCGGCCGGACCGGAGGCCGCCGGGAAGACACCGGCATTGCCTTGAAACCACGACGTACCCAGCGGCGCAGCACTGGTGTTGACCAGAAGCCAGCCTGAGCCGGCCAGCGCAGTCACGTCATTGAAGCTTTCAGACAGCGCGATCTGGGCCTGGGCCCCGCTGCAGAGCGCCAGCAGCGCAGCCGCTGCGACGAGTCTCGGGTTTCTCAATCGGGTCTCCACAAAAAGGGGAAAAAACCACGATATTGAATTCGAGCCAGAGACACACCCCCAGGCCGAGGGGCTGGTTTTCCCTAGATTGCCAACCGCCGAGTCGGAATGCGACCCGACGGTGGTGGGTGGCTAGGCCAACTGCCCGTGGCAGTTCTTGTACTTCTTGCCGCTGCCGCAGGGGCAGGGATCGTTGCGGCCGACCTTGGGCACCTCGCCCGCCGGCATGCCCGCCGGGCCGGCCGCCGCGGCACGCTCGGTGACGACGCTGCCGTCCTCCGCAGGGTGGGTATAGGCGACATTGGTGACGGCGCTGGCCTGGGCTTCCAGCGCCTGCGCGGCCTCGGCGGCCTGGTCCTGGCTCTGGATGCGCACCGTCATCAGCACGCGCGTCACTTCGACCTTCACCACGTCCAGCAACTGGCTGAAGAGTTCGAAGGCCTCGCGCTTGTACTCCTGCTTCGGGTTCTTCTGCGCATAGCCACGCAGGTGGATGCCTTGCCGCAGGTAATCCAGCGCCGCAAGGTGCTCGCGCCAGTGGCTGTCGATGCTCTGCAACAACACCATGCGCATGAAGGGCATGAACTGCTCGGCCCCGACCAGGTCGACCTTGCTCTTGAACTGGGCATCGGCGGCAGCCACGACCTTGTCGACGATCTCCTCGTCGGTGATGCTGTCGCTGCCCTCGACCAGGCGCTTCAGGTCCAGCTCCAGTTGCCATTCGTCGCGCAGCACGCGCTCCAGGGCGTCCAGGTCCCACTGCTCTTCCAGGCTTTCCGCTGGCACGTGGGCGCGCACGACGTCGGTCATGGCGCTCTTGCGCAGGTTGCCGATCTGCTCGTCGAGACTGGGGGATTCCAGGATCTCGTTGCGCTGCTGGTACATCACCTTGCGCTGGTCGTTGGCGACGTCGTCGTATTCCAGCAGCTGCTTGCGCATGTCGAAGTTGCGCGCCTCGACCTTGCGCTGCGCGCCTTCGATGCTGCGGTTGACGATGCC
>JAIXZR010000256.1 GCA_027489455.1 Rubrivivax sp. | reverse complement strand
TTCGCGATCTCGGCGCGGATGGCGATCATCGCGTCGATGAAGCGGTCCAGTTCGGCCAGCGGTTCGCTTTCGGTCGGCTCGATCATCAGCGTGCCGGCCACCGGGAAGCTGAGCGTGGGGGCGTGGAAGCCGTAGTCGATCAGGCGCTTGGCCACGTCCTCGGCGCCCACGCCCGTGGCCTTGGCCAGCGGGCGGATGTCGATGATGCACTCGTGCGCCACGCCGCCGCCTTGCAGGCCCGGGATGTCGCCGCTATAGAGCACCGGGTAGTGCGGCGACAGCCGCGCAGCGATGTAGTTGGCGCTGAGGATGGCCACTTCGGTGGCGTCGCGCAGGCCCTCGGCACCCATCATGCGGCAGTACATCCAGCTGATGGGCAGCACGGCGGCATTGCCCAGGGGCGCGGCGCTCACGGCGCCCACGCTGTGTTCGCCACCCAAGCCCGCCGTGCGGTGCGCGGGCAGGAAGGGCACCAGGTCTTCGACCACGGCCACCGGGCCCACGCCCGGGCCGCCGCCGCCATGCGGAATGCAGAAGGTCTTGTGCAGGTTCAGGTGGCTCACGTCGCCGCCGAATTCACCCGGCGCGGCCACGCCCACCAGGGCGTTCATGTTGGCGCCGTCCACATAGACGCGGCCGCCATGCTGGTGCACCAGGGCGCAGAGCTCCTTCACGCGGGCTTCGAAGACGCCGTGCGTGCTGGGGTAGGTGATCATCACCGCGGCCAGGTTCTGGCTGTGCTGTTCGCACTTGGCCTTCAGGTCGTCGATGTCGACGTTGCCCATCGCGTCGCACTTCGTCACCACCACCGTCATGCCCACCATCTGCGCGCTGGCCGGGTTGGTGCCGTGCGCGCTCTCGGGGATCAGGCAGATGTTGCGGTGGCCTTCGCCCCGGCTTTCGTGCCAGGCCTTGATCACCAGCAGGCCGGCGTATTCGCCCTGGCTGCCGGCGTTGGGCTGCAGGCTCACGCCGGCATAGCCCGTGGCCTGGCTGAGCCAGGCGCAGAGCTGGTCGTGCATCTGCCAGTAGCCCGCCAGCTGCTCGCGCGGGGCGAACGGGTGCACGTGGGCGAACTCGGGCCAGGTGATGGGGATCATCTCGCTGGTGGCGTTCAGCTTCATCGTGCAGCTGCCCAGGGGGATCATGCTGCGGTCCAGCGCCAGATCCTTGTCGCTCAGGGACCGGATGTAGCGCAGCATCTGCGTTTCGCTGTGGTGGCTGTTGAAGACCGGGTGCTGCAGGTAGGCGCTGGTGCGGCGCAGTTCGGTCGGGATCAGCGGCTCGATGCCCTTCTCGAAGCCGGCCATGTCCGGCAGCGCCTGCCCCGGCGCGGCAAACCACTGCCACAGGGCCAGCAGGTCTTCGCGCGTGGTCGTTTCGTCCAGGGCCACGCTCAGGTGGCTGGGCGACAGGCGGCGCAGGTTGGCACCAGCGGCCAGGGCACGCGCCAGGATGGCGTCGGTGTCGGCGCCGGTCTCGATCGTCAGCGTGTCGAAGGCCGCAGGCGTCGTCACCTGGCGGCCCAGCTGCTGCAGGCCCTGGGCCAGGATGGCGGTGAAGCTGGCCACGCGCTGGGCGATGCGCTTCAGGCCGGCCGGCCCGTGGTAAACGGCGTACATGCCGGCGATGACGGCCAGCAGCACCTGGGCCGTGCAGATGTTGCTGGTGGCCTTCTCGCGGCGGATGTGCTGTTCGCGCGTCTGCAGCGCCAGGCGGTAGGCCGGGGCGCCGTGGCTGTCGATGCTCACGCCCACCAGGCGGCCGGGCAGGCTGCGCTTCCATTCGTCGCGGCAGGCCATGTAGGCGGCGTGCGGGCCGCCTGCGCCCATGGGCACGCCGAAGCGCTGGGTGTTGCCCACCACGATGTCGGCCCCGAATTCGCCCGGGGGCACCAGCAGCGTCAGGGCCAGCAGGTCGGCCGCCACGATGAAGGCCGCGCCCTTGGCATGCGCCTGTTCCACGAAAGGCCGCAGGTCGTGCACCAGGCCGGTGGTGCTGGGGTACTGGGCGATGACGGCGAAGTAGTCGTTGTCCTGCATCAGCTGCGGGGCCATGCCCACCAGCACCTTCAGGCCCAGGGGCGCAGCGCGCGTCTGGATGACTTCGATCGTCTGCGGGTGGCAATCGCCCGCCACGATGAGGGTGTCGCTCTTGCTTTTCACGCTGCGCTTGGCCAGCGTCATGGCTTCGGCGGCGGCGGTGGCTTCGTCCAGCATGCTGGCGTTGGCAATGGCCATGCCGGTGAGGTCGCAGACCATCGTCTGGAAGTTCACCAGCGCTTCCATGCGGCCCTGGCTGATCTCGGCCTGGTAGGGCGTGTAGGCGGTGTACCAGGCAGGATTTTCAAGAATGTTGCGCAGGATGACGCCCGGCGTGTGCGTGCCGTGGTAGCCCTGGCCGATGAAGCTCTTGAGCACCCGGTTCTGGCTGGCGATGGCCTTCAGCTCGGCCAGGGCCTGCGCTTCCGACAGCGGGGCCGGCAACTGCATGGGCTTGCTGCGCGCAATCGCGCGCGGCACGATGGCTTCGATCAGCGCGCGGCGCGTGAAGTTCGGCAGGCTCGGCGCAATCGCACCCAGCATGTGCTGCTCGTCCGTGGCGTAGGGCCCGATGTGGCGGGCGCTGAACTCGGTCGGGTTTTCCAGCTCGCCTAGCGGCTTCAGGGCGGACATCAGCATGGTCGGTCTCGGTCTCGATCAGGGTCTGGGTCGGGGGCAGGGTGGCGGGGGTCGCGGGCGGTTACAGCGTCTTCAGCAAGGCGTCGTAGGCGGGCGGGTCCATCAGCGCGTCGAAGTCGCCGCGCTCGGCCAGCGTCATCTTGAAGAACCAGCCCGCGCCTTGCGGGTCGGTGTTGGCCAGGGCCGGATCGGCGCGCAGGGCCTCGTTGACTTCGGTCACCACGCCGGCGATCGGCATGTAGACGTCGGCCGCGGCCTTCACGGATTCGACGACGCCGGCCACTTCGCCCTTGGCGTAGCTGCGGCCGACTTCGGGCAAGTCGACGAAGACCACGTCGCCCAGCGCTTCCTGCGCATGCAGCGTGATGCCCACCGTGGCGGATTCGCCCTCGGCAAGCGTGATCCATTCGTGGTCGGCGGTGAACTTGGTGCTCATGGGGCGGGCTCCTGGCAAGCGCGGCAGTCAGCCGCGGTGGTAACGGTGGGGGTGGAAGGGCATGGGCGCCACGCGCATCGGCACGCGCTTGCCCCGCACTTCGGCAAAGACTTCGGTGCCTGCTGCCGTATGCGCCAGCGGCAGGTAGGCCATGGCCACCGGCAGGTTGACGCTGGGGCCCAGCGTGCCGCTGGTGACGGTGCCCAGCGGCTGGCCGGTGGCGTCGACGATGGGGCTGCCTTCGCGCACGGGCATGCGGTCCTGGCCCAGCAGGCCCACGCGCTTGCGCTGCGCGGCGCCCGTCAGGTGGCGCTCGATCACCGGGGCGCCGATGTAGCCGCCCTCGCGTGCGCCGCCGGGGCGCCGCACCTTCTGGATCGCCCAGCTCAGGCCAGCTTCGACGGGGCTGGTGTGCTGGGTGATGTCGTGGCCGTAGAGGCACAGGCCGGCTTCCAGGCGCAGCGTGTCGCGCGCGCCCAGGCCGGCGGGCTTGACTTCGGGTTGCGCCAGCAGGGCTTCGGCCAGCGCCACGGCCTGGTCGGCCGACACGCTGATCTCGAAGCCGTCTTCGCCGGTGTAGCCCGAGCGCGTGACGAAGCAACGGCTGCCCAACAGATCGAAGGCACCGCCGGTCATGAACACCAGGGCGGCCACGGCCGGGTTCAGCCGCGACAACGCCGCTACCGCCAGTGGGCCCTGCAGCGCTAGCAAGGCGCGCTCGGGCAGCGGCTGCACGCGGCAGCGGCGGCCGATGTTCTTCTGCAGGTGGCGGATGTCCTCGTCCTTGCAGCCGGCGTTGACGACCAGGAACAGATCGCCAAAGCCCTGCACCGCATCGCCGGCATCGGCCGCTGCCGGGCGCGTGACCATCAGGTCGTCCATCAGGCCGCCGGCGGCGTTGGTGAAGAACGCATAGCGCTGCTTGCCCACGCCGAGGCCGACGATGTCCATCGGCACCAGGGTCTCGAGCGCCGCGGCCGCTTCCAGGCCCAGCAGCTTGACCTGGCCCATGTGCGAGACATCGAACAGCGCAGCGGCTTCGCGGCAGTGCTTGTGCTCGGCCATCAGGCCGCTGGGGTACTGCACCGGCATGGCATAGCCGGCAAAGGGCACCATGCGCGCGCCCAGGCGCAAGTGCAGGTCGTGCAGGGGGGTGTGCAGCAGGGCAGGCGTGTCAGACAAGGCGGAATCCTTCGAGGGCGGCTTGGCCGTCCACCACGGGTGTGATGAACGGGGCCCTCGCTGTCCGCTTTACCTGAGAGATTCGGCTTTGCCGCACCGGGGCTGCTGTTGCCCGGGCCGGCAGGCCTTGCCCCTTCGGTGGGCTGCCTGCCGCACGGGGCGGTGGCAGCCTCTCTCCAGTGAGGAAGGAAGTCAGTCCTTTTGCCTGAGCGTTCGGGGCTGCTCGTGCGGCCCCTGCGCCTTCGGCGGCCTGGGCCTACGTGTGCGGGCCCGGGCTCTCTCCTGACGGCCGGCAGTGTAGCAGCGGCCCGGTGCGCCGACGACCACCAGGGCCAGGCCAGGGTGCGTCTTTGTGCCGCCCCGCGGCTGGCCTAACATGCAGCATGGCCGACGACATCGCCACCCTGCGACGCATCCTGAAGGACTGCCGCACGATCGCCATCGTGGGCCTGTCGGCCGAATGGCACCGGCCCAGCTACTTCGTCGCCAAGTACCTGCAG
>JAIXZR010000141.1 GCA_027489455.1 Rubrivivax sp. | reverse complement strand
CCTGGCACCCCAGCATCCCAACGGCCCCTGGGGCCTGGGCATCCTGGGTTTCGCCCGCGGCCGCCTGGCCGACGCGGTGGGGGGCTATCGCAAGGCCTTGCTCATCGACGGCAAACGCGATCAGCTCTGGCACCAGCTGGCCTGGCTTCACCTGGACCTGGGCCAGACCGACGAAGCGCAAAAGGCCTTCGCCCAAGCCGAGGCCTTCAGCGCCACGCCGGGGTCGGTGCGCGTCACCGCGGCCTACCGCTTCGTGCGGGGCGGGGACCGCGCAGCGCTGGCACAGGCCCTGCGGCTGGCGCCCACGGGGGCCGGCGACGCGCGCGATGCCGTCATCGAAGCCGCCCTGCTGCGCTTGCTGCTGGGGCAGACGGCAGAGGCCCTGAAGGCGCTGGAAGCCGTCATCGGCCTGGTGCAGGCCGACCCGATACCACTGTTCAACAACTGGCTGTGCTTCCTGGGCCGCCACATCCTGCTGGACGTGGCCACGATCTATCACGCAGCAGGCCAGGCCGGCAAAGCCGAACCTTTCATCGACCAGGCCGCTGCCTACGTCGACCGTTATGCGAAGCAAGGCAATGTCTGGCATGCCGCGGGCTACCACCGCGCCCGCATCGCGGCCCTGCGCGGCCAGCCCGAAGCCGCGCTGGCGGCGCTGGACGACGCGGTGCGCCTGGGCTGGCGGCGCGGCTGGTGGCTGGCCCAGGACCCGGCGCTGAAGAGCCTGCGCGAACTGCCGCGCTTCCAGGCCCAGCTGGCCAGCATCGAGGACTTGAACCGTCAGCAGCGGCAGAAGCTGCTGGGCTGATCGCCCGGCCGCCCGGTGACGACTGACGGCCGAAGACTGCACCCAAAAGCCGGCAAGATCGCGGCATGCGCATCCTCATCCTGGGCGGCACCCGTTTCCTGGGCCGGCATCTGGCCAGCCTGGCACTGGCGCGCGGCCACGCGCTGACGCTGCTTCACCGCGGGCAGAGCGGGCCGGCCTTGTTCCCCGAAGCCCGGCATCTGCTGGCAGACCGCAACGGCAGCATGGACCTGCTGGCCCAGGGCGAATGGGATGTCGCCATCGACACCAGCGCCTACGTGCCGCGCCATGTCCGCAGCGTGGCCGCAGTGCTGAAGGGGCGCGTCGGCCACTACCAGCTGGTGTCCAGCATCAGCGCCTACGCCAGCCTGGACACGCCCGGCACAGCCGAAGACGCGCCGCTGGCCACGCCGGCCGACCCGACGGCAGAAGCCATCACCGGCGAAACCTATGGCGGCCTGAAGGCGCTGTGCGAAGCCGAGGCCCTGCAGGCCTTCGGCCGGGGCGCCTGCTGCATCGTGCGCCCTGGCCTGCTGGTGGGCCCCTTCGACCCCACGGGCCGCTGGACCTGGTGGGTGCAGCGCCTGCTGCGCGGCGGCGACGTGCTGGCCCCCGGCACGCCAGAAGCGCCCGTGCAGTTCATCGATGCCCGCGATGCTGCAGCGTGGATGCTGGACCAGGCCGAACGCGGCAGCACCGGCGCCTTCAACCTGACGGGGCCCACCCAGCCGCTGACGATGGGCGGTTTCCTGGACACCGCCCGCGCCACCCTGCAGCCCGGCGCCCGGCTGCACTGGGTGGAAGAAGCCTTCGTGCTGGGCGCTGGCGTGGCGCCCTGGTCGGACCTGCCGGTGTGGCTGCCACGTGCATCGCAGCCCCTGCATCAGGTGGACATCGGCCGTGCCCTGGCCACTGGCCTGCACTGCCGGCCGCTGGCGCAAACGCTGCGGGACACCGCCGCCTGGGCGGCCGAGCCTGCCGCAGCGCCACCGCCCGCCGCCAGCGCTGGCCCGGCGCGCCCCGCTGTCGGGCTGGCGCCCGACAGCGAAGCCGCGCTGCTGGCTGCCTGGGCTGCAGGCCAGCCGGCGCAGCCCTAGCGGCGGCGCGGGTCTGCAGCGCGCAGACCCCGCCTCAGCCGCGGCCCACGAAGGGCATCTGGGTGGCCATCACCGTCATGAACATCACGTTCGCTTCCAGCGGCAGGTTGGCCATGTGCAGCACGGCGCGGGCGGCGTGCTGCACGTCCATGCGCGCCTCGGGCCGTACGCTGCCGTCGGCCTGCGGCATGCCGGTGGCCATGCCGGCGCTGATGGCGGTGACGGCATTGCCGATGTCGATCTGGCCGACCGCGATGTCGTGCGCGCGGCCGTCCAGCGCAGCGGCCTTGGTCAGGCCCGTCATCGCGTGCTTGGTGGCGGTGTAGGCCACCGAGTTCGGCCGCGGCGCATGCGCCGAGATCGAGCCGTTGTTGACGATGCGCCCGCCACGCGGCGCCTGCGCCTTCATCTGCCGGAAGGCCTGCTGCGTGCACAGGAAGGCACCCGTGAGATTGGTGTCCACCGCCGCCTGCCACTGCGCCAGTGGCAGGGCTTACAGCGCCACGCCGGGCGTGAAGCCGCCGGCGTTGTTGAAGAGGAAGTCCAGCCGGCCGAAGCGCTGCTGCACGGCCGCAAACAGCGCGGTGACGCTGCCCGCCTGGGTGATGTCGCAGGGCACGGCCAGCGCGCGCGTGGCGATGTCGCCGAAAGGGTCGCCGCACTGCGCGATGGATTCGGCCAGCGCGTCGGCGCGCCGTCCGCTGAAGGCCACGCGCCAGCCATCGGCCAGCAAGGCCTGGGCGGTGGCGCGGCCGATGCCGCTGCCGGCACCGGTGATGAGGGCGACGCGGTCGTGCGGGGGCGTGGGCATGGCGTGGGGCAATCTGGGCAGCCGGGGGCGGGCGCGCAGTCTATGCCGGGCCGGCGGCTTGATGTGCGTCAGGCCGCTGTCCGCCCGCAGGCGTCCAATCAGGCCTGGCCCACTGCCCTGCTGTCCTACTGCCCCGCTGCCCAATGACCGCCACGCCCCGCGATACCGAGCTCGCCGAACTCACCGCCCAGGCCCTGCAGCAGCACCGCGTGCTGGGCCGGCTGGACGCCGCTGCGCGCGCGGCCCTGCTGCCGCGGCTGCAGTGGCAGCGCTGCGTCCGCCACCAGGTGGTGGCCACCGGCCCCACGCTGACGCAGCAGCTGTACCTGGTGGTGGACGGCAAGCTGGCCTTCCAGCCCGAAGCCCCGGACGACCCCACGCCGGAGCTGCCTCTGGCAGCCGCTGACTGGTTCGGCGCCGGCGTGCAACCCGCGGGCCAGGGCGGCTGGCAGGTGGTGGCGCTGCAGCCTTCGGTGCTGGCCACGCTGGGGCTGGAGGCCCTGGCGGCCTTGCAGCAGGCGCAGCCCTGGCTGCAGCTCTTCATGCAGCCGCTGGCGGTGACGCCAGCGCCGCTGGAGGCCGCCGACCCGCACCTGAACCTGATGACCACGCCCGTGCGCGCGCTGCTGCAGCGTGCGCCGGTGACGGTCTCGCCGCACACGCCCATCCGCACCGTGGCCGAGCTGATGCGCGAGCAGCGCGTGTCCTCGGTGATGCTGGTGGAGCAGGACCACCTGTTCGGCCTGGTGACCGACCGCGACCTGCGCAACCGCGCGCTGGCTGCCGGGCTGGACACCGCGCTGCCGGTGCTGGAGATCGCCACCGTGGCGCCCTTGACGATCGACATCCACGCCCCGGGCTTCGAAGCCCTGCTGCTGATGGCGCGCCACAACATCCACCACGTGCCGGTGGTCGACGGCACGCGCGTGATGGGCATGGTCACTGCCACTGACGTGGCCGAACAGCACAGCACCTCGGCCGTGTACCTGGCCGGCGACATCCACAAGCAGACCACGCTGGCCGGCCTGGTGGCGGCCGCGGGCAAGGTGCGGGCGCTGCAGAAGCACCTCTCGGCCGCCGGGGCCAGCGCCCACAGCACGGGCACCATCGTCACCGCCATCACCGATGCGCTGACCACCCGGCTGCTGCACCTGGCTGAAGTGCAGCTGGGCCCGGCACCGGTGGACTTTGCGTGGATCGCGGCGGGCTCGCAGGCGCGCCACGAGCAGACCGCCAGGAGCGACCAGGACAACGCGCTGGTGCTGGACGACGCCTTTGATGAAGCCACCCACGGCGCGTACTTCGAACGGCTGGCGCGCTTCGTCTGCGACGGCCTGGCGGCCTGTGGCTACGTGCACTGCCCCGGTGACATGATGGCGATGAACCCGCGCTGGCGGCTGCCGCGCCAGCAATGGGCCGAGCTCTTCCGCCAGTGGGTGGACACGCCCGACCCGACAGCGCTGATGCTGACCTGCACCTTCTTCGACGCCCGCGCCATTGCCGGCCGCGCCGAGCTGCTGGACAGCCTGCGCCAGCAGACCCTGCTGCGCACGCGCGGCAACGGCCTGTTCCTGGCCCACCTGGCCGGCAATGCGCTGAGCAGGCAGCCCCCACTGGGGCTGTTCGGTGGCCTGGCCACCGCGCGCAGCGGCGACCACAAGGGCACGCTGGACCTGAAGCACACGGGCATCGTGCCGGTGATCGACCTGGCCCGCATCTACGCGCTGGCCGCCGGCCACCCGGCCGTGAACACGCATGACCGGCTGGCCCACGCGGCTGAAAGCGGCGAGATCAGCCCGCAAGGCGTGCGCGACCTGCGCGACGCGCTGGAACACCTGTCGCAGGTGCGCATCCGACACCAGTCGCGCCAGATCGCGGCGGGCTACGCCGCGGACAACTACCTGCGGCCAGAAGAACTGTCGAACTTCGAGCGCAGCCAGCTGAAGGATGCCTTCGGCGTGGTGAAGTCACAGCAGGACGTGCTGGCGCAGCGGTATCCGATGGCGCGTTGAGTGTGGCCCCACGCCCGCCGGCGCGTAACAGGGCCGATCAATAGCTGATGCGGGCGTAGTAGGTCTTCTGCGCGGCGGCGCGGGCCTCGGCCAGGGTATGGATGCCTTGGGCGGCCAGCAGCGGCAGCAGCTTCAGCAGCACCTGGGCCGTCACCCTGGCGTCGCCCAGCGCGGTGTGGCGGTCCACCACCGGCACGCCCAGGCGTTCGGCGATGGCTTCGAGCCGATGCGAGGCCTGCTGCGGGTGCACCACGGCCGACAGCAGCAGCGTGTCCAGCACCGGCTGGTCGAAGCGCACCCCCGTGGCGGCTTCCTTCAGCTGCAGGAAGCGCATGTCGAAGGCCGCGTTGTGCGCCACCAGCACGCTGTCGGCGGCAAAGGCGTGGAAGGCTGGCAGCACGCGCGCGATCGGCGGCTGGCCCCGCACCATCGCCGGGGTGATGCCGTGGATGGGAATGCCCGCTTCGGGGATGCCGCGCTGCGGATCGACGAGCTGGTCGAAGCTTTCCTGCTGCAGCAGCCGCCCGCCCACCACGCGCACGGCGCCGATCTGCAGGATCTCGTCGCCCTGCTGCGGCGCCAGGCCCGTGGTCT
>JAIXZR010000010.1 GCA_027489455.1 Rubrivivax sp. | reverse complement strand
GTACATCGCGATCGCCAGCTTGGCCAGCTCGCTGGGCTGGAAGTTCATCACCCCCAGCGGGATCCAGCGGCGCGAGAAGTTCACCACCTTGCCGAAGAACAGCACCGCCACCAGCAGCAGCAGCGCGGCGACGAAGATCCAGGGCGCGTGCTTTTCCCAGAAGGCAATGGGGATCTGCACCGTCACCAGCGCGGCGACGAAGGCGATCGCCAGCGCCAGCAGGTGCCGCAGCAGGAAGTGGGTCTGCTCGTAGTTGCGGAACTTGGGGTTGTCCGGCAGCGCGACGCTGGCCGAATAGACCATCACCACGCCCAGCAGCACCAGCACGGCGACCACCGCCACCAGAGCCTGGTCGAAGGCCATCAGGCGCACGGGGCGGGTGCCGGTGACGTTGATGTGGTCGCGCACCGGCAGCGGGCCGGCGCTGTCGCCCCCGCCATGGCGCCAGCCCTTGAGCGCCGCCAGCAGGCCCTGCAGCGGGGCCATCAGGCGCGAGGCCGGCGCGTTCATGCCTGCCCCCTTTCCGCCGCCAGTGCCTGCACGGCCTGGACGAAGACTTCCGCCCGGTGGGCGTAGTTGCGGAACATGTCCAGGCTGGCGCAAGCGGGGCTCAGCAGCACGGCGTCGCCCAGCCGGGCCTGGGCGAAGCACCAGGCCACGGCGGCTTCCAGCGTGGCGTGGCGCTGCAGCGGCACATCGGGCAGCTGCGGGGCCAGGGTGGATTCGATCGCGGCCGCGTCGCGCCCCAGCGTGGCGATGGCGCGCGCATGGCGTTGCAGCGGCGCGGCCAGCGGGGCGAAATCCTGGCCCTTGCCGTCGCCGCCCAGGATCAGCACCAGCTGGCCTGGCGCCTTGTCGGCGCCCAGGCCCAGCACCGCCGCCACCGTGGCGCCGACGTTGGTGCCCTTGCTGTCGTCGAAGGCTTCGACATCGTCCACGCTGGCGACGAACTGCACGCGGTGCGGCTCGCCAGCGTAGTCGCGCAGCGCATGCAGCAGGGGCGCCAGCGCACAGCCGATGGCGCCGGCCAGCGCCAGCGCGGCCAGGGCATTGGCGGCGTTGTGACGGCCGCGCACGCGCAGCGCGTCGGCTGGCATCAGGCGCTGCAGGTGGATGTCGTGGGCTTCGCCCTTCTTCAGCTTCAGCGTCTCGTCCACGGGCGTGGCGCGCACCAGCCAGGCCATGTCGTTTTCCACCACCAGGCCATAGTCGCCCGGGGCCTGGGGCGCGCCCAGGCCAAAGCGCAGCACGGGCCGGTCGGCCACGCGCTCGCGCGCCTTGGCCTTGGCGGCTGGGGGCTGGGGCTGGGCGGCAGCGGCCAGGGCTTCGACGGCGGGATCGTCGCGGTTGACCACCATCTGGGTGCGCGGCACGCTGCCGTTGGCCGTCACGCCGTAGACGCGGCCCTTGGCCGCGGCATAGGCCGGCATGCCGCCGTGCCAATCCAGGTGGTCCTGCGTGATGTTCAGCACCACGGCAGCGTCGGGCTCGAAGCCGCTGGCGGCGTTCAGGCCGAAGCCGCCGCCTTCCAGCTGGAAGCTGCTGAGTTCCAGCACCCAGACCTCGGGCAGCGGCTCGCCGGCGGTGTGCGCAGCCAGCGCGGCAGCCAGCGTGTCCAGCAGCGTGGGGCCGATGTTGCCGGCGGTGGCCACGCGGCGGCCGCTGCGCGCCACCAGCAGTGCCGTCATGGCCGTGGTGGTGGTCTTGCCGTTGGTGCCGGTGATGGCCAGCACGCGCGGCGCGTAGTCGCGCGTGGCGCGCAGGTCCTGCAGGGCGCGGCTGAACAGGTCGAGCTCGCCCAGCACGGCGATGGCGGTGTCGCGCGCTTCCTGCAGCAGCGGGGCGATGCGCGTGTCGTGCGGCGCCAGGCCCGGGCTCTTGAGCACCAGTTGCATGCCGGCCAGCATCGACGCTGGCAGTTCGCCCGTGACCCGCCGCACGCCGGGCAGCTCGGCCTGCAGCGTGGCGGCTTGGGGCGGGTTGGGGCGGGAATCCCACACCGTCACGTGCCCGCCGTGCGCGGTGCACCAGCGCGCCATGGCCAGGCCGCTGTCGCCCAGGCCGAGCACGAGGATGTTCAGGTCGCGCAGGAAGTTCATGGTCAGCGCAACTTCAGGCTGGCCAGGCCGACCAGGCACAGCAGCATGGTGATGATCCAGAAGCGCACCACCACCTGCGTCTCGGTCCAGCCCTTCTTCTCGAAGTGGTGGTGCAGCGGCGCCATCAGGAAGATGCGCCGGCCTTCGCCGTAGCGCTTCTTCGTGTACTTGAACCAGCTGACCTGCAGGATCACGCTCAGCGCCTCGGCGACGAAGATGCCGCCCATGATCGCCAGCACGATCTCCTGCCGCGTGATGACGGCGATCGTGCCCAGCGCGCCGCCCAGCGCCAGCGCGCCGACATCGCCCATGAAGACCTGCGCCGGGTTGGCGTTGAACCACAGGAAGGCCAGGCCCGCGCCGGCCATCGCGGCGCAGAAGACCAGCAGTTCGCCAGCGCCCGGGATGTGCGGGAACAGCAGGTAGCGGCTGAAATCCGCCCGCCCCATGACGTAGGCAAAGATGCCCAGGGCGCTGCCCACCATCACCACCGGCATGATGGCCAGGCCGTCCAGCCCATCGGTGAAGTTCACCGCGTTGCTGGCGCCGACGATGACGAACCAGGTCAGGAAGATGAAGCCGTAGACGCCCAGCGGGTAGCTCACGCTCTTGAAGAACGGCACCAGCAGATCGGCCTGCGGCGGCAGCGGGTTCGAGAATCCGCTGCTCACCCAGCGGAAGAACAGCTCGGCGGTGCGAAGCGCATTGGTCTCGCTGACGCTGAAGGCCAGGTACAGCGCGGCGATCAGGCCGATCAGGCTCTGCCAGAAGAACTTCTCGCGGCTGCGCATGCCTTCCGGATCCTTGTGCACGACCTTGCGGTAGTCGTCCACCCAGCCGATGGCGCCGAAGCCGAAGGTGACCAGCATCACCACCCAGACGAAGCGGTTCGTCCAGTCGAACCACAGCAGCGTGGCCACGCCGATGCCGATCAGCACCAGCACCCCGCCCATGGTGGGCGTGCCGCGCTTGCCCAGGTGGGCCTGCACGCCGTACTCGCGGATCGGCTGGCCGATCTTCATTTCGGTGAGCCGGCGGATCACCCAGGGCCCGAACGCCAGCCCGATGAGCAGTGCCGTCATCGCCGCCATCACGGCGCGGAACGTGAGGTACTGGAAGATGCGCAGGAAGCCCAGGTCTTCCGGGTAGGCCTGCATCAGCAGTTGCGACAGGCTAAGCAGCATGGCCCGCCCTTCCGGCCGCCGCTGCGGCGCCATCGGCCGCGGCCAGGGCCTGCACGATCTGCTCCATGCGCATGAAGCGCGAGCCCTTGACCAGGATCGACGCCGCCGCCGGGCCTTCGGCCAACGCCGCCAGCATCCGGGCCGTGCCGTCGAAGTGCCGGTGGGCGCCGGCATGCGCGCACAGCGCGCCGGCGGTCCACACATGATCGATGCCGCGGGCGCGGGCATAGGCGCCGACTTCGGCATGGAAGGCCGGGCCCTGGCTGCCGACTTCGCCCATGTCGCCCAGCAGCAGCCAGCGCGGGCCAGGCAGGCCCGCCAGCACGTCGATGGCGGCGCGCACGGAATCGGGGTTGGCGTTGTAGCTGTCGTCCACCAGCGTCACGGCGTGACCGCCGCGCTGCACGCGCAGGGTGGCCGATCGCCCGGCCACGGGCTGGAAGCCGGCCAGGCCGCGGGCCACCGCGGCCAGCGGCGCGCCGGCGGCCAGCGCGCAGGCAGTGGCGGCCGCCGCGTTGGCCACGTTGTGGCGGCCGGCCAGGGCCAGCGTGGTGTCGGCCGCGCCCACCGGGGTGTAGAGGTGCAGCACCCAGGTGGCATCGGCGGGCTGCCAGTGCGCTTGCGCGTGCACATGCGTGGCCGGGTCGGCCTGCGGCTGCAGGCCGAAGGTCCACACCGGGCGCGGGCCGGCCAGGCCGCGCCACAGCGGCAGATGCGCGTCGGCGGCGGGCAGCACGGCCACGCCTTGCGGGCCCAGGGCTTCGATCACGCTGCCGTTCTCGGCCGCGACCGCCGCCACGCTGGCCATGAATTCCTGGTGTTCACGCTGGGCGTTGTTGACCAGCGCGACGGTGGGCCGGGCCAGCGCGGCCAGCAGGGCGATCTCGCCCGGGTGGTTCATGCCCAGTTCGAGCACGGCCGCGCGGTGCTGGCCGGGCCGCAGGCGCAGCAGCGTCAGCGGCACGCCGATGTGGTTGTTGAAGTTGCCGGCCGTGGCCAGGGCTGCGCTGTCGGGGCCGCTGCCCAGCCAGGCGCGGAAGATCGCCGCGACCATCTGCGTCACCGTGGTCTTGCCGTTGCTGCCCGTCACCGCCACGAGCGGGCCGGTGTAGCGCAGCCGCCAGGCGGCCGCCAGCTGCTGCAGCGCCACGCCGCTGTCGGGCACCTGCAGGCAGGGCAGGCCGTAGCCGGCAGGCAGCTGTTCCACCAGCGCCGCCACGGCGCCGGCGGCCTGGGCCTGGGGCAGGAAATCGTGCGCGTCGAAGCGCTCGCCGCGCAGCGCCACGAACAGGTCCCCCGGCTGCAGGCTGCGGGTGTCGGTGTGCACGCGGGCCAGCGCCGTGGCGCCGGCTTCGGCCAGGCCTTGCCCGGCGGCGGGCAGCAGTTGGCTGTCGGGCAGCAGTTGCTGGGCCTGTTGCAGGGTGAGCATCATGCGGGCACTCCGGCGCGCCGCTGCAGCGCAGCGCGGGCTTCGGCCAGGTCGGAGAACGGCAGCTTCACGCCAGCCACTTCCTGCGTGTCTTCGTGCCCCTTGCCCGCCAGCAGCAGCACGTCGCCAGGCTGCGCCTGGGCCACGGCCTGGGCGATGGCGGCGCGGCGGTCGGCCTGCACGCGGGCGGCGGCCGGGCGCGACAGGCCGGCCAGGATGTCGGCCAGGATGGCCTCGGGCTGCTCGTGGCGGGGGTTGTCGCTGGTCAGCACCACGACATCGGCCTGCCGCTCGGCAATCGCGCCCATCAGCGGGCGCTTCGTGGCGTCGCGGTTGCCGCCGCAGCCGAACACGCACACCAGCCGCCCGCCACGGGCCTGGGCCAGCGGGCGCAATGCCTGCAGGGCCTTTTCCAGGGCATCGGGGGTGTGGGCGTAGTCGACCAGCACTTCCACGTCGGCAGCGATGCCCAGGCCAGCGGGCTGCAGGCGGCCCGGCACGGGCGTCAGGCGCGGCAGCAGCGCGGCCACTTCGGCCAGGGGCAGGCCCAGCGCGCGCAAGCCCGCCGCCACGCCCAGCAGGTTGCTGAGGTTGTAGTCGCCCACCAGCGCAGTGGCCACCGGCAAGGCCTGGCCGGCTTCGACCAGATCGAAGCCCAGGCCGGCTGCGCCCTGGTGCGCATGCCGGGCCTGCAACCGCGCCGGGCCCTGGCGCGAGACGGTCCACAAGGCGGGGCCGCCGTCGCGCACCGTGGCCTCGGCGGCCAGCTCGACGGCCAGCGCCGCGCCCTGCGGGTCGTCGATGTTCACCACGGCGGCCTGCAGGCCAGGCCAGGCGAACAGGCTGCGCTTGGCCGCCCAGTAGGCCGTCATGCTGCCGTGGTAATCGAGATGGTCGCGGGTGAAGTTGGTGAACAGCGCGACCGCGATCTGCAGGCCCGCCAGGCGGTGCTCGACCAGGCCGATGCTGGACGCTTCCAGTGCGCAGGCGGCCAAGCCCTGGTCGACGAAGTCGCGCAGCGCGGTGTGCAGCGTCAGCGCATCGGGGCTGGTCAGGCCGGTGGGCTGGACACGGCCCAAGGCAGGGTCCACATCGTCTGCATCGCCCGCGGCCAGTGATCCGGCACCCCGCGCCGCAGGCGGCACGCCCACGCCCAGCGTGCCCACCAGGCCGCAGGGCCGGCCGGCTGCGGCCAGCGCCTGGGCCAGCCACCAGGCGCTGCTGGTCTTGCCGTTGGTGCCCGTGACGGCCAGCACCGCCAGCCGGGCGCTGGGATGGCCCAGCAGCCGGCTGGCCACCGCGCCCGCAGCGGCCTTCAGGCCCGGCAGCGCAGCCACGCGCGCGTCGGCCGCCAGGCTGCCCAGCACGGCCGCGGCGCCTTCGGCTTCCACCAGGCAGGCGACGGCACCAGCGGCCAGCGCGGCACCGGCGTGCGCGCGCGCGTCGTGCGTGCGGCCGGGCCAGGCCAGGAAGGCGTCGCCCGGCTGCACGGCGCGGCTGTCGGCCTGCAGCCGCACCGCGCCGGCGGGCAGGCGGGCCTGCAGCCAGTCAGCAGCCTGATCAGGGGTGGCCAGGGTCTGCATGGCGATCAGATGCTTTCCTGCTCGGCCACCACGGGCGCGCCGGTGATCTGCGGCTTGAACTCGATGTCGGGCGCCACGTTCATCATGCGCAGGGTCTGCTGCACGACCTGGCTGAACACCGGCGCGGCCACCGCACCGCCGTAGTACTGGCCCTTGCTGGGCTCGTCCACCATCACCGCCACCACGATGCGCGGCTGGCTCACCGGCGCCAGGCCGACGAACCAGGACCGGTACTTGTTGGTGTAGGTCTTGCCGATCTGCTTGCGCGCGGTGCCCGTCTTGCCGCCCACCGAGTAGCCCATGGTCTGCGCCTGCGGGCCGGTGCCGCCCGGGCCGGCGGCCAGGCGCAGCATCTCGCGCACCTGCTGCGCGGTCTGTGCCGACATCACCCGCTGGCCAGCCACCGGCGGTGCATCGGCCGGCCGCAGCTGCAGCGTGGCGGGGATGAGCTCGCCGTCACGCGCGAACACGGTGTAGGCCCGCGCCAGCTGGAACAGGCTGGCCGACAGGCCGTAGCCGTAGCTCATGGTGGCCTGCTCGATGGGCTTCCACTTCTGGTACGGGCGCAGCCGGCCGGTGACGACGCCCGGGAAGTCGAGCTGCGGCTTCTGGCCCAGGCCGATCTGCGAATACATCTCCCACATCTCGCGCGCCGGCATCTGCAAGGCCATCTTCACGGTGCCGACGTTGCTGGATTTCTGGATCACCTCGGCCACGCTGAGCACGCCGTGCGGGTGCGCGTCGGTGATCACGCTGCCCTGCACGGTCATGCGGCCCGGAGCGGTGTCGATCATCGTCTTGGGCGTCACGCGCTTCGTCTCGATGGCCAGCGCGGCGGTGAAGGGCTTCATCGTCGAGCCGGGCTCGAAGGTGTCGGTCAGCGCCAGGTTGCGCAGCGGGCGGCGCTCGCCCTTGGCCTGGCTGACGCGTTCACCGGGGTTGTAGCTGGGGT
The DNA here is from genome assembly GCA_027489455.1 of Rubrivivax sp. GTDB lineage: Bacteria > Pseudomonadota > Gammaproteobacteria > Burkholderiales > Burkholderiaceae_C > Rubrivivax. Next base: position 1,723 of record JAIXZR010000010.1, on the reverse strand, counting down.
AGTTGGCCAGGGCCAGCACTTCGCCCGTCTGCGTGTCCAGCACCACCACGCTGCCGCTTTGCGCGCCGTGCGCCAGCACCGCGTCGCGCAGGCGCTGATAGGCGAAGAACTGGACCTTCGAATCGATCGACAGCGTGATGTCGCTGCCCTGCTGCGGGTCCACCGGCTCGCCGATGTCCTCGACCACGCGGCCCAGGCGGTCGCGTACCACGGTGCGCTGGCCGCCGCGGCCTTCGAGCTCTTCCTGGAACTGCTTCTCGATGCCTTCCATGCCGAGCTTGTCGTCGACGTTGGTGAAGCCCACCACATGCGCCGCGGCTTCACCTTCGGGGTAGCGGCGCTGGAACTCGCGCACCGACTGCACGCCCTTGAGCTTGAGCGCCTGCACCTGCTGCCAGGCGGCTTCGTCGACGTGCCGGCGCAGCGTGACGGTGCCGCTGCCGCCTTCCAGCCGCGTCTGCAGCGCCACCGGCGTCATGCCCAGGGCCTGCGCCAGCGCGCGGCGCTGCTGCACGTCGGCGGCGAAGGTCTTCATGTCGACCTGCACCGAAGGCATCGAGACGCTGGTGGCCAGCGGCAGGCCGTTGCGGTCCAGGATGCGGCCACGGCTGGCCTGCAGCGCTTCCTTGTGCACGAAGCGGCGCTCGCCCTGCTCCTGGTAGAAATCGGTGCCGATCACCTGCACGTACGCCGCGCGGCCCAGCAGCAGCGCAAAGGCCGCCGCCACCAGCAGCACGATGAAGCGCGAGCGCCAGGGCGGCGTCTTGCTGGCCAGCAGCGGGCTGGTGGCGTAGTTGACGCTGCGCACGCTGGGGGCGCCGACGGGGATCTTGCGACTCACTGGGCCACCTCCGGGGTCTTCTTGCCGGCCAGCCCGCCGCCGGCAGCGCCGGCACCCGCCGTGCTGGCCACGGTGGCGCCAGCGCGTGCCACGGCGGTGGCGTCGTCCACGCGCTCGATCACGCCTGGCAGCGGCGTGCGCATGCGCAGCTTCTCGCGCGCCACCTTCTCCACCCGCAGGTGCGTGGCCTGGGCCTGGGCTTCGGCGTCCAGGCGCTTGAACTCGGCGTCGAGCCGGCGCTGCTCGGCGCGCGCGCGGTCGAGCTCGGCGAACACGCGGCGCGATTCGTAGCTGGTGTGCACCAGCAGCAGGCTGCTGCCCAGCAGGGCCAGCACCATCACGACCAGCAGCCGGGCGTTCATCGCGCGGCCTCCTGCAGGCCGGCAGCCAGCGGCACGGCGGTGCGTTCGGCCACACGCAACACGGCCGAGCGCGCCCGCGGGTTGGCGCGCAGCTCGGCCTCGCCGGGCTTGATGCGGGCCAGCGCCCGCAGCTTCAGCGGCTGCGCAGGCGCGAAGGGGGCGCGGCGGTCGTAGGCTTCCTTGCCGTGGCGGGCGATGAAGGTCTTGACGATGCGGTCTTCCAGCGAGTGGAAGGCGATCACCACCAGCCGGCCGCCGGGCGCCAGCAGCGCCAGCGCGGCGGCTAGGCCCTGTTCGAGCGCTTCAAGCTCGCCGTTGACGTGAATCCGAAGAGCCTGAAATGTGCGCGTTGCAGGGTCCTGGCCCGGCTCGCGGGACTTGACGGCGCCAGCCACGAGCGCGGCCAGTTCGCCAGTGCTTCGCACGGGCGCCCCGCCTTCGCGGCGAGCGACAAGCGCCTTTGCAATCTGAACAGCAAACCGTTCTTCGCCATAGTCACGAATCACCTCTGCGATCTGCC
>JAIXZR010000004.1 GCA_027489455.1 Rubrivivax sp. | reverse complement strand
TGGGCGAACGCATCAAGATCCCCGACGCGCTGGTGCCCGCCGATGCGCGGGTGGAGATCGAAGCCAAGATCGCTGCCGGCTACTTCACCGACGGCAGCGTGCCGACCGAAGCCGACCTCGCGCTCGTCAAGGGCCGGGGTCTTGAATGAGCACACCCCCCTGAACGCCGACTCCGACAAAGCCCCTTCCCGCCACCCGCTGGCCCCGCTGCGCGACCCCGGCACCGTGCGGCTGCGCTGCCAGGCAGTGCTGCGCGCGGTGGAAAACGGCGTCAGCCCGTACTTCAGCGTGCAGCGCAGCGCCCTGCAGCCGGTGGCCGAGCGCGTGGCAGCGCTCACGCTGCGGCGCTTTCCGCAACTGGAGATCCCGTACCACAGCCGCTGGCGCCACTTCGAAGCTGGCGGCGTGGACCGCAAGGCCGAGCTCGACGCCCTGCTGGCTGGCCGCAGCCCGGGCGAGCGCGCGCGTGCGCACTTCGACCTGACGGTGGTCAGCGTGCTGCTCGATGCCGGCGCCGGCCCGCAATGGCGCTACACCGAAGCCGCGGCCAGCCCCGGCGGCAGCGATGCCGGCGCGCCCGGCGCGACCTACCAGCGCAGTGAAGGCCTGGGCGTGGCCAGCTTCCGCGCCTTCGTCAGTGGCGTTTTCTCGGCCACACCCGACGACCCGCTGCGCGCTGACGCCGCTGCACTGCAGCGCATCGACGCATCGGTGCTGCGCAACGTGTTCCAGGCCAGTTCGTCCAACCCCGTGGTCGGTCTGGAAGGCCGGGCCGGGCTGCTGGCGCGGCTGGGCGCGGCACTGCAGCAGGAAGCCGCGCTCGACGCCCGCGCCGGCACGCCGGCAGGCCCCGGGGGCAGCCACGCCGCTGCGCGCCCCGGGCTGTTCTACGACCGGCTGACGGCTGGCGGCACGCGCAGCAGCGTCACCGCCAGCGCCGTGCTGGGCGAGTTGCTGGCGTCGATGGCGCCCATCTGGACCAGCGGCAGCCGCGTGCAGGGCCTGCCGGCCGGCGATGTCTGGCCGCACCTGTGGGCTGGCGCCGCCGTGCCCGGCGGCAGCGACAGCACCACCAGCGGCTGGGTGCCGTTCCACAAGCTCAGCCAGTGGCTCACCTATTCGCTGCTGGAGCCGCTGCAGTGGGCCGGCGTGCAGGTGACGGGCGTGGACGCGCTCACCGGCCTGCCCGAATACCGCAACGGCGGCCTGCTGCTGGATGGCGGTGTGCTGGCGCTGCGCGACCCGCGCCTGGCCGCCCGGGTGTGGAAGCCATCCGACCCTTTGATCATCGAGTGGCGGGCGCTCACGGTGGCGCTGCTGGACGAGGTCGCGCAGCGCGTGCGCACGATCCTGGGCCCGGGCGCCGAAGCCCTGCCGCTGGCCTGCGTGCTGGAAGGCGGCACCTGGGCTGCAGGGCGTGAAATCGCGCGCGAACTGCGCGAAGACGGCGGGCCGCCGCTGCGCATCGACAGCGACGGCACGGTGTTCTGAAAGCACACTGGCGCGCCGGCCCAGGCCGCCAGCCCAGCACGCCCACCCCGGTCCCGCCCCCAGGAGCCCGCCCCATGTCCAAGATCTCCTTCGCCCTGGCCAGCCTGGCCCTGTGCAGTGCTGCCTGGGGCCCGCAGGCCCAGGGCGCATCGTCGGCCTCGTCGGCCGTGTCGGAAAGCGTGGGCGTGTCCTCGGCCGGCATCTCGGGCTCGCTCAAGACCTCGAGCAACAGCGCCAGCACGCGCGACGTGGCCCAGGGCGACTACCGCATCGTCGACGTCGCCCTGGCCGATGCCCGGCCTGGCCACCTGCGGCTGACGCTGCAACGCGAGCGCGCCACCGGCGAGGCCGCCACGCCGCACGACACGCTCACGCTCACGCTGCCGGCCGCCGCCTTCGACGCCAGCGGCCTGCAGCGCGGCGGCCGTGTCGCTGCCACGCACCGCAGCTACGGCATCGAGTTCGCCCGCGCCGATGATCGGCAGGCCTTCTTCCTGGTGCTGGAAGACCATTGGCTGCAGGAACTGGCGGCACGCCCGGTCGTGCTCTGAAGGCTGCGCTGCCGCTACTGGCGGCGCTGGCGCTGGCGCTGCCCCCGGCCGCCGATGCTGCGCTGCTGCAGCAGCACTGCGCCACCCCGGCCGCGCTGACGGTGCCGCAGCAAGACCGCCTGCTGCGCTTTGCCGCGTTCATCAAGGCCACGCTGCAAGCCAGCGGCCAGCCGCTGGCGATCGTGGCGCGTTCGGGGCTGGACCTGTCGCGCTTCGGCCAGCGCTATTCGCACGCCGGCATCAGCCTGCGCGACAGCCCCAACGCGCCCTGGTCGGTGCGCCAGCTGTACTACGACTGCGAAGCCGGCACGCCGCGTGTCTTCGACCAGGGCATCCCGGGCTTCGTGCTGGGCGCCGACGACCCGGACCGCGGCTGGTTCAGCGCACTGCTGCTGCCGGCGCCGGCCGCGGCCGCACTGCAGGCCCAGGTGCTGGACAAACCTGGCGGCGCGCTGCAGGCCCTGCACCCGGCCTACAGCGCCAATGCCCATGCCTGGAGCCTGCGCTACCAGAACTGCAACCAGTGGCTGGTGGAAACGCTGGCCCTGGCCTGGGGCCCGGCCCCGGCGCCCGGCACCCCGCCCCGCGCCGCCGCCCAGGCCTGGCTGCGCCAGGCCGGCTACCAGCCCCAGGTGATGGCGGTGGGCCAGCGGCCGCTGATGTGGCTGGCCAGCGCCCTGCCCTGGCTGCACGAGGACGACCACCCGGCCGAAGACCTGGCGCAGGCGCTGTACCGCGTCAGCATGCCGGCGGCGGTGGAAGCCTTCGTGCGCCTGCGTGAGCCAGCCGCCGAGCGGCTGGAGTTCTGCCACAACGACCGCCACATGCTGCTGCGCCGCGGCGGCGCGCCGATCGCCGATGGCTGCGTGCCCGCCGCGGGCGACGAACAGGTGCCGTTCTAGGGCGCCTGCGCTCAGGCCAGCACCAGCTTGCGCCCGAAGGGCGCCGGCGCCGCAGCATGGGCCTCGGGCACGGCCCACAGCACCGGGCAGGCCGGGCGCAGCCCGGCCGGGCCGTCCAGATCGGTCAGCACCACCACCAGATCGGGCCGGTGGTTTGCGGCTTCGGCCAGCAGCGGCGTGAAGTCGGTGCCGCCGCCGTCGAAGCGCAGGCCCTTCAGCAGATCGGCCACGGGGGTGCGCCCGGGCCGGTGCTGCAGCACCTGCTGCACATGGTCGTCGCCAATCACCAGCACCAGGCCGGCGGCCAGGCGGCGCGCCAGGGCCTCGATCTCGCGCGCAAAGCGCTGCATCAGCGCATCGTCGATCGATCCGGACACGTCCACCACCAGCACCAGCCGCGGCACCGGCCGCGTGGCGCTGCGGCCGGGCTCCCAGGGCATGCGGCGCACGGGGCTGCCGGCGCCGCCGCGCGACGGCTGGCGCGGGGTGCCGGGGCAGCCGCCCCTGATCCGGCCCTGGTTGGCCAGGTAAGACCGCGAGGGCCGCGACCACGACACATCGGGCTCCTGCGCCAGCGCGCGCGCCACCTGCGTGCGCAGCACCTGCTCCCAGGGCGTGTGGCTGCGCGGCAGGTCGGCCAGCAGCAGGCGCAGCAGCGAATGCGCGCCGTCGCCGGCATGCGCGCGCTGCAGGCGTTCGCTCCAGTCGCGCGCCTGTTCGCTTTCCACTTCCGGTGCGGCCTGGGCGCCGGGCTGGGGCCGCAGATCCTGCCGCCCGCTGCCGCCGAAGGCCCGCGTGCGCGCCGCGCGCGGGCCGTCGCGCCGGCGGCTGGGCGCCGTGCGCGACGCGGCCTCGCGGTCGTCCATCGTGCGGTACAGGCGCTCCAGATCCCACTGGGCGAGCGCGGTTTCGGTGTCCTGGTCGATGGCCAGCGTCGCCGCCAGCAGCGGCGGCAGGCGCACGGCGTCCTCGGGCAGGCGCAGCCAGCCCAGGTGCGACAAGGCGCTGTTGACGATCGCATCGGCGCAGGTGTTGAACAGCCGCAGGTCCACATCGCCCAGGCGCTGCTGCAGCTGCAGGTAGCGCTGCGGGTGGCGCAGCGCGATGTGCAGCACCTGGTGCGCCACCCAGCCGGCCTGCTCGGCCAGCGGCAGCGCCGCAAAGGCGGGGCGGTAGTGCAGGGTCTGGCCGTCGGTCCACACGGGGGTGTCGTTCGCGGGGTCGCCATCGCTGCGGTCATCACCGGCAGCGGCGTCGTCATCCGCCGGCAGATCGCGGTGGCGCACCCACAGGGCCAGCCCGCCCGTGGACGGCGCGTATTCCACCAGCCGCTGGATGGCGCGCGTGCCGCGGTGGTCGCCCGGGGGCACGGGGCCGGACATCGGCGCGCCGCTCAAAGGCCGTCGCGCTGCCGCTGGTCGCTGTAGCGCTGGTAGGCCGGGCTGGCCAGCACGGTGGCCTCCAGGCCGCCTTCCAGCGCACGCTGCAGCAGCAGCTCCATCGCCAGCGTCTGCGCCTCGCGCAGCGGCAGCGCGACGTTGCCGCCCAGCTGGCCGCGCAGCTCGGGCAGCTGTTCGATGATCTCCAGCGCCCGCGTGAGCGTCCCCGCCTCGGTGCAGGCCGCCAGCAGGCCGTAGACCAGACCGTAGAGCCCGTCCAGGCTGCGCGGCAGCAGGGCCAGGGTCTCCGGCCCGCGCTGCGCGGCCAGCAGGCGCAGCACGTCGGTGCCAGCCTGCAGCTCGCGCAGCACGCCGAAGAATTCCGCCGCGTTGGCCGCGCCGATGCGGCCCTGCACGAACACCCGGCGCGCGGCTTCGCCCAGGCCCGACTGCAGCACGCGCGAGACGTCTTCCCAGCCGCGCGGGCTGGCGCCCACGAGGTGGTCGTTGGCCAGCTGGGTGGCTGTGTCGTCCAGCCGGTCGGGGCGCACGCGCAGGTAGGCCATCACCTCGGGCGCGAAGCCGTTCGCGATGGCGTGCGCCAGAAAGGCGTCGATCGCGGTCTGCACGTTGAAGTGGAACATCCGGTCGGCCAGGGCCGTGCCCATGTCGTGGCTCACCGCGCCGTGGAAGCTGGCATTGCCCGCGGCCACCACCTGCCAGCCCTCGGGCAGCCGGTAGTGGCCCACGCGCCGGTCCAGGATCAGCGAATAGGCGCTGATCTGCAGCCGCTGGTCGGCCGCGGTCAGCTCGTCCAGGAACAGCAGGCCCTCGGGCTGATCGGGCCCGGGCAGGAACTCGGGCGGGAACCACACCGTCTTGGCCTGCACCTCGTCGGCATAGATGGCGCCGCGCAGGTCCACGGGCTCGATGGTCGTCAGGCGCAGGTCCACCAGCGGCACGCCGTAGTGCGCGGCCACCTGGCGCACCACGCTGCTCTTGCCCACGCCGCGCGGGCCCCAGAGCATGGTGGCGCGCTGGCGCAGGCGCGGCTGGGCGAACTGCTCGATCAGCGCGGCCTTGGCGGTGGCGATCGAAACCGGGGGGATGTTCAGCGGGTTGCCGTTCATGCGCTGGCTTCCGTCGTCTTGGGGGCCGGCCCCCCCGCCGTGGCCGGCAGCGTCCGGGCGGGCACCCAGGCCCCGGCCGGCAGCGGCCGGGGCAGGGGCGGCAACTCGATGCGCGGCAGCTCGCGCATCGCGAACAGCCACACCATCAGCAGCGGCGGGGCGTTGAAGATCAGCAT
>JAIXZR010000098.1 GCA_027489455.1 Rubrivivax sp. | reverse complement strand
TTCGCCGCCGTTGAACATCTTCATGGAGTTGTCCAGCTGCTGGCCCAGCCCGCCCGCGCCCACGAAGCCCAGCACCACGGACGAGCGAATGGCGCATTCCCAGCGGTAGACGGTGTAGCTGCACAGCTCGGCCGCATTGGTGGGCAGCAGGCCGTAGAAGAAAGCCTGCAGGCGGCCGCTGCCGTTGCGCAGCAGGGTTTGCGTGGCGTGGGTTTCGCCGCTTTCCAGGATCTCGCCGTAGACCTTGCCCAACATGCCGCCGTAGGTGAGCGCAATCGCCAGCACCCCCGCCGTGGGGCCCAGGCCGACGACGCGCACGAACACCAGCGCCCACACCAGTTCGGGCACGCTGCGCAGCACGATCAGCGCCCAGCGGATGCCCTGCCGCAGCCAGGCCGGGCCCCGCGCCATGCGGCCCGAGAGCGCCGACACCGACAGCACGCGCGTGGCCAGCAGGGCCATGGGCACGGCCAGCACCAGGGCCAGGCTGACGCCCGCAGTGGCGATGGCCACGGTGCGCCAGGTCTCGCGCGCCACCATGGCCAGGAATTCGCCGCCGTAGGCCAGCGGGAAGAAGCTGCCGATGAACTGCGCGCTGACCTTCAGGTTGTCGGGTTCCAGCAGCACCCAGGGGCGGAATTCGGTGGCCACGGCCAGGGGCCACAGCAGCACCAGCGCCGCACTGGCCCAGAACAGGCGTGGCAGCCAGGCCGGGTCGCGCAGCGGGGCGGTGGGGCGGGGCAGGGGGGCCAGGGCCATCTAGCGGCAGTGCATCACCACCGGCTGCGGGCTGGCATCGGCCGGCGGCAGGGCGGCCGGGGGTGCGCCCAGCAGTTCGTGTTCGTGCTGGGCATACAGGCGCGCCAGGCGTTCTTGCGTCACTTCGCTTGCTGGCAGGTCGAAAGCCAGTTCACCGTCGCGCAGGCCCACGATGCGCGGAAAGTGCGCCAGCGCCACGTCCACCTGGTGCAGGGTGGCCAGCAGGGTGGCGTCACGTTCGCGCGCGCTGCCCAGCAGGCTGGCCACGGCCTGGCGGCTGCGCGTGGGGTCCAGCGCCGAGAGCGGCTCGTCGATCAGCCACAGCGAAGCCGGCGCTACCAGCGCCCGCGCCAGGCCCACGCGCTGGCGTTCGCCGCCGGACAGGCGGTCCACGCGCTCGAAGATCTTCTCGGCCAGGTCGAAACGGTCCAGCGCGGCGTGGGCGGCCGGGATGTCCGATGGGTAGAACAGCGACCGCACGCTGGCCAGCAAGCCCAGCGCCGGCAACTGCCCGGCCAGCACCGCCGTCACCACGCGTTGCCGTGGCGGCAGGGGCGGCACCTGGGGCGCCAGGAACAAACGCCCGCGCAGGCGCTGCAGCGCCGGGCGCGGCAGGGCCCAGGGGTCTTGCCCGGCCAGGCGCAACTGGCCGCTGGCCGGTGGCAGCGCGCAGGCCAGCAGTTGCAGCAGCGTGGTCTTGCCCGCGCCGGAAGGCCCGATCACCGCCACGTGTTCGCCCGCGGCCACCCGCAGGCTCAGGTCCTTCAGCGCTGGCGCCATGCCCGGCCGCGCGGCCGGGTGGCGTGCCGCGGCGGCGGTCAGCTCGATGTCCACGGGGGCGTGATGGCAGCCCAGGGCTTCAGAGCAGCCCGGCGCTGCGCGCGGCGCTTTCCAGGCCCTTGTAGTTCTCGGGCGTGGTGGGCACGTAGCGCGTGGCGCGGTTGAGCCGCAGGATCTCGGCCTGGTCGGGCTTGGCCGGGTCCAGGCCCAGCAGGGCCGCCTTGATCCTGTCCTGCAGCGCCTTGGGCATGTCGGCGTGCACCGACCAGTTGTAGTTGAAGTAGGTCGGCGTGGTGAAGAACACGTCCACGGCTTTGGTGTCCACGCGGTTCTCGGCCACGAACTTCCGCCACACCGTGATGTCCAGCGCTGCGGCGTCGACCTTGCCGCTGACGACCGACGCGATGGTGGCGTCGTGCGCGCCGCTGTAGGCGATGCGCTTGAAGTCCTTCTCGGGATCGATCTTCGCGGCCAGCAGGAAGCTGCGCGGCATCAGGTGGCCCGAGGTGCTGCTCTGCGAGCCGAAGGACACCTGCTTGCCCTTCATGTCGGCCAGGGTCTTGATGCCGGAATCCGTCTTCGCGATGAACACCGACTGGAAGCGCGTGTCTTCTTCGCGCTGGGCCAGCGGCACGATCTTGCCGCCCGAGCGCAGGTTGGCCTGCACATGCGTGAAGCCGCCGAACCAGACCAGGTCGACCTTCTTGTTCACCAGCGCTTCCACCGCGGCCGGGTAGTCGCTGACGGGAGTGAATTCCACCTTCATGCCCAGCGCCTGTTCCAGGTAGCTGGCCAGCGGGGTGAACTTGCGCACCTGTTCGGTGGCGGCTTCTTCGGGGATGGTGGTGACGCGCAGCACGGGTTGCGCCTGCGCCAGCGCGCCGAAGCCCAACACGGTGGCGGCCAGCGCGGCTTGCAGCCAGCGCAACGGGCGGGGGGACGGGAAGTTCATGTCGGGCTCCTGGCTTGTGGATACGGGTGTGGGCGTGGGTTCGGGGCTGCCGCGGGCCTGGGTTGGGCAACAGGCCGCAGGCCCGGTGTTCCGCGTGCGCGATTGGAACCGATCTGCCGCCGGGGGGTGGTGCGGCTAGAGAGCACAGGTTCTGAACCCGGCAAAGATGTCGGAGCGTGCGGCCGGAAAGTAATTGCGATAGCGCGGATGGTGCAGGCGCGGCTGGGTGGCGAAACTGGCCCCGCGCAGCACCGGCCGGCCGTCGAACCAGGGGGCGGAATAGTCGCGGTACGGGTGGGCTTCGAAGCCGGGATAGGGGGCAAAGGGGCTGGCGGTCCATTCCCAAACTGCCCCCCAGTGGAAGCGACCGGGTTCGCTGATGGCCGCGTGTTCCCATTCGCTTTCGGTGGGCAGGCGGCGGCCGGCCCAGCGGCACCAGGCCAGGGCTTGGGGTTGGCTCAGGTGGCAGGCGGGCAGGGCCAGGTCCAGCGCTTGCCAGCCGCCCCATCGCTGCGCCTGCCAGCACCCGTCTTGCAGGCGCAAGTAGCGCGGCACGCCCACTGCTTCGGCAGGCGGCACCTGGCCGGCCAGGCAGGCTTGCACGAAGGGCAGATAGTCGGCCCAGCTGAGCACACGGCTGTCGATCGCGTAGGCCGCCAGGGTCTGGGCATGGGCGCCGCATTCGTTGTCGAAGGCAAAGCCTTCGGCGAGCGTGCTGCCCTGGCGCAGCACGCCGCCGGCGATGGGCAACAGGGCCCGAGCCGCGGTCAGCGGCTGCGGTTGCCAGCGCGGGTCGGCCACCGGCAGGCCCAGGGCCTGGGCCATGTACAGCGCGGCTTCGTGGTGCATGTCTTCGTGCAACAGGGCCAGGCGGTGGAAGTACAGCGCTTCGGGCGTTTCCCGGCCGTCTGACAGCTGGGCCAGGCAGGCTTGCAGCTGTTCGGCCATCTCGGCCTGCAGCGTGCGGGCATCGGGCAGCGGCAGCGCCCAGCGCGTGGTGTGGGGCACGCGGCTGCTGTCGTACAGCGCGTCGGCGGGTTGCGGCATGCGGGGTGCCGCGGGGTCCGCCAGGTGGCCCCGCAGGCGCTGCGGGTTGCGCAGCGTCCACCAGGCCTGGAACCAGCCGATGTGGCCCAGTTCCCACAGCGGCGGGTTCAGGCTGGGGTCCACCGGCACCTGCAAAGCTTCGCCCAGCGCCTGTGCATAGACGTCAAATGTGGCCAGGGTGTCGGCACGGGATGCGCACAGCGCTTGCCCCAGGCTGGCGGCGTCGCCTGAACGCGCTTGCTGGCCTGCCAGGGCTGGCTGTGGGGTGGGCATTAAGCTCATGGCCATGACGAGAACAGACATCGTGTTGGTGACGCCAGCGCTGGCCGACGCCAACAACGGCAACTGGCGCACGGCCGAGCGCTGGGCACGACTGCTAGCGGCGGATTATCGAGTCCACATCGCCACCGGCTGGCCCCACGGGCCTTCTACGCCAGCACAGCCACCGCGCGGC
>JAIXZR010000250.1 GCA_027489455.1 Rubrivivax sp. | reverse complement strand
CTGGCCGCCCGCCTGGCCGACGGCCAGACGCTCAAGATCGAGGTGCTGGACGTCGATCTGGCCGGCGAGGTGCGGCCGGGCTCGCTGAACGACGTGCGCATCATGCGCGGCGGCGTGGATTGGCCGCGCATCACGCTGCGCTACACCCTGCAGGCCGGCAACACCACGATCAAGCGCGGCGAAGAGCACCTGGCCGACATGAACTACCTCTTCGGCACGCTCCCCGTGCAGCAGCGGGACGGGCCATTGCCCTACGAGCAGCGCCTGATCGAGCGCTGGTTTGCCGATACATTCGGGGCCCCGCAACCCTGATCTCCGCGATATGAACGCATCCGCCCCGATCGCCCGCCCCCGCATCACCCGCCAGGCCGCCCGCTGCGCCCTGGCCACGCTGGCCGCCATCGCGCTGGCCGGCCCGGCTGCGGCCCAGGCGCCGGCGGGCGACGTGCTGGCCAAGGCGGCGGCTGCCAAGGGCGCGGTCGTCAGCGCCAGCGGCCTGGTGTACCTCTCGGTCAAGGAAGGCAGCGGTGCATCCCCGGTAGCCACCGACACGGTGAAGGTGCACTACCGCGGCACCTTCCCCGACGGCAAGGAATTCGACAGCAGCTATTCGCGCGGCACGCCGGCCAGCTTCCCGCTCAACCGCGTCATCAAGTGCTGGACCGAAGGCGTGGCGATGATGAAGGTCGGCGGCAAGGCCAAGCTCACCTGCCCGGCTGCCATCGCTTACGGCGAGCGCGGCACGCCCGGCGGGCCGATCCCGCCGAATGCCGTGCTGCAGTTCGACGTGGAACTTCTGGCGATCAACAAGTAACCAGCCCCCACCGGGGCCGCTCATGCCCCGTCGGCGGCCGGGGGTCGCGGCCACAGCTTCTTCAAGCCCATCACCACGGCGACGATCACGCCGCCGGCCGCCACGCCCACCAGGCCGTTGGCCAGCGTGGGCAACAGCGCCTGGGCCAGGGTGCCCAGGCCCAGCGCGTAACCTTCGATGCCGTGGGCGACGACCGGGAAGCCGTGCACCAGGATGCCGCCGCCCACCAGGAACATCGCCGCGGTCCCCACCACCGACAGCGCCTTCATCAGCCAGGGCGCCGCCGCCAGGATGCCGCGCCCCAGGGCCGGCTGCGCGTTGCCGGGGCGCTGGGTCAGCCACAGGCCCAGATAGTCGAGCTTCACGATGCCGGCGACGATGCCGTAGACGCCCACCGTGAACAGCAGCGCCAGGGCCGACATCACCGTCACCTGCGTGGCGAAGGGGGCACCGGCCACCGTGCCCAGCGTGATCGCGATGATCTCGGCCGAGAGGATGAAATCGGTGCGCACCGCGCCCTTGATCTTGTCCTTCTCGAACGCCACCAGATCGATGTCCGGATCGGCCAGCGCCGCTTCGAGCGCGGCCCGGCGGGCGTGGTCCTCATCGGGCCGGTGCAGGAACTTGTGCGCCAGCTTCTCGAAGCCTTCGAAGCACAGGAAGGCCCCGCCCAGCATCAGCAGCGGCGTCACCAGCCAGGGCACGAAGGCGCCGATCGCCAGCGCGGAAGGCACGAGGATGCACTTGTTGACGAGCGAGCCCTTGGCCACGGCCCAGACCACGGGCAGCTCGCGATCGGCCTTCACGCCCGTGACCTGCTGCGCGTTCAGCGCGAGATCGTCACCCAGCACGCCGGCCGTCTTCTTGGCCGCCACCTTGCTGAGCACGGCGACGTCGTCCAGCACCGTGGCGATGTCGTCGAAGAGCGCGAAGAAACTGCTACCGGCCATGGGGGGATTCTGCGCGCTGCGGGGCTACAGCCGCGCCCGCCAGCGCCGATAACCCGTTGGCCATGAGCCAAGCCACATTGCCCGCCTGCACCACGCCCGCCCCGCGTCCCACCCCCCCCTTACCGACCAAGGCGCCCGCCGCCGAGCCCGCCGCCGCGCGCGTGGCGCGCGAGTTGGACCACGAGCGCAAGTCTGGCGGGCTGCGGCAGATCCAGATACCGCCCTGCCCAGACCTTCTCGTGCAGCTGCAAGCCGCCATGGCCCGCCCCGAGCCCGACCTGACGGCCGTGGCCCGCATCGCCAGCGGCGACGTGGCCATGTCTGCCACCCTGCTGCGCAACGCCAACGGGCCGCTGCATGCCGCGGGGCAGCCGGTGCACACCGTGGGCCAGGCGATGAACCGCCTGGGCCTGCGGCAGACGGCGGCGCTGATGACGGGCTTCCTGCTGCGCCACAGCGTGCCGGTGAACCACCCGCAGCTGCGCCGCTTCTGGGAACGCTCGGCGCTGCGTGCTGCGGCGATGCGCTTCATCGCCGGCCAGCTGCCCGGGCTGGATGCCGACCTGGCCACCCTGTGCGGGCTGTTCAGCCATGTCGGCCAGCCGGTGCTGATGCAGTGCGTGAAGGGCTACGGCAGCACGCTGGTGGAAGCCGCGGCGCGCATCGACCGTTCGTTCATCGCCACCGAAAACGCCAACCACCGCACCGACCACGCCGTCGTGGGCGCGATGGTCGCCAAGGCTTGGCACGTGGCGCCTGTCGTGGTGGCGGCGATCCGCCTGCACCACGACCTGGGCCTGATCGGCGGGCAGACCGTGGAGCCCGAGGTGCAGACCTTGGTCGCGGCCAGCCTGCTGGCCGAACACCTGATGCGCCAGCATGAGGGCCTGGAGCCTGAGGCCGACTGGGCGCAGCACCACGCCGCCGCCTTGGGCTGGCTGGGCTTCAGCACCGACGACCTGGCCGACTGGCAGGACCGGCTGCCCGCCACGCTGGACGCGGCCTGAATCCGGGCGGATGCCCGCAGGCGCGCGGCATCATCGCCGCATGCGCGATCTCTTCCTGCTGGACCCGGCGGTCCGCTTCCTCAATCACGGCTCGTTTGGCGCCTGCCCGGCCGAGGTCTTCGACGAACTGCAGCGCTGGCAGCGTGAGCTGGAACGCAACCCGGTGGCCTTCCTGGGTCGGCGCTCGGGCGAACTGCTGGCGCAGGCACGCGCTGCGCTGGCCGCGACGCTGGGCGCCGATGCCGACGATCTGGCCTGGGTGCCGAATGCGACGACTGGTGTGAACACGGCGGCGCGATCACTGCGGCTGCAGCCCGGCGACGAGGTGCTGGGCACCGACCATGAATACGGCGCCTGCGTCGCCACCTGGCAGCACGTGTGCGCGCAGGCCGGCGCGCACTACCGCACGGTGGCGCTGCCGCTGCCCTTCGAACCGGCCCAGGTGCTGCCGCGGGTGCTGGCCGCCATCACGCCGCGCACACGGGTGCTATTCGTTAGCCACATCACCTCCACCACTGCGCTGACGCTGCCGGTGGCCGACTTGTGTGCTGCCGCCCGCGCACGCGGCATCATCACGGTGATCGACGGCGCGCACGCACCCGGGCAGATCGACCTGGACCTGGCGGCCATCGGCGCCGACTACTACACCGGCAACTGCCACAAGTGGTTGTGCGCGCCCAAGGGCGCGGCCTTCCTGCATGTGCGGCCAGAGCACCAGGCCGGGATCGAGGCCCCGGTCATCAGCTGGGGCAGCGTGGCCGACGGCCTGGGCGGCCCTACCGGCTTCGACGCCTACACCGGACGCACGCGGCTGGAGCGGCGGCTGCAGTGGCAGGGCACGCGCGATCTCGCGGCCTTCCTGAGCGTGCCGGCAGCCATCGACTTCCAGCGCCGCCACGGCTGGGCCACGTGGCGCCAACGCTGCCACGAGGCGGCCTGCGCCACCCGCGCGCGAGTGCTGGCTGAAACCGGGCTGCCCCTGCCGTCACCCGACGCGGCGCACGGGCAGATGGTGATCATCCCCGTGAACCTGGCCGCCGGGCAAGACGCCGACGGCCTGCGCCGCTGGCTGCAGGAAGCCCATCGGATCGAGGTGCCGGTGACCCAACACGCGGGCCAGACCTTCGTACGCCTGTCGGTGCAGGCCTACAACCAGCCCGACGAACTGGATGCGCTGGTCAGTGCGCTGCTTGAGATGCCTGGCGCCGACGCGCCAGCACACCGAAGCCGACCAGGCCCGCCATGAACAGCCACACCGTAGCCGGCTCGGGCACGGCCGCCAGCATGGCGCCGGCCACCAGGGTCTGCGTGTAGGCCGTGGGGTGGATGCCGTCCCAGAACAGCGCTGTTGCCGGGTTGCAGCCGTTGCCGGCAAAGCCGCAGGCCTGCGTGACATTGGTGAAGCCGAAGGCCGCCGGATTGGCCGCGTAGCTGCCGACCAGACCGAACAGATCGAAGATCCGCGCGCCAGTGCCCGTCAGGGCCGTGGTCAGGGCGCTGTTGTAGGCTGAGGAAATGAAGCTGGCCGCGCCGGCTGCAGCCGGCCCGTTGGCCAGCGCGGCAGGCGAGAGGCCGACGTTCGGTACGTTCCACACGATGATGTTGCTGGCGCCCGCCGCACGCAGGGTACCCACCATCTGTGCCGTGGCGGTGGCGTAGGCCGTAGCACCGGCGGTCGTCAGCGCCGCGAGATTGCCCGGATTTGCAGCCACCTGGGAGATAGTGTCACGCACATCATTGCCGCCACCCGCGATCACGTACAGCGCACTGGAAGAGACCACGTTGCTGGCCAGGTAGCTGTTGAGCTGCGTGCTCACACTGGGCGGGAAGTTGGCTGGCGGCGCGCCGTTGATCGTGGTGCGCGCACCGCCGTAGGCGTAGTTGCCACCACCGGCCAGCGACGGTGCTGAAGAAGCCGGCAGGCCCAGCCCGCTGGCGAACGAGGTCACCCACACCGGGCCATTGCTGTAGGTGGGCAGCACACCAGGGGTGCCGTTGGCATACGGGAGGCTCGGAATGAACGTACCCGAAGTCGGGTTCGGACCGGTCAGGCCGCCCAAGGCGAGGTTGTTGTTGCCACTGTCCGACAGGCTGTCGCCGAACACGTACAGCGCGCTGAAGGGAGAGGCTTGCGCCTGGGCAGCCAGGCTGCACAGGCTGAGGCTGGCGACCAGGGCCAGGCGGGAGAGGGTCAGGTGGTTCATGGCTGGGATTCCCGGAGGACTTCTTGGAAGCCCGGAAACGTATCACGGCCATCCGGCCGCAGCGACCGGGCCATCCCTTGCCCAGCCTGCCTGACCCCGCGATCGCGGGGCAGGGGTGCGCCGCTCAGCGCGGCTTGCGCCGTACTGCGTTCGTGGTCTTGGCCGCCACGCCCGGCCGTGGCGGGAGGCCGGTGTGTTGGGTGAGCACCCGGCCCTGTGTCACGCCCGAAGTGCGCGACCCCGGCGGCGTGCTGTTCTTCCGGCGGGCGCTGGTATAGCTGCCGTCACCGCTGCCGGCCGGCTGGTAGGTGGGGATGAGCTGGTGCTTGCCGTTGCCGATCAGATCAGCCCGGCCCATGGCCTTGAGCGCTTCGCGCAGCAGCGGCCAGTTGTTCGGGTCGTGCCAGCGCAGGAAGGCCTTGTGCAGGCGGCGGCGCTTTTCGCCGCGCACGATGTCCACCTTCTCGGCGCGCGCGTTCGGGCCTTCGTTGTCGCGGCTGATGCCCTTCAGCGGGTTCAGGCCGCTGTGGTACATCGCCGTGGCCGTGGCCATAGGGCTGGGGTAGAAGGTCTGCACCTGGTCGGCCTTGAAGCCATGCTGCTTCAACCACAGCGCCAGGTTCATCATGTCCTCGTCGCGCGTGCCGGGGTGGGCGGCGATGAAGTACGGGATCAGGTACTGCTTCTTGCCGGCCTCG
>JAIXZR010000288.1 GCA_027489455.1 Rubrivivax sp. | reverse complement strand
CGCAGTTTTGCCGAAGTGGCGTTCCAATAGCGCGACGCCCGCGCCCCCACACCGGCTGGGGGCTAGGAGGGGGCGCTACATTCCCATTCGTCGAAAGGGGAGTAGCAAGCAACGCTGGTTGCCGCGGCCCCCCGTCAATACGGTCGCTGGCGCCCGCCAGCCACCCGGGACCGCAGAAGAGCTGTATCCATCTTCCGCAAGACCTTTCGGCGCGAACCTCAACCCACAATTAAAACGGGAGTGTCCATGGACACCATCGCGCCGCTTTGGCTTTGGATTACGTTTGTCGCGATCGTCATCGCGGCACTTTTCGTCGACTTCGTCGTCCTGCGCAAGCAGGGTGCGCACGCCGTGGGCATCAAGGAAGCGATCAACTGGTCCATCGTCTGGGTGGTCGCCAGTTTCGCCTTCAACGCCTTGTTCTGGTGGGCGATCTACCAGGACCACGGCACGGCTGTGGCCAATACGAAGAGCATGGAATTCCTCACCGGCTACCTCATCGAGAAGAGCCTGGCGGTGGACAACATCTTCGTGTTCCTGATGATCTTCACCTACTTCGCAGTGCCTGCGGAGTTCCAGAAGCGGGTGCTGATGATCGGCATCATCGGCGCGATGATCCTGCGGACGGTCATGATCCTGATCGGTGCCTGGCTGATCACGAAGTTCCACTGGATCCTGTACGTCTTCGGCGCGTTCCTGATCATCACCGGCATCAAGATGTGGTGGGCGGCCGGGCAGGAACCCGACCTGGAAAGCAACCCCGCACTGAAGCTGCTCAAGCGCATCATGCCGGTGAGCGCCAAGTTCGACGGCGAGAAGTTCTTCACCGTCGAGAACGGCAAGAAGATCGCCACGCCGCTGTTCTTGGTGATCTGCCTGGTGGGCCTGACCGACGTGATCTTCGCGGTCGACAGCATCCCGGCGATCTTCGCGATCACGTCCGACCCGTTCATCGTGCTCACCAGCAACATCTTCGCCATCCTGGGCCTGCGCGCGATGTACTTCCTGCTGGCGGCCGTGGCGGCCAAGTTCCACCTGCTGAGCTACGGCCTGGCGGTGATCCTGGTTTTCATCGGCACGAAGATGATGCTGATAGACATCTTCAAGATCCCGGTGGCCATCTCGCTGGGCGTGGTGGTGACGATCCTGGCCTTCACGATGTGGCTGAGCGTGCGCACCGCGCCGAAGGTCGAAGCCCAGCAGCAGAACTGACCTACCGGCCGCCGGGCCTGCCTGGCGCCCCACACCCCAACCGCCGCGCCCCACCAGGGCCCGGCGGTTTTTTCATTGGCTGGGGCGCTGCCGGATCGCGACCACCGCACCCACGGACCGGCAGCTTGAAAAGCCTCGATTTATTTTTGCGAATCATTCGCGTTTGCATTACAGTTCTGAGTTATCGATCTCCCCGCCCCCCGGTCCCACGTGTCCATGTCTCCCAGCGCTTCCCTGCCACCCCTCACCCGCCCGCCCGCGGCTCTGGGCGTGCTGGCCTTGCATGGGGCCTTGCTGGTGCTGCTGCTGCAAGCCGAAACCGTGCGGCAAGTGCTGCCCGAGGTGCTGCCGGTGTCGGTGAGCTTGCTAGCCGCGGCGGAGTTAGCACCCGCGCCGCCACCAGCCAGACCGCTGCCGGTGCCCGTACGGCCCGCCGCACCGACGATGCCGATGCTGCTTCCGCCAGCGCTGGATGTGCGAGTGCCCACCGTGCCTGCATCGACGCCAGCACCTGAGCCGGCGCCCGCTCTCGCCGCCGCACCCGCGGTCGTGGTCGCGGTCGCGGTGGCAGCACCGGCGCCCTCACTGCCGCCCCCGGCGCCGGCCGAGCCGCGCCAAATGCCCCCGGGCGCCATCAGCTACCGCGTGCCCCCGGCCATCGCGGTGCCGCTGGCCTCGCGCCGGCTGCGCGAGAGCGGCACAGTCTGGCTGCGCGTGCACGTCGACCGCCAGGGCCTGCCAGTGCAGATCAGCGTGCACAAGACCTCGGGCCATCCGCGCCTGGACGAGCAGGCGCTGGCCGCGATGCAGGCAGCGCGCTTCGTACCCCAGACCGAGAGCGGCACACCCATCGACTGGATCGTCATCGCGCCGCTGGCCTACGACATCGACTGACCTCCGCTTTCCTCCACCCGAACCAAGCAGCCAGGCAGCCCGAAGCCACCCCGCCGCGACGTCCACGCCTCCAGAAGGACCCGGCTCCATGACTTCGACGACCCCGCCCGCCGCCCGGTGCCCCCGCGCCATCCTGCTGCCCCTGGGCGCCCTGGCCACCGGCTTCGGTCTGGCTGGCGCCGCCACCGCGCAGGCCACGGCCCCGGCTCCGGCCGAAACCGTGATGCCCGTCATCCGCGCCAGCGCCAGCGCCGAGCCCTCGGCCAAGGACAACGTGCAGGCCACCACCACCCGCATCGGCAAGGCGCAGCAGGAACTGCGCGACGTGCCGCAGTCGGTGACCGTGGTGACGGAAAGGCTCATCAACGACCGCAACCTCGACACGCTGAAGGACGCGCTGCGCAACACCGCCGGCATCAGCTTCCTCGCGGCCGAGGGCGGCGAAGAGGACATCCGCCTGCGCGGCTTCAGCCTGCAGAGCACCGGCGACATCTTCGTGGACGGCCTGCGCGACCCGGCCTTCTACGACCGCGACAGCTTCAACTGGGACCGCCTGGAAGTGCTGCGCGGCAGCGCCAGCATGCTCTTCGGCCGTGGCAGCACGGGCGGGGCGGCCAACCAGGTGAGCAAGCTGCCGCGCACGGTCACTGCGCAGGAACTCGAACTCACCGTGGGCAGCGGCAGCTACCGGCGGCTGACGGGCGACTTCAACCTCCGAACCGGCGACAACGCCGCGCTGCGCGTGAACGCGATGGCCACGCGCGCCGACAACCACGGCGAGACGATCGACAAGAAGGGCATCGCGCCGGCCTTCCGCTCGGGCATCGGCACCGCCCACGAGTTCCTGGCTTCGGCCTACTGGCTAGAGAACCGCAACAACATCCACTACGGCATCCCCTGGCTGACGCCGGCCACCGGCAGCACCGACCGCGTGCTCGTGCCGATCGACGCGAAGAACTTCTACGGCATGGCCAGCGACCAGAACGACGGCAGCGTGAAGCTCGGCACTTTCGGCTACACCCACCGCTTTGCCGACCGCAGCGAGTGGCGCACGGTGCTGCGTCTGGGCCGGTACGAGCGCGATCTGCGGGCAAGCGCCATCCGCTTTGCCGCGGCCAACCTGCAGCCGGGCGGCCAGGCCGTGACCCTGGCCACGCTGAGCCCGAGCACCGTGCTCACCCGCGGCACCCAGCTCAAGGTGCAGGACCTGGATACCCGCTTCCTGCAAAGCGACTACAGCACGCGCTTCAACGGCCTGGGCGGCCGCCACGAAGTGCAGGCCGGCGTGGACGCGGGCCACGAGGACTTCAACAACTACGGCCTCACGCTGCCCGCCGGGTCGACACTCGCCAAGCCCACCACCCGCATCGGCGCGCCCGACGACGGCGCGCGCATCGACGAATCGCTGCGCATCCGGTCCGTCAACCGGACCTTCGATGCCCGGTCGATGGGCGTCTATGCGCAAGACCTGCTGCAAGTGGCCCCGGCCTGGAAGCTGCTGGCAGGCCTGCGCTGGGACCGCTTCGAAGGCAAGTACCGCAACATCAACATCCCGGCCGCCGCCAACAACGTCTGCGCGGTGCCCGTGGCCGCCAGCATCTCGCGCAACGACTCGCTCTTCAGCCACCGTCTGGGCGTGCTGTATCAGCCCACGGCCTTCAGCTCGTTCCACGCCAGCTACGGCACCAGCTTCAACACCGCCGGCGACGCGTATCAGTACGACGCGGGCAACGCCCAGGTCGACCCCGAGTCCAGCCGCAACTTCGAGATCGGCGCCAAGCTCGATCTCGCCGACGGCAATCTCAGCACCCGCGTGGCCGTGTTCCATTCGACCAAGGTCAACGAGCGCAACCGCGACGCCGAGACCGTCAACGCCTGCAACTACGTGCTGTCCGGGCAGCGCCATGCGGCCGGCATCGAGCTCGACGTGGCCGGGCGCATCACGCCGGCCTGGGAGATGTTCGTTTCGCTTTCCTTCATCCCCGACGCCGAAGTCGACGCTGCCAGCGCCGCCGCACCGGCCGGCGAGACCGTCGGCGCCCGCCCCGGCCTGACACCCAGATTCAGTGGCACGCTGTGGACCACCTACCAGCTGAGCCAGAAGTTCCGCATCGGCGCCGGCATCAACGCCCGCAGCAGCGACGCGCCGCAAGGCATCACCAGCTTCAAGGCGCCGAGCTATGTCACCGGCGACCTGATGGCCGAATACGCCTGGGACGGCATCGCGCTGAAGGCCAACCTCAGCAACGTCACCGACAAGCTCTACGCCGACGGCCTGTACCGCGGGCACTACATCCCGGGCAAGCCGCGCACGCTGCAGGTGACGGCCACCTACAAGTTCTAGCCGATGCGCCTGCAGCAGCTGCTCAGCGCCGACGAAGTGGCCCAGGCCCGCCGCTGGCTGGCCGAAGGCGAGTGGATCGACGGCCGAAGCACCGCCGGCCCGCAGGCTGCAGCGGTGAAGCACAACGAGCAGCTGGCCGAAGGTCCGCAGGCACAACACCTGCGCGAGCTGGTGCTGCAGGCGCTGGAACGGCAGCCGCTGTTCCTGTCCGCGGCGCTGCCAAGGCGCGTGCTGCCACCGGCCTTCAACCGCTACCGCGGCGACCGCAACGCCTACGGCGCCCATGTCGACCAGGCCATCCGCACGCATCCGGGTGGGGCGTTGCGCGCCGACCTCTCGTGCACGCTGTTTCTCTCTCCGCCCGAGAGCTACGACGGCGGCGAACTCATCGTTGGCCTGGGCCCCGCGGGCGGGGACGGCCCGGGCGCGGGGCAGCCCTTCAAGCTGCCCGCCGGCGACGCACTGCTGTACCCCGCCAGCACCCTGCACCGCGTGGCCCCGGTGACGCGCGGCGAACGGCTGGCCAGCTTCTTCTGGATCGAAAGCCTGGTGCCGCGCAGCGACGAGCGGCAGCTGCTCTTTGAGATGGACATGGCCCTGATGCGGCTGCGCCAGCGCGAGATCGACAGCGCCGGGCAGGAATCGCCCGAGGCCGTGGCCCTGACGGGCACGTATCACAACCTGCTGCGCCTGTGGGCGCGCACCTGACCGAGCCGATGTCAGCAGCGATAGTCAACCTCGCCGACTTCGAAGCCGCCGCCTACACGCGGCTGGGCGATGCGGCCTGGGCCTACCTCAACGGCGGTGCGGCCGACGAGATCACCTTGCGCGACAACCGCGCCGCCTGGGCGGCGCTGCGCCTGTGGCCGCGCGTGCTGCGCCCGCTGCAGGGCGCCAGCCTGGGCATCGAGCTGCTGGGCCGGCGCTGGCCGCATCCGCTGCTGATGGCGCCGATGGCCTACCAGTGCCTGGCCCACGCCGATGGCGAAGCCGCCGCGGCCCTGGCCTGCGCAAGCCAGGGTGCGGGCTTCGTGCTGTCCACCCAGGCCAGCCAGCCGCTGGAAGACGTGGCCGCACTGGTGCGCGACGAGCCGGGCCGAGGCCCGCTGTGGTTCCAGCTCTACCCGCAAGCCGACCGCGGCCTGGCACGCGCATTGATGCAGCGCGCACAGGCGGCCGGCTACGACGCCATCGTGCTGACGGTGGACGCGCCCCTCGCTGGCGCGCGTGATCGCGAACGCCGCGCCGGCTTCCGCCTGCCGGCAGGCCTGCGTGCGGTCAACCTGCCCGCGGCAGCGCCCCCAGCGCCGGCAGGGCCAGCGGGCGGCGCAGGCGCGGACTGGCGAGCAGCGGCGCCCTCCTGGACCGATCTGGAGACGCTGCTGGCGGCCAGCCCGCTGCCGCTGCTCATCAAGGGCGTCCTGCACCCCGACGACGCGCGCCAGGCAGCGGCGCTGGGCGTGGCCGGCATCGTGGTGTCCAACCATGGTGGCCGCACGCTGGACACGGCGGTGGCCAGTGCCTGGGCACTGCCCCGCATCGCCGACGCGCTGCAGGGCGCCGTGCCGCTGCTGGTGGATGGCGGCATCCAGCGCGGCACCGATGTGCTCAAGGCCCTGGCACTGGGCGCCAGTGCGGTGCTGGTCGGCCGGCCGCTGCTGTGGGCCCTGGCCGCCGGCGGCGCACCCGGCGTGGCGCAGGCGCTGCGCCTGCTGCAGGACGAGTTGCTGATCGCGCTGGCGCTGTGTGGGTGCGCGCACCCCGCCGCAGCCACGCGCGCGCTGCTGGCCTGAGCGCGCGCCCCGGGGGGCCGGGCGCCTCAGCGCACCGACAGCGGCAGCTTGCGGGCCGGCGGCGGAAAGTGGCGGTCCAGCCAGGCCAGGTCGTCTTGCTGCAGCGCCGCCGAGAGGCCCTGGGCGGCCCAGTTGTGGCGCAGGTGCAGCGCGCTGCCTGCCTTCGGCAAGGCCATCACCCCAGGCTGGCGCAGCAGCCAGGCCAGGGCGATCTGCGCCGGCGTGGCGCGGTGGCGAGCCGCCATGTCGCGCAGCGCCGGGTGGTCGGCCAGCTCGCCCTGGTCCAGCGGGCTGTAGGCCAGCAGCGGCATCTGGTGCACCCGCTGCGCCGGCAGCAGGTCGAACTCGACCCCGCGCGCGCCCAGCGAGTAGTGCACCTGGTTGGCCGCGCAGGCGCTGCCACCGGGCACGGCCAGCAGTTCGCGCAGCTGCGGCAGATCGAAGTTGCTCACGCCCCAGTGGCGGATGCGGCCACGGCGCTGCAGTTGCTCGAAGCCGCGCACGGTCTCGGCCAGCGGCGTGGGGCTGGGCCAATGCAGCAGGTACAGGTCGATGCAGTCCAGGCGCAGCCGGCGCAGGCTCTGCTCGCAGGCGGCGATCACACCGGCTTCGAAGGCGTGCTCGGGCAGCACCTTGCTGACCACCCAGACCGCTTCGCGCGCGAGGCCAGCGCGGAAGGCCTGCTCCAGCGCCAGGCCCAGCACCGCCTCGGCGCCGCCATCGGCGTACATCTCGGCGGTGTCGAAGCCGCGCCAGCCCATGTCCAGCGCCTGCCGCAGGGTCGCCACTTCCGCCGCATGCGCTGAGGGGTCAGCGCCATAACCGCAGGTGCCCAGGGCCAGCGTGGGCTGCTCTTCGCCGCTGGGGAAAAGCACCGTGCCGGCCGCGGGCAGTGAAGTCATGCAGCGATGCTACGGGCACCGGCCAGCCCTTGCCCAGGCCCGCAGGTGAAGGCGGATTTATCATCGCGAGCCATGCCCAGCAGCCCCCGAGACCCCGTGCGCGACCTGGCCCAGGTGCGCCTGGACAACGCACTGGCGCTGTTCGAGGAATTCGTGCGCGCCACCGCGCGCCATGCCGACGCCGCCACCCTGCGCGGCCTGGAAAGGCGCTTTGCGGAGCGGGTGCAGATCCAGCCCAGCTACTGGAGCCAGATCAAGGGCCGCAGCCGGCAGATCGGCGAACGCCTGGCGCGGCAGTTCGAGCAGCTCTGCCACAAGCCGCCCGGGTGGATGGACCAGCCGCACACCGGCGCCGCAGCTGCGGCTGCCAGCCTGCCGCAGCGGGCTCCGGAAGCGGCCGATGAATCCAGCCCGCGCGACGACGACGAACGCTTCATCGTGGGCCTGGTGCTGACGTACTACCGGCGCCACCCGCAACGCGCACGCACGCGGCTGCTCGATCTGCTGGGCGAAGTGCTGGCACCGGCGGCGCCCGCCGCACCAGCCCCTGCTGCCCCGGCGCCGCTGGCCGCAGCGGCCGAAGAAGCGCATGCGCTGTGGCTGCGCAGCCAATCGGGCGTGGCGCCGCTCAAGCGCAAGAAGTAGCCGGCAGCTCGCGCGGTGTGGCCAGGCCGCCACACGCGGCCCCCGGGTTTGCACGGTGCGCCATTTCTCTTGCGCACTGATAACGGCGTGTTTATCATTTGCGCAAGCGTGTCGGGGCCCGTGCTCCACCCCAGCGGCTACGGCCCCCGACACATCCGATCCACCTCACCTGCCACCCCATGCGCCCAGTCCACACCACCTTCCACCGCCAGGCCCGCCCGCAGGCAGCCCTGGGCGGCGTGTCGGTTGCAGCGGCGGTCTCGCGGGGTGGTGTGGCCGGCCTGCGGGCCGGCGTGTTTGCCAGTGGTGCCCCGCCCGGGGCGCAGGTTCGCTGAAAGGCCCAGACGCCGTCTGCGCCGCCAGCGCCCCCTGCAGGCCCGGGTTGCACCAGCAAGCCGGGCCTTTTGCTTTGTGCTGCCCGCGTTGCCTTGCCCGGTCCCGAATCACCTGTCCCACCCCCCGAAGGAGAGCCCGATGAAGATCCAGATCACCCCCCGCAAGCCGCGCAACCCCCTGGTCGCTGCCGCACGCATGCGCCCTGCCGGCGCCCATGGCACCGGTGCCCGGGCCCTGCGACAGCAGGCCCGCCGCGCACTGCAACGCGAGATCGGCGACCTGCGCAGCGCAGACCACCGACGACCCTGCCCCTGACCCACCCGGCCGCCCTGCCCGCAACCGCACCGCAGCGGGGGGCGCCACCGAAGGAGAACCATCGTGTCGATGAACGAACTTCCCTGGAGCGATGCTCCCCCGCAAGACCGCCGCGGCCGTGAAGCCGCTGCTGCGCTGCTGCGTGCCATGGGCGCGGCGCTGGAGCGCCTGGCCCTGCGCCTCATGCGCGCTGACGCCGCCGCCGAACGCGCCGAGCCTCTGCTGGAATTCCACGCCGAAGCCGGCGCCCCCGAAGGCGCGCTCTACGTCAACGGCCAGCTCGTGGGCCACCTGACGGGCATCACGCGGCTGTGATCCCCGTCGTCCCCCGGCGGCGCCAGGCGGCGTCGCCGGGGTGACAAACACTGGCGCGGCGCGCGCGCATGCTTGCGCGCCATGAACACCGAAACCCGCTTCCACATCGCCCGCGCTGCGCTGCAGCGCACGCAGTTCGCGCCCGACCCCGACGGGCCTTCCGCGCGCCCCCTGGCCGCAGGCCAGGCCCGGCTGCAGATCGAGCAGTTCGCGCTGACGGCCAACAACCTGACGTACGCCGCCTTCGGCGACGCCATGAGGTACTGGGATTTCTTCCCCGCCGCCGACCCGGCCTGGGGCTGCCTGCCGGTGTGGGGCTTCGCCACCGTCTGCGAAAGCCGCGTCGACGGCCTGCCGACCGGGCGCCGCGTCTACGGCTGCCTGCCCGCCGGCACGCACCTGGTGGTGCAGCCACAGCGCATCGGCGCCAGCGGCTTCCAGGACGCCAGCGCGCACCGTGAGGGGCTGGCCACGGTCTATGCGCGCTACGAATTCTGCGACGCCGATCCCGCCTGGCGGCCCGAAGCCGAAGGCCTGCAGGCCGTGCTGCGGCCGCTGTTCACCACCTCGTTTCTGATCGACGACTTCCTGGCCGAGCAGGGCTTCTTCGGCGCCCGCCAGGTGCTGATGTCCAGCGCGTCCAGCAAGACCGCGCTGGGCACGGCCTGGTGTCTGGCGCAACGCCTGCGGTCGTCATCGGCTGCCGCCGGCACAGGCGCCCCGGTGCCGCGGGTGCTGGGCTTGTCATCGCCGGCCCATGCCGGCTTCGCGTCCAGCCTGGGGTTCTTCGACGAGGTGCTGACGTACGACGCGCTGGGCCGGCTGGACCCGACGTGCACCACCGTGTACGTCGATTTCGCCGGCAACGCCCCGCTGCGGCGTCAGGTGCACGAGCACTTCGCTGGCCAGCTGGCCTACAGCTGCTCGGTGGGCGGCACGCACTGGCAGGCGCTGGGCTCCGGCGCCGGGCTGCCCGGCCCGCGCCCGACACTGTTCTTCGCGCCGGCGCAGATCAAGGCCCGCAGCGCGCCGCCGCCGCAGGGCTGGGGGCCGGGCGGGCTGCAGCAGCGGCTGGGTGCGGCCTGGGCGGGCTTCCTGCAGGCACTGCAGCCGCCTGAAGGTGGGCTGCGGATCGTCAGTCGCCCCGGGCCGCAAGCCTTGCAGCTTGCGTATGACGCCCTGCTGGCCGGCCAGGCCAGCGCGAGCGAAGGGCTGATGATGAGCCTTCAAGTCGCAGGGCCTGGTGGCCGATAACCCCGGGATGACCGGCACCGAGTTGCCCAGCGCCGCGCCCACCTTCATCACCCGCGCACCGGCCAGCCTGGCCGGCTGGCTGGCCTGCTTCGACGCGTCGCAGCTGCCGGTGTTGCGCGGGACGGCGCAGTTCCTCGAGGACTGGCGGCTGACCGAAGACGCCGCCGATGCCCACGGCCTGGCCGAAACACTGTCGGCCGACCCGCTGATGATGCTCAAGCTGCTGGCCCACGTGGCCGCGTTGCGCCGCGGGCGCGAGGGCAGCGAGCCCGAGACCGCGACCGAGGCGCTGGTGATGCTGGGGATCACGCCTTTCTTCCGCGCGTTCGGCCCGCAGCCCGTGGCCGAGGACTGGCTGGCCCACGACGCGGCCGCGCTGGCAGGCTTCCAGCACGTGCTGCGGCGCTCGCACCGCGCCGCCAACTTTGCCATCGGCTTTGCCGTGCACCGGCTGGACTACGACGCCGCCGTGATCCACGAAGCGGCGCTGCTGCACGACTTTGCCGAGCTGCTGCTGTGGCTGCACGCCCCAGCGCTGGCGCTTGAGATCCAGCGCCGGCAGCAGGCCGATCCGGCTTTGCGTTCGGCCGTGGCGCAGCGCGCCGTGCTGGGCATCGAGCTGACCGAGCTGCAGCACGCGCTGATGCAGGCCTGGCGGCTGCCGGCGCTGCTGGTGCAGATCACCGACGACCACGCCTGCAGCGGTGCCCAGGCCGGCCAGGTGCAGCTGCGCAACGTGCTGCTGGCCATCCGCGTGGCAAGGCACAGCGCCCAGGGCTGGGACAACCCGGCGCTGCCGGACGACTACCGCGAGATCGCCGAGCTGCTGCACCTGTCACCCGACGCGGTGCAGCGGCTGCTGCTGGACATCGACGCCGCCTGAAGGGCCGCAGCCACCGCGCCGCCAGGCCGGCCCACCGCCAAGCCTTTGGGCTGGGAAAGCGGCGCAGCGCCATGCAATAGTTCCTGCTCACGCTGCCCCAACGGCGGCCGCACAACCCTCTGCAGGAGCTGCACCCATGGCCATGGACCTCGCCACCGTCCAGACCTTCGTCACCACCACCCTGGCCGATGTCGGCCTGAAGATCCTGGCCGCGATCGCGTTCTGGATCGCAGGCCGCTGGCTCATCACCAAGGTCATCGGGCTGATCCAGGCCGGCATGGGCCGCAACAACGTCGACCCGACGCTGACCAAGTACCTGGGCTCGATCGTCAACATCGCGCTCAACATCACGCTGGTGCTGGGCATCCTGGGCTACTTCGGCATCCAGACCACCAGCTTCGCGGCCATGCTGGCTGGCGCGGGCGTGGCCATCGGCGCGGCCTGGAGCGGGATGCTCGGCAACTTCGCCGCCGGCGCCTTCATGCTGGTGCTGCGGCCCTTCAAGGTGGGCGATTTCGTTTGCGTGGGCGGCGTCACGGGCACGGTGCACGAGCTGGGGCTGTTCGGCACCACGCTCGTCACGCCCGACAACGTGCTCACGTTGGTAGGCAACACCAAGGTCTTCGGCGACACGGTGATGAACTACTCGTCGCGTCCGGCGCGCCGCGTGGACCGCAGCGCCCAGCTGCACGGCAGCGTGGACCCGCTGGAAGCGATCGAGAAGCTCAAGGCCGCGGTGGCGAAGATCCCCAACGTGGTGGCCAGCCCGGCACCCGAGGTGAACCTGATGGACATCAACCTGATGGGCACCGTCATCAGCGTGCGCCCCTACTGCCACACCGACCACTACTGGCAGGTGTACTTCGACACCAACGAAGCCATCGTGCGCGTGGCCCAGGAAGCCGGCTGGCCAGCGCCGATCCCCGCGCAGCTGCTGAAGACGCAGGCGGCCTGAGGCCGCCGTCACGCCAGCCTCAGGCGAAGGACAGCACGCCCTTCAGGCCCAGCAGCAGCACCAGGTAGCGGGTGCCCTTGCCCAGGGCGATCCAGAAGATGCTCTGCCAGAAGGGCATCTTCAGCCAGCCGGCGGCCAGCACCAGCGCGTCGCCCACCAGCGGCAGGAACGACAGGAACAGCCCCGGCGGCCCCCAGCGCCGCAGGCGCTGGATGCGCGGGTCTTCCAGGTCCACCTTCACGCTCTTGAAGCGCTCGAAGCCTTCGCGCCCGGCGTGCCCCATGCCGAAGGTGAGCAGGCAGCCCAGCACGTTGCCTGCCAGCGCGGCAAAGAAGGCCTGCACCGCCAGCGCCGGGTAGGCCGTGACGAGCGCGGTCATCACCACCTCGCTGGAGCCCGGCAGCACGGTGGCCGACAGGAAGGCCGAAAAGAACAGGCCCCAGAGGCCTGCGCCTGCGCTCATCCAGCCTTGCAACCAGGCCGAGAGGTCGTTGATCCATTCCAGCATGGGCTGCATTGTCCCCGGCCCGGCTGAAGGCCCCGTGAAGTGCGGGTGTGCTGGCCGTGCACATCGATGCAGGCCGTGCGGCCCAGCCGCTATGCTCCGCCAACACCCCGCTCTGGCCCGGCAGGCGCCTGCCTCGGGCAGCGCGCTCACCCTACAGTACCCAGCCATTACACCGACGAGACTGGCCGACATGAAGTTCACACCCTGGGACAACCCGATGGGCACCGACGGCTTCGAGTTCATCGAGTACGCCGCGCCCGACCCCGTGGCCATGGGCGCCCTGTTCGAGCGCATGGGCTTCACGGCCATCGCCCGCCACCGGCACAAGAACGTGCTGCTGTACCGGCAAGGCGGGATCAACTTCATCGTCAATGCCGAGCCCGACAGCTTCGCGCAGCGCTTTGCGCGCCTGCACGGGCCCAGCATCTGCGCCATCGCCTTCCGCGTGCAGGACGCGCGCGCCGCCTTTGCGCGCGCGCAGCAACTGGGCGGCTGGGCCTACGCCGGCACGGCGGGCCCGGGCGAGCTGAACATCCCAGCCATCAAGGGCATCGGCGACAGCCTGATCTACCTTGTGGACAAGTGGCGCGGCAAGAACGGCGCCAGGGATGGCGACATCGGCAACATCGGCTTCTACGACGTCGACTTCGAACCCCTGCCCGGCGCCACGGGCGCCAGCCTGAACCCGCCCGGCCATGGCCTGACCTACATCGACCACCTCACGCACAACGTGCACCGCGGCCGCATGGCCGAATGGGCCGAGTTCTACGAGCGCCTGTTCAACTTCCGCGAGGTGCGCTATTTCGACATCGAAGGCCAGGTCACGGGCGTGAAGAGCAAGGCCATGACCAGCCCCTGCGGCAAGATCCGCATCCCCATCAACGAAGAAGGCAACGAGAAGGCCGGGCAGATCCAGGAATACCTGGACATGTACCGCGGCGAAGGCATCCAGCACATCGCGCTGGGGTCCGACGACCTGCCCCGCACAGTGGACATGATGCGCGCGCAAGGCGTGAAGCTGCTGGACACCATCGACACCTACTACGAGCTGATCGACAAGCGCATCCCAGGCCATGGCGAAGACGTGGCGGCCTTGAAGGCGCGCAAGATCCTGGTGGACGGCAAGGCCGGCGAGCTGCTGCTGCAGATCTTCAGCGAAAACCAGCTCGGGCCCATCTTCTTCGAGTTCATCCAACGCAAGGGCGACCAGGGCTTCGGCGAAGGCAACTTCAAGGCACTCTTCGAAAGCATCGAGCTGGACCAGATGCGCCGAGGTGTGCTGACCCAGGCGAAATGAGCACGACCCCCGATTTCCACAGCGGCATCAACCAGGGCGTACCGCCTGTCACCTACGGCGAAGGCAGCCGCCCGCCGCGCGGCAACTACGCCAAGGCACGCAGCGACTACACCTGCGAGCAGGACTACGCGCAGTACACCGAGGCCGACCACGACACCTACCGGCGCCTGTATGCGCGGCAACTGCAGCAGCTGCCGGGGCTGGCCTGCGAGGAATTCATCAGTGCCGTCGAGCAGCTGGGCGCGCCCGACCGCATCCCGCGCTTCGACGACATCAGCGAACGGCTGATGAACGCCACGGGCTGGCAGATCGTGGGCGTGCCCGGGCTGATCCCCGAAGAAGCCTTCTTCAAGCTGCTGGCAGAGCGACGATTCCCCGTCACCGACTGGATGCGCCAGCCCGAGGAGTTCGACTACGTCGTCGAACCCGATGTCTTCCACGATCTCTTCGGGCACGTGCCGCTGCTCTTCAACCCCACCTTCGCCGACTACATGCAGGCCTACGGCGCCGGCGGCATGAAGGCCAGCCGGCTGGACGCCTGCGAACTGCTGACGCGGCTGTACTGGTACACGGTGGAATTCGGCCTCATCGACACCCCGCAAGGCCTGCGGGCCTACGGCGCGGGGATCCTGTCTTCGGCCGGCGAACTGCGCCACAGCACCACCGCGCCCGACGCGCTGCGCGTGGGTTTCGACCTGCAGCGGCTGATGCGCACGCGCTACCGCATCGACACCTACCAGGCGACTTACTTCGTCATCGATTCCTTCCAGCAGCTGTTCGACGCCACGCGGCCAGACTTCACGCCCATCTATGCCGCCGTGCACGGGCAGGACGTGCTGGACGCGGGCGTGCTGCTGCCAGGCGAGCGCCGCTTCTAGGCCTGCAGCTGGCGCTGCAGCTCGGCCCAGGGCTCGGGCGCGTCGGCCATGTGGACGTGGGCCAGGCCGGGCAGATGGCGGTTTTCGGCGCCTTCCAGCGTGGCGCGGGTGGGCGGGAAAACGATGTTGTCGCAGTGGCTGTAGAAGCAGGTCATGCGTGCTGCAGGCGCCGTGCCTGCGGCTTCGCGCTGAGCCAGGTTGCGCAGCCAGGGTGAATCGATCTGCATCTGCCGCGCATTGGGGCTGTGGCCCCAGCGTGCCAGCCAGGTGCCCCGATGCGGCGTGCCGATGGTGATGGCATGGTGCACGCGGCTGGCGCCGTCGTGTTCAGCCCACCAGCGGCGCAGCACCAGCCCGCCCATGCTGTGGGCCACCACCACGGGCGGCAGCCCGGTGGCGGCTTCCAGCCGGCGCATGCTCTCTTCGACGCCGGCCACCGTGGCGTCGATGGTGCCGAAGACGGGCTCCAGGTTCACGGCCACGAAAGGCGTGCCCCGTGCCGTCAGCCTGGCCAGCCAGGGGTTCCACAGGCCACGGTTGCAGACGAAGCCATGGATGAACAGCACGCCCCGCCGGCCTTGGGCCTGGGCCGGCAACTGGTCAGGCCAGGCCTGGCTGCGGAAGGGTTGGCGCCAGCAGAAGACCTGCGGCGCGGCCAGCACCTCGCCCCACCAGGCGCGCAGCAGCGCGGCGGCGCTCGCGCGCGGGCAGGGGTCGGCGCCATGGGTGGCGGCCAGCAGCAGCACTTCCAGCGCCAGCACCAGTGCGTGCCCGCCCAGCATCAAGGCCAGCCCCGCCAGCGCCACCCCGGGCCGACCTTGCTGCCACCAGCCCAGGGCCCAGGCCAGCGCCAGCGCCAGTGCGCCCAGCGTCAGGCCTTGCTGCAGCCGGGCCAGCCGGCCCGGCGCGTCTGGGGGCCTCATGCGCCCAAGCGCACGTCGCGGCCGCTGAGATCACGCGCCAGCCGCGTGGCCAGCTGATTGACCAGGCCGTAGACCGACAGCTGCGGGTTGGCGCCAATGCTGGTGGGAAACAGCGATCCATCGTGCACCGAGAGGTTGTCGATCTGCCAGTGCCGGCCATCGGGCCCGACCACCCCCAGCTGCGGCTGGCCAGCCATGCCGCAGCCGCCCATGACGTGCGCACTGGCCACGCGTGTGACCAGCGGCTGCATGGGCAGGCTGGCGATGCCGGCCTTGGCCTGCGCCCAGGACGTGTAGGCTGGCGCAAGGTCGTGCGCCAGCCTGATGCGCTGCGCGCCGGCGGCAAACTGGATCTCGGCCATGGACAGAAAGGCGCGGCGTGCCCCCTCCATCACAAACGGCGTGAGCGGGTAGTCCAGGACGGGCGAGCCATCGCTCTTCAGCCCCACCTGGCCACCGGCGGATTGCGGATGAAAGCCATCGCGCAGCAGCGCCAGCAGGGCGTGGGTGTGGGCCATCTGCTTCAGATCGGCTGCGAGCTCAGGGCCGAAGCCAGTGGAGGTGCTGGTGAAGATCACCGGGTGCACGGGCGGCGCTTCGAGCTTGTAGCCGATGGGGCCGTCGATCGGATCGACGTCGAGGAAGTGATCGCTGTAGAGCGTCTGTGGCGCACCGCTCCAGCCTTCGACGGGGTGGTCGAAGACGGCGCTGGAGATCACCACCGGATGCAGGAAGGTACGGGCACCCAGCCGCCGATGCGGATCGGGCAGCTGCGACCGCAGCAGCAGTGCGGGTGAATTGATGGCCCCGCCCGCCACCACGACATGCCGCGCCTGGATGACCACTTCGGTGCCAGGCGCGGCGCTGCCGTCCCGCTGCACGCCCACTGCCAGCAGCCGGCTGACCTTGCCGCCCGCCAGTTCCAGACGTTGCACGCGGGTTTCGACCAGCAGCCGCGCGCCGCGATCCAGCGCCACGGGCAGGGTGGTGACCAGCATCGACTGCTTGGCATTGGTGGGGCAACCCATGCCGCAGGAGCCGAGATTCCAGCAGCCCTTGACGTTGCGCTGGATCGCCGCGGCGGGGATGCCCAGCTTCAGCGCGCCTTTGCGCAGGAGTTCGTTGTTCTGGTTGGGCGCCGCCAGCCAGGGGCCGATCGACAGGCGCTGCTCAGCCTGCAGGAACCAGGGGAACAGCGCGTCGTCGGTGAGTTCGGGCAGGGCGAAGTTCGCGCGCCAGTAGGCCAGCGTGGCCGAAGGCGTACGGAACGAGCTCGTCCAGTTGACCGTGGTGGAGCCGCCCACGCACCGGCCTTGCAGGATGTTGATGGCCTTGTCGGCGGTCTTGCGGGCGGCGCTTTCCTGGTACAGGCTGGGATAGGCCTCGCTTTCGAGCTGATTGAAGTCCCGGCTGGACTTGAGCGGGCCTTCCTCCACCAGCACCACGTCCAGCCCGGCAGCGGTCAGCAGCTCCGCGGTGATGCCTGCGCCAGCACCGCTGCCCACGATCGCGACATCACACTGCAGCTGGGCCGGGCGCGGGGCATGCGGCCCGCCATAGACCTTCCAGCCCCGCGCCAGGCCTTGGGCGATGGGATCAGGTTGCTTGCTCACAGCACCATCGGGCCCTGGTAGCCCAGGTGGCGCCAGCTGCTGCGATCGGCGAAGTAGGCGGCCACGCTGACGTCGCGCAGAGCCTGGTAGGTCTGCTGGCGCAGTGCCAGCGGCGAAGCGCGCAGGCGTTGCAGGGCGGCCTGGACATCGGCCACCGGCGCCGCAGCCCAATCCGTGCCCAGACCCGCCAGGCCCACGCGCCCCGGCCCGGTGGTGAGCAGACGCAGCAGCAAGGCGAACTCGTCCTGCACGGCTTGCGGAAAGCCGGCCACGGTGTCGTCGACACGGGCCAGGTGGGCAGCCACTGCGGCGGCTTCGGCAGCCGGATCCGAAGGCAGGGCGCCTTGAAGCACGGCACGCGCCACGGCGGCCATCAGGTCGCGGGCAGGGGCGACCAGCCGGCCGTCCTTCCACACCGCGGGCAACAGGGCCAAGCCCAGGCCCGCCACGCCCAGCGCCACACTGCCGGCCAAGCCCACGTGCAACAAAGCTCTTCTGCGCATGGCGGCAGTGTTGCATCATCATCGCGGCGCGCCGTAGAGGGCGCCGACTAACCTCTTGAGCCCCGACGGACAGAAGATCCTGGCCTGCCTGCAGGCCGTTGCCGACCAGCGCGCCGCCCAGCGGGGCGACCTGGGGCTGGCCGCCCAGGTGCGGGCCGTGAAGGCCTGGCAGCACCAGCGCTTTGCCGCCACGTACGCCGACCTTCTGGCCAGCCCGCGGTATGGACCGGCAGCGCAATTCTTCCTGGACGATCTTTACGGGCCTCAGGACTTCACCGAGCGCGACGGCCAGTTTGCGCGAATCGTGCCGGCGCTGGTGCGACTGTTCCCGGAGGACATCGTCGGCACCGTGGCCGCGCTGGCCGAGCTTCACGCGCTGTCGGAAGAGCTGGACGCACAGATGGCACGCTGCCTGGGCGAGCCAGCCGTGGATGCGGCCAGCTACGCCCAGGCCTGGCGCACGGTGGGCCGTGCGCCGGACCGCAATAGGCAGATCGACCTGATGCTGCAGGTGGGCCGTGCACTGGAACGCTACACCCGCAAGCCGCTGCTGCGGCACAGTCTGCGGCTGATGCGCGGGCCCGCAATGGCAGCGGGGCTGAGTGCACTGCAACGCTTTCTGGAAGCAGGCTTCGACACCTTTCGCCAGATGCAGGGTGCGCAGGTCCTTTTGGACACGATCGCTCAGCGGGAGCGGGCGCTGGCGGCGGCACTGTTTGCGGGGGAAGAGCGACCGCCAGCCTAGGACAAGTACCGTAGCCCAGCCAGGGGCGCGCCGCGAGCATCGCAGGCTTCGTCAACTGAGCAGCCCCACCCGTGCACGCACCCTGGCTTGATCACTACCCCCCTGGCGTGGCCCCGCAGGCCCAGGTGGACGCCTATCGCAGCGTCTCGGCGCTGCTGGAGGAGGCCTTCTGCAAGTACGCGCAGCGTGATGCCTGCGTGTGCATGGATTCGCCGCAGCGGTTTCGCGATATCGACGAGATGTCGCAGGCACTGGGCGCCTGGCTGCAGTCACGGGGTGTGGACAAGGGCAGCCGCGTGGCCATCATGCTGCCCAACGTTCCGCAGTACCTGGTGGCGATGGCGGGCGTTCTGCGAGCGGGATATGTCGTGGTCAACGTCAATCCGCTCTACACCGCGCGCGAGCTGCAGCATCAGTTGCAGGATTCAGGCGCCGTGGTGGCCATCGTGCTGGAGAACTTTGCCACGGTACTGGAAGAAGTGATCGACAAGACGGCCGTCAAGCACGTGGTGCTGACGGCGTTAGGCGATTTGCTGGGCTTCTGGCGCGGGCGACTGGTGAACTTTGCCGTGCGCCATGTGCGCCGCATGGTGCCGGAATTCAGCCTGCCCCTGGACGAAGGGCGCACCGTGACGCGCTGGCCCATGGCACTGGCAGAAGGCGCGCAGCTCAATCTGCGGCGGGTGGACGTGGGCCCGGACGAAGTCGCGTTCCTGCAGTACACCGGGGGCACGACGGGGGTATCCAAGGGTGCGGTGCTGCTTCATCGCAACGTGGTGGCCAACATCATGCAGTGCGAAGCCTGGTTCAAGCCGATGCTCGACAAGGTGGGGCATCAGCAGCTCACGATCGTTTGCGCGCTGCCGCTGTATCACATCTTCGCGCTGACGATCTGCGCCTTGATGGGAGCGCACTTTGGCGCCATGAACCTGCTGATTCCCAACCCGCGGGACATCCCGGGCTTCGTGCGGACGCTGTCCAAGCACCGGGTGAACATGTTCCCTGCCGTCAACACGCTCTTCAACGCGCTGGCGAACGATCCCGATTTCGCGCGGCTGGATTTTTCCGGTCTGGTGGTGTCCAACGGCGGCGGTATGGCGGTGCAGCAGGCCACCGCCGAGAAATGGCGGCGAATCACCGGTTGCCCTGTCGTCGAGGGCTACGGCTTGTCCGAGACGTCACCGGTGGCGACATCCAACCGCCTGGACATTGCGGACTACACCGGGACGATCGGTCTGCCGATCCCGTCGACGGAGATTTCCATCCGCGACGATGCAGGGCAGGAAGTTGGGCGCGATCTGCCGGGGGAGATCTGCATTCGCGGCCCGCAGGTCATGGCGGGCTACTGGAACCGACCGGATGAGACGGCGAAAGTCATGACCGAGGACGGCTTCTTCAAGAGCGGGGATGTCGGCGTGATGGACAGTCGCGGTTATGTGCGCATCGTCGATCGCAAGAAAGACATGATCCTGGTCTCAGGCTTCAATGTGTATCCGAACGAGATCGAGCAGGTCGTGAGCCAGCATCCCGGGGTATTGGAGTGCGCAGCCATCGGCGTGCCCGATGAGAAGTCCGGGGAAGCGGTCAAGCTCTTCGTCGTGAAGAATGACGCCACGCTGGCGGAAGAAGACGTGGTCAGGTTCTGCCGAGACAACTTCACGGCCTACAAGCGACCAAAGTACGTGGAATTCCGCGACGAACTGCCCAAGAGCAACGTAGGGAAGATTCTGCGTCGGGAATTGCGTTCGGCTTAGCAGCGGGTCTTGCAAGTCCCGAGTCCGCAAAAGCAAAGCGGCCCGGTCGAATGACCGGGCCGTTGTGCTTTAGTAATTAGCCTGACGATGTCCTACTTTCACACGGGAACCCGCACT
>JAIXZR010000234.1 GCA_027489455.1 Rubrivivax sp. | reverse complement strand
GCCATCAAGGTGGCGCTGATGGGCCCCATCGTCTTCGACTACGTCTGCAACCTGCTGCGCACGCTGATGATGCTGCCGCTGCTGGCGCGGGACACGGCCGGCTTTCGCGCCGCCTGGCGGCTGCAGTGGCGGCACGCGCTGGTGGTGGCGGCCATCAGCCCGCTGGCCTACATCCTGGTGCTGTATGCGATGCAGCAGGCGCCGCTGTCGCACGTGGCACCAGCGCGCGAGATGTCGATGCTGTTTGCCGCCGCGCTGGGCGGCCGGCTGCTGGGCGAAGGCGACCGCGGCCTGCGGCTGCTGGGGGCAGCCTGCATCGCCGCTGGCGTGGCGGCACTGGCACTGGGCCCGGGCTGACCGAGGATGATGGTTTCTGGCGTGAACCAAACTTGCCCGCAGCAGCGAGCTTCGAAAAGGGCGCGTCAGCGGATGCCGCTGCGCGACAGCTTGTGCAACAGCTCGGCCAGGATCGACCGTTCGCCGGCCGTCAGGTGGGCCAGGGCCTGGGCCTCGCCTGCCAGCACCGCAGCAGTCGCGTCCCGCACCAGCACCTGGCCGGCGGCGCTGGCGCGCAGCTCGTGTGAACGTTTGTCGGTGGCGCTGGGCTGGCGTTCGATCAGGCCGCGTTCCAGCAGCCGGTCCACCCACATCGTGATGTTGGGCTTGGTCACGGCCAGCGCGCGCGCCAGCCGCACCGCAGAACAGCCCGGGTTGGCGCTGATCAGCTGCAGCACGGTGTATTCCACCGGCCGCAAGGCCAGCGGTGTGCCCACGGTGTGCTTGAAGACCTGGTTGCACACCACGGCGGCCTGCGCCAGCTGGTAGCCCAGCACGTGCTTCAGGCCCGATGCGTCCAGGTGCCCCGCGGGCGTCTCGTCGTCAGCGGTGGGTTTCTGGCGATGCGGCATCGCCGGATTATCGACAGCGCGGGAAGTGCGGGTACTGCGCGGATCAGGCGGCGGCCGGCTGCCCCGGCGCGCGCAGGCCCAGCAGCCGTGCGGCGTTGTCCTTCAGGATCAGCGGCTTCACGCTGTCCTTGAAGCCGGCTTCGTCGAAGTCCTTCATCCAGCGGTCGGGCGCAATCAGCGGGAAATCGCTGCCGAACAGCACGCGGTCCTTCAGCAGCGTGTTGGCGTACTGCACCAGTTGCGGCGGGAAGTACTTCGGGCTCCAGCCCGAGAGATCGATCCAGATGTTGGGCTTGTGCATGGCCAGGCTCAGCGCTTCGTCCTGCCAGGGCCAGCTGGGGTGGGCGATGACGATCTGCATGTCGGGGAAGGCGATGGCCACGTCTTCCAGCAGCATGGGGTTGCTGTTCTGCAGCCTCAAGCCCCCGCCGCAGCGCATGCCGCTGCCGATGCCGCTGTGCCCGCTGTGGAAGATGGCCGGCAGCTTGTGTTCGTTGATGACTTCGTAGATCGGCCAGGCCATGCGGTCGGCCGGCTCGAAGCCCTGCACGGTGGGGTGGAACTTGAAGCCACGCACGCCCAAGGTTTCCACCAGCCGGCGGGCTTCGCGCGCACCCATCTTGCCTTTGTGGGGGTCGATGCTGCCGAAGGCGATCATGATGTCCGGGTTGGCCAGCGCGGCCTCGGCGATCTCTTCGTTGCTGATGCGCGTGCGGCCCAGCTGCGATTCGGCGTCGACGGTGAAGTTGACGAAGCCGATGTTCTTCTCGCGGTAGTAGGCCAGGGTCTCGTCCATCGTCGGCCGGCGGCTGCTCTTGAAGTACTTGTCGGCCGCGCGGTCGTACTCCTCGCCGTAGTTGTCGAAAGGGTTGCGGCAGGAGACCTCCAGGTGCGTGTGCGTGTCGATCGCCAGCAGGGTGTCGGGGTTCATCACGGGGGCTCCGGGCAGAGAGAAAGGACGGTTGGCGCCGGGGCCGATTCTGGCCCTGCCAGAGGCTGGCACGGGCCATCACGGACCGAGCGGAAACCCGTATTTGGTTCATAACGTGAACCAAATACGATCCGGGCATGAACCCTCAAGCCGCCCCGGCGCCAGCCCCTGGTCAGCCACCCGCCGCCGGCAGCCTGCTGGCCCAACTGGCCCTGGTGCAGGTGCAGCTGCACGGCCCCGTGGTGCACTTGCGGCTGGCGCGCCCGGCCAAGCGCAATGCGTTGAACGACGCCCTGGTGCAGCAGCTGCACACCGCGGCGCTGAACCTGCCGGAAGACGCGCGCGCGCTGCTCATCAGCGGCGAGGGTGACCATTTCTGCGCCGGGCTGGACCTGTCTGAACTGGCCGAGCGCGACACCTTCGGCGGCATCCTGCATTCGCGCGGCTGGCATGCCGCGATGGACGCGCTGCAGTACTGCCGCGTGCCCGTGGTGGCCGTGCTGCACGGTGCGGTGGTGGGCGGCGGGCTGGAACTGGCGGCCAGTGCGCACATCCGCGTGGCCGAGGACAGCACCTTCTACGGCCTGCCCGAAGGCCAGCGCGGCCTGTTCGTGGGCGGCGGCGGCAGCGTGCGCGTGCCGCGGCTCATCGGTGCTGCGCGCATGACGGACATGATGCTCACCGGCCGCGTGCTGGACGCCGACGAAGGCCAGGCCGTGGGCCTGAGCCAGTACCGCGTGCCCGCAGGCGCCGGCGTGGCCAAGGGGCTGGAATTGGCGCAGCGCATTGCCGGCAATGCACCGTTGTCGAACTTCGCCGTCGTGCAGGCACTGCCGCGCATTGCCGATCTTCCGGCCGCCGACGGCCTGTTCGTCGAATCGCTGATGGCCGCCATCGCCCAGGGCGACGACGCCGCCAAGCAGCGCATGCGCGATTTCCTTTCCGGCAAGGCCGGCAAGGTGGCCAAGCCTGGCGGGGCGGCAACATGACGGCAGCCGCGCTGCCCACCCGCTTTGGCGGCTGCCTGCAGGCGCAGATCACGCCGCGGGCAGGCGGCAGCGTGTGGCTGCAATCCACCGAGCCGCTGGGCCAGCACCCTGCGCGCCTGAGCGACTACCTGCTGCAGCACGCACAGCAGCACCCCGATCGCGCCTTTGCCGCGCGTCGCGCCGGTGGCACGGGCGATTGGCAGCACATCCGCTACGCCCAGATGCTGCAGCGCGCCCGCAGCCTGGGCACGGCCTTGCTGGGCCTGGGCTTGTCGGTCGACAGGCCGGTGGCCATCCTGTCCGACAACGACCTCGAACACCTGAGCCTGGCCATGGGTGCGCTGTGGGTGGGCGTGCCCTGGGTGCCGGTGTCTTCGGCCTATTCGCTGCTGTCGCAGGACCACGGCAAGCTGCGCCACATCATGAAGGTCACCACGCCGGGGCTGGTGTTTGCCGCCAGCGCCGCGTACGTGCGCGCCATCGCGGCGGCCGTGCCCGAGGACGCCACCGTGGTGCTGCCAGACGACGCCCTGCCCGCCGCGCGGGCGGCCTTGCCGGGGCGCCAGCTGCTGGCCTGGTCGCAGCTGCTGGCCACCCCGCCCGCCCCGCAGGCCGACGCCGCGCAGGCCGCCACCGGGCCGGACACGATCGCCAAGTTCCTCTTCACCAGCGGGTCCACCCAAGACCCGAAAGGCGTCGTCAACACCCACCGCATGCTCTGCGCCAACCAGCAGATGCTGCGCCAGACCCTGGCCTTCGTGGCCGACGAGCCCCCCGTGCTGGTGGACTGGCTGCCCTGGAACCACACCTTCGGCGGCAACCACAACGTCGGCCTGGTGCTGGCCAACGGCGGCACGCTCTACATCGACGACGGCAAGCCCACACCCAAGGGCATGGCGCAGACGCTGGCCAACCTGCGTGAAGTCGCCCCCACGCTGTACTTCAACGTGCCCAAGGGCTTCGAGGAACTGGCCAGCGCGATGGAAGCCGACAGCGCCTTGCGCGACGTGTTCTTCAGCCGCGTGCAGTGCTTCATGTATGCCGGCGCCGGCCTGTCGCAGGCGGTGTGGGACCGCATCGACGCCCTGGCCGTGGCCGCGCGCGGCCGGCGCGTGCCCATGATCACCGGGCTGGGCATGACGGAGACGGCGCCTTCCTGCCTGTTTGCCGTGGGGTCCGAAGTGCGCAGCGGCCACGTCGGCCTGCCTTGCCCTGGCGTGACAGTAAAGCTGGTGCCCAATGCGGAGGACAGCGGCAAGACCGAAGTGCGCTTCCGCGGCCCCAACGTGATGCCGGGCTACTGGCGCGCGCCGCAGCAGACGGCCGAGGCCTTCGACGAAGAAGGCTTCTACCGCACGGGCGACGCCGTGCGCTGGATCGACCCTGCAGCGCCGCAGCGCGGCCTGGCCTTCGACGGCCGCATCGCGGAAGACTTCAAGCTCAGCAGCGGCACCTTCGTCAGCGTGGGGCCGCTGCGCGCCGCCGTCATTGCCGCCGGCGACCCGCTGGTGCAGGACGTGGTGGTGGCCGGCCTGAACCGCGACGACCTGGGGCTGATGATCTTCCCGCGCCTGGAAGAAGCGCGCCGCCGCTTCGGCCTGGGGGCCGATCTCACGCCCGCGCAGGTGTTGCGCGCGCCGGCCGTGCAGGCCTTCTTTCAAGACATGCTGGACAGGCTGGCCCGCAGCGCTACCGGCAGTGCCACGCGCCCGGCGCGGCTGCTGGTGCTGGAAGACCCGCCGCACATCGACCGCGGCGAAGTCACCGACAAGGGCAGCATCAACCAGCGCGCCGTGCTGGCGCACCGCGCCGATCTCGTGGCCCACCTGTGGGGCGAGGCCGCCGCGCCCCAGGGCCTGCCGCCCGTGTTGCGGCCGCAGCGCAGCTAGCCGCGCCTGGCGCCCAGCGTTTCCGTTCACCCACCCCCCGCCGGCCCGGGTGTCGTCCACACAGCGCCCAGCGGCCCATGACCACCCCCAGGAGACCCGCATGATCGATCGTCGTCACTTCCTCGCGGCATCGGCCGCCCTCTGCGCTGCCCAGCCTTTCGCCGCCCGCGCGCAGGGCGTGGACACCGCGCGCGTGCTGGTGGGCTTTCCGGCCGGCGGCACGGTGGACGCGATGGCGCGCCGCGTGGCCGAACGGCTGCGCCCCGGCTATGCCAAGACCGTGGTGGTGGAGAACAAGCCCGGTGCCGGTGGCCGGCTGGCCGCCGAGGAACTGAAGCGCAGCCCCGCCGACGGCAGCGTGCTGCTGCTCACCCCGGCGGCGATGATCACGCTCTATCCGCACCTGTACAGCAAGCTGGCCTACACGCCCGAAGACGTGACGCCCGTGGCTGGCACCGCCACCGTGGCCTTCGCGCTGGGCGTGGGCCCGGCCGTGCCCGAGAGCGTGAAGACGGTGAAGGACTTCCTGGCCTGGGCCAAGGCCAACCCCGCCAAGGCCAACTACGGTTCGCCCGGTGCCGGGTCGCCCCCGCACATGCTGGCCGCGTTGCTGAGCAAGGACAGCGGCGTCGACCTGGCCCATGTGCCCTACCGCGGCAGCGCACCTGGCATCCAGGATCTTCTGGGCGGGCAGGTGACGGCCTTCAGCAGCCCCATTGGCGACTATCTGCCCCACATGAAGACTGGCCGGCTGCGCGTGCTGGCCACGTCCGGCCCCAAGCGTTCGCGCTTCGCGCCCGACGTGCCCACCTACACCGAGCAAGGCTTCAAGCAGCTGGAACAGGTGGAGTGGTATGGCCTGTTCATGCCCGGCAAGGTGGCGCCTGAACTGGTGGCCCGCGCCAGTGCCAGCATGCAGGAGATGCTGTCGGCGGAGGACGCGGCCGACACCCTGGCGCCCTTCGGCCTGGAGCCGGCCTACCAGTCGCCCGCCGACCTGGCGCGCGCGGTGAAGGCCGAGAACCTGGCCTGGGGCCCCATCGTCAAGCGCGTGGGCTTTTCGCCGGAGCAGTGAGATGCAGATCGAAGGCAGCAGCGCCATCGTCACCGGCGGGGGTTCGGGCCTGGGCGAAGCCGTGGCTCGCGACCTGGCAGAGCAGGGCGCGCGCGTGGCCGTGCTGGACCGCCAGTTCGAACAGGCCCAGCGTGTGGCGGCCAGCATCGGTGGCCTGGCGCTGCACTGCGACATCACCGACGAGGCGCAGGCCGCCGCCGCCTTCGAAGCTGCTGCCGCCGCGCACGGTCCGGCGCGCCTGCTGATGAACATCGCCGGCATCGGCGGCGCCAAGCGCGTGATCGGGCGCGACGGCCAGCCCGCGCCGCTGGCCGACTTCCGCCGCGTCATCGAAGTCAACCTGGTGGGCACCTACAACATGGTGCGGCTGTTTGCGGCGCGCTGCGCGGTGCTGCCGCCGGCCACGGCCAGTGGCGAGCGCGGGGTGATCGTCAACACCGCTTCCGTCGCGGCCTTCGACGGGCAGGTGGGGCAGGAAGCCTACGCGGCATCCAAAGGCGGCGTGGTGGCGCTGACGCTGCCGCTGGCGCGCGACCTGGCGCAGTGGGGCATCCGCGTGTGCACGCTGGCGCCG
The DNA here is from genome assembly GCA_027489455.1 of Rubrivivax sp. GTDB lineage: Bacteria > Pseudomonadota > Gammaproteobacteria > Burkholderiales > Burkholderiaceae_C > Rubrivivax. The sequence continues at coordinate 2,812 of JAIXZR010000234.1, read as the reverse complement.
GGGCTGTTCCGCACGCCGCTGCTGCAGGAACTGCCGGCCGAAGTGCAGGCCTCGCTGGCGGCGTCCATCCCCTTCCCCAAGCAGTTGGGCGAACCAGCCGAGTTCGCCGCGCTGGCGCGGCAGGTGGTGGAAAACGGGCACCTGAACGGCGAGGTGATCCGCATCGACGGCGCGCTGCGCATGGCGCCGCGTTGATGCCGGGTTGATGCCTGCTTGATCCGTCGCTAATCCTTGCCAGGGCGGCTGCAGCGCCCCGTGGCGACAATGCCGGCATGACCCTGGCACCGCCCCTGGCCCTGATCGGCATCGACTTCAGCAGCGCGCCCACGCGCAAGAAACCCATCACCGTGGCGCGCGGCGTTCTGGCCGGGCGCGTCCTGCGCCTGGAAGCCAACGAAGCGCTGGCCACGATGGCCGAATTCGAAGCCTTGCTGGACCAGCCCGGGCCCTGGCTGGGCGCGTTCGATTTCCCCTTCGGCCTGCCGCGCGGCTTTGTCGATGCCCAGGGCCTGGGTGGCAGCGCGGGTGCGGTGATGCAGGAACTGCTGCGCCGCTGCGCCACGCGCATGGACTTCCGCGCCCTGGTGGACGCCTGGGGCAACACCCGCCCCGCAGGCCAGCGCCTGATCCACCGCGCCACCGATGGCGCCATGCCCGGCATCAGCAGCACCAGCCCGCTGCAGACGCGCTACGTGCCCGTGGGCTTCATGTACTTCGAAGGTTTTTCGCGCCTGCTGCGCGCCGGCGTGCATGTGCCCGGCCTGCACGAAGGCGACACCGCACGCACGGCGCTGGAAGCCTACCCCGGCCTGCTGGCGCATGAACTGGCGGGCCGGCGTTCCTACAAGAACAGCAGCGAACCCGACCGGCTGATCGCACGCAAGGACATCGTGGACGCACTTGAACAGGGCCGCACCCGGCTGGGGCTGCGCCTGAAGCTCACGCATGCGCAACGCGAAGCGCTGGTGGACGACGCCAGCGGCGACCGGCTGGACGCCGCGCTGTGCCTGGTGCAGGCGGCCTGGGCCAGCACGCAGCCGCGCTACGGCCTGCCAGCAGCGATGGACGCGGTCGAAGGCTGGATCGTCAGCGCCTGACGCGCGTGGACCTGACCCAGCCCCCCGCCACGGAACCGGCTTCGCCGGGCCGTCGGCGGGCGGCCCCCTCGGGGGGTAGCGAGCGCCAGCGAGCTTGGGGGCTCTGTGATGCTTGGTTTGCTTCGAGGGGCTGGCAGCCATTCGACTTCCAGCGTGAATGCTGGGCCGCGATGCAGGCGGGCGAGAGCGGCCTGCTGCATGCCACCACGGGCAGTGGCAAGACCTTCGCGGTGTGGATGGGCGCGCTGCTGCGCGGGCACACCGCAGGCTCCTCGGGCCCCGGCCTGCAGGTGCTGTGGCTCACGCCCATGCGCGCGCTGGCGGCCGACACCACGCGTGCCCTGCAGCAGCCGCTGGCCGACCTGCAGCCACGCTGGACGGTGGGCATGCGTACCGGCGACACCCCCGCTGCCGAACGTGCCCGGCAAGACCGGCGCTGGCCCACGGCCCTGGTGACCACGCCCGAATCGCTGAGCCTGATGCTCACGCGCGAAAACGCGCCGCAGGAACTGGCCGGCGTGCACACCGTGATCGTGGACGAATGGCACGAATCGATCGGCAACAAGCGCGGCGTGCAGATCCAGCTGGCCATCGCCCGGCTGCGGCGCTTCAACCCGGGCCTGGTGGTCTGGGGCCTGAGCGCCACGCTGGGCAATCTGGAAGAGGCCATGCACACCCTGGTGGGCCACCGCCAGGGCCGGCTGGTGCGCGGGCGCATCGCCAAAGACCTGGTCATCGACACCCTGCTGCCCGCCGACCCCGGCCGCTTCAGCTGGGGCGGGCACCTGGGCGCGCAGATGCAGCAGCCGGTGGTGAACGAGATCGAGCGCAGCGCCACCACGCTCGTCTTCACCAACACGCGCAGCCAGGCCGAGATCTGGTATCAGCTGCTGCTCACCGCGCGGCCCGACTGGGCGGGCCTGGTGGCCCTGCACCACGGCAGCATCGAGAAGGCCACGCGCGAATGGGTGGAACTGGGGCTGAAGGAAGGCCGGCTGAAGGCCGTGGTGGCCACGTCGTCGCTGGACCTGGGCGTGGACTTTCTGCCCGTGGAACGCGTGCTGCAGATCGGCAGCGCCAAGGGCGTGGCCCGGCTGCTGCAGCGCGCTGGCCGCAGCGGCCATGCCCCCGGCCGGCCCAGCCGCGTGACCCTGGTGCCCACCAACACGCTGGAACTGGTGGAAGCCGCCGCCGCGCGCAGTGCCGCGCTGGCCGGGCAGGTGGAAGCGCGCGTGGCGCCGGACAAGCCGCTGGACGTGCTGGTGCAGCATCTGGTGACGGTGGCCCTGGGTGGGGGATTCGAAGCCGAAGGCCTGTACGACGAAGTGCGCCAGGCCCCTTCCTACGCCACGCTCACGCGCGAGGAATTCGACTGGGCCCTGGCCTTCGTCGAACGCGGTGGCGACAGCCTGAACGCCTACCCCGAATACCACCGCGTGCAGGTGGTGGACGGCCTGTGGCGCGTGCCCAACCGCGGCATCGCGCGGCGCCACCGCATGAGCGTGGGCACCATCGTCAGCGACGCGGCCATGCAGGTGAAGTGGTGGAGCCAGGCTGGCGGTGGCGGTGGTTCGCTGGGCACCATCGAAGAAGGCTTCATCGGCCGGCTGAAGGCCGGCGACTGCTTCGTCTTTGCCGGCCGGCTGCTGGAATTCGTGCGCACCGTGGACATGGTGGCCTTTGTCAAGCGCGCGACGAAACCCAAGGGCGTGGTG
>JAIXZR010000195.1 GCA_027489455.1 Rubrivivax sp. | reverse complement strand
GCATGGCCCAGGGCTTCGATGGCCTGCCACTGCTCGGGCGTGTAGGGCTTGGTGACGCGCGGGCTTTCGTAGATGCGCGTGACCTGCATGTGGTGGCTGAATTCCACCTCGCATTCGTCCACCGCACCCGACACTGGCGCGGCGCTGGACGGTTCAGGCGTGCAGGCCACGGGGATGTGGCCTTCGCCGGCCAGCAGGCCGCTGGTCGGGTCCAGGCCCACCCAGCCGGCGCCGGGCAGGTAGACCTCGCACCAGGCGTGAAGGTCGGTGAAGTCGACCTCCGCGCCCGAGGGCCCGTCCAGCGCCTTCACGTCGGGCTTGAGCTGGATGAGGTAGCCCGAAACGAAGCGCGCCGCCAGCCCCAGGTGGCGCAGCAGCTGCACCAGCAGCCAGCCGGTGTCGCGGCAGCTGCCGCTGGCATTCGTCAGCGTGACTTCCGGCGTCTGCACGCCGGGTTCCATGCGGATGAGGTAGGCGATGTCGCGCTGCAGCCGCTGGTTGATGGCGACGATGAAGTCGATCGTGCGCATCGATTCGCGCGACACGCTGTCCACCAGGGCCTTGAACTTGGGCGTGAGCGGGCCCTTTTCGAGGTAGGGCAGCAGTTCCTGCTTGAGCTCGGCGCTGTAGGTGAAAGGGAAGCTCTCGGCCTCGGGCTCGAGGAAGAAATCGAACGGGTTGTAGACCGCCATCTCGGCCACCAGATCGACGGTGACCTTGAACTCCGTCGTCTTGTCCGGAAAGACCAGCCGCGCCTGGTAGTTGGCGAACGGGTCCTGCATCCAGTTGACGAAGTGCCCGGTGGGCTCGATGCGCATCGAGTAGCTGATGATGGGCGTGCGGCAATGCGGCGCCGGGCGCAGCCGCACCACCTGGGGCGACAGGCCCACGCGGCGGTCGTAGCGGTAGTGCGTGACGTGGTTCAGCGCAACATGGATGGACACGGATTCAACTCCTGCGGGACGAGCGGGCTGGCCGCCCCCAGCCGATCAGCGATGACAGACGAAGACAGCGGCGGGGACAGCGGATAGAGATGGCGGCACCGGACAGCGTGGCCAGGGAGCCAGCGCAGCACTGCCGCCAGCCGGTTTGCAAGCTCCGGGCCACGGTGGGCGCCAGTGCAGATGGGCTCAGGGCAGCGGTGCCGGCAGATGGCCCCGGCCGTCGGGATGATGCCAGTAACGCGCGCGCGCCTGCCGCGTGCAGACGGCGTGGCCGGAGGCGCCGCCTTCGCCGGCCCCGGGCGACCACCAGGCGTAGGCGCCACAGCGGTCCGTACGCACGAAGGCGATGCCGCTGTCCAGGTAGCGCGCCTGCACCTCTGGCGCCGGGTGGCCGAAGCGGCTGCGGTAGCCGGCCTGCACCACGGCCACCCGGGGCGCGACGGCCGCCAGCCAGGCCGCGGTGGAGCTGGTGCGGCTGCCGTGGTGCGGCACCAGCAGCAGGTCACTGCGCAGCGCGGCGCCCTGGGCCGCCACCAGGGCGGCTTCCTGTGCCGCTTCGATATCGCCCGTCAGCAGCGCGCTGCCGTGCCGGCCCTGCACGCGCAATACGCAGCTGTGGGCGTTGGCCCGGCCAGCCGTGGTGTCCGTGCCCGGGGCCGGGTGCAGCACCTCGAAGCGCACGCCATCCCAGACCCAGCCCTGGCCCGCGCTGCAACGCTGCTGCGGCGTGGGCCCCTGCAACAGGGGATGCCCGGAGGGCAGCGAGCTGCTGATGGCCCGCACCGGCAGCCCGGCCAGCACGCTGGCGGCGCCGCCCACGTGGTCGATGTCGCGGTGGCTGAGCATGAGCAGGTCGACCTGGCGCTCGCCGCGGGCGCGCAGCAGCGGCAGCAGCACGCGGCTGCCGGCGTCGGCTTCGGCGGTGTAGGCCGGGCCGGTGTCGTAGAGCAGCAGGTGGCTGCGCGTGCGCACCAGCACGGCGGTGCCCTGGCCGATGTCGGCGGCCAGCAGCTCAAAGCCGCCTTCCGCCGGGCGCGGCACCGCCGGCCACAGCAGCGGCAGCATCAGCGGCAGCGCGCAGGCCCGCAGCCGCCAGGGCAGCGGCAGCACCGCCAGCAACCCCGCCAGCAGGCCAGCGGCCATGGCCCAGGGCGGCGCGGCGGCGGCCGTCCACACCGCCAGCGGCCAGCTGGCCAGGGCCTGCAGCACCCAGCCCATGGCCTGCACCAGCGCCGCGGCCAGCCCCCACAGCGGCGGCAACAGCACGCCCAGCAACCCGAGCGGGGTGATGAGCAGCGTCACCAGCGGGATGGCCAGCAGGTTGGCCGCAAAGCCGACGATGGAGACCTGCTGAAAGAACAGCATCGACAAGGGCGCCAGCCCCGCCGTGGCCACCGCCTGCGTGCGCAGCCCGCTGGCCAGCGCCGCGCGCAGGCGCGGCCAGCCGGCCGGGCTGGCGGCAGGATCGGGTTGCGGCGCAGTGGCACGCTGCTGCGGCTCGGAAGCGATCAGCAGCCCCACGGCAACGAACGACAGCCAGAACCCCGGCTGCAGCAGTGCCCAGGGGTCGAACAGCGACACCACCCCACCCACCGCCAGCAGCACCGCCGGCAGCGGCCAGCGCAGGCCCAGCGTGCGCAGCAAGGCCACCAGCGCCAGCATCCACACCGTGCGCTGCGCCGGTACGGCCCAGCCGGCCAGCACCGCATAGGCCGTGGCGAGCAAGAGGCCGCCCCAGCGTGCGGCCACCGGCAGCGGCACCGCCAGCATCGCCCGCGGGCTGCGCCGCCACAGCGCCGCCACCCCTGCTGCTGCGGCCCAGGCGAACATCGTCACGTGCAATCCCGATATCGCCATCAGATGCGCCACGCCCGTGGCGCGGAATACGTCCCAATCCTCGCGCTCGATGGCTGCCTGATCGCCGATCACCAGCGCCGCCAGCACGCCCGCGGCCGAGGCATCGGGCACTTCGCGCACGATCGCGTCGCGCAAGGCCTGGCGCAGGCGCTGCACCGGCTGGCCCACGGCCACGCCCAGCCGCTGGTTGACGGCCCCAGGCACCGCGCGCACGTTGCCGCTGGCGCGGATGCCGCGCTCGAACAGCCACAGCTCCAGATCGAAGCCGTGCGGGTTCATCGTGCCGTGGGGCTGCTTCAGGCGCACGGTCAGGCGCCAGCGGTCGCCGGCGCGCAGGTCTTCGGGCGCGCCGGCGATCAGCGCGTCGAACTCGGCCCCGCGGTACCAGCCCAGGGCCAGCCGCTGCGGCACGCGCACCGGCTGGCCGGCGTGCAGCGCCGATTCGACCTCGAACACGAAGCGCGTGCCCTGCAGGCCGGGCTGCGGCAGATCGGCCACCACGCCGGTGACGACGAGATCCTGGCCTTCCAGCGCGGGCGGAAGAGCATCGGCCAGGCGCAACGCCGCGCGTCCGTGCGTGAGCGCCGCGCCCAGGCTGGCCGCCAGCACCAGTGCAGCCACGAACCGGGCCCAAGCCAGGCGCGACCACCCGCACAGCAGCGCCAGCGCCAGCGCCAGCAGCACCGCCCCCACCACCTCGGCCGCTGGCCACAAGGCCGGCTGCTGCAACTGCAGCGCGACCCCGGCCAGCCAGGCCAGGGCCGCCAGGGCTGCCCGCATACCGGGCCCCGGCAAGCGGGGCCGGGGGAACGCCAGCACCTGCATGGGGCCAGTGTAGGATGCCCTTTTGGCCTTGCGCCGCCTTGCCACCCCGCCTCAATGACGCCCTCCAAAGGGCCCCCACCCATGAGTGTTCAAGACCGCCTGCAGGCCCTGGGCATCCAGCTGCCCCCCGTGGCCACACCCGCCGCCGCCTACCTGCCTTTCGTACGGTCCGGTTCGCTGGTCTTCCTGTCCGGCCACATCGCCAAGCGTGAAGGCAAAGCCTGGCCCGGCCAGCTGGGCACGGACATGAATACCGAGCAAGGCCAGGCCGCCGCCCGCGCCGTGGCGATCGACCTGCTGGGCACCCTGCAGGCCGCCGCTGGAAGCCTGGACCACGTCGCCCGCATCGTGAAGGTGATGAGCCTGGTCAACAGCAGCGCCAGCTACACCGAGCATCACCTGGTGACCAACGGCGCCAGCGAGCTCTTGGTGCAAGTGCTGGGCCCCGAGGTCGGCGCGCACGCGCGCAGCGCCTTCGGCGTCGCGCAGCTGCCGATGGGCGCCTGCGTCGAGATCGAGCTGATCGCCGAGCTGAAGTGAGGCTGATGACCCGGCCCGCGCCCGCGACCGGGCTGCTGGCGGCGGTGGCCGGCGTGGCCGTGGCGGCGGTGGTGGCCGCGCTCGTCAGCCAGCATGTCTTCGACATGCAGCCCTGCCCCTGGTGCGTGCTGCAGCGGCTGATCTTCCTGCTGGTGGCAGCGGCTGCGCTGCTGGGCGTGCTGTGGCGCTCGCTGGCTGGGCAGCGCGTGGCCGCGGCCGGCGTACTGGGGGTGGCCGCCAGCGGCATCGCCGCGGCACTGTGGCAGCACTTCGTGGCCTCGTCTTCGGCCAGCTGCAACCTGACGCTGGCCGACCGCATCCTGAGCACGCTGACGCTGGACGCCCGGCTGCCGCAGGTCTTTGCAGCCTATGCCAGCTGCGCCGACGCCAAGGTCAGGCTGTTCGGCCTGCCCTACGAGTTCTGGAGCCTGGGCCTCTTCGTCGCTCTGGCCGCGGTGGGGGCCTGGCTGCTGCTACGGCGCTTGCGCTGACGGGCCATCGGGCGGCTGGCCGCCTACAGCGGCACCACCCGCGCCACCTTCACCAAGCCTTCGACCTTGCGGCCCTTGCGTGCGCGCTTGCCGGCATAGGCCGCCAGGGCCGCTGGCCGCAGGTCTTCTTCCTTGGGCTTGCCACCGCGCCCGCTGCCCAGCACCTTCAGGCCGGCGCTGAAGCTGGCCACTGACAGCAGCGGCGCCTTCGCGTCCACATCCATCAGCGTCAGCCCGCGGCCGCCGGCGCGCTGCAGCTTCAGTTCGTCCAGTGCAAAGCTCAGCAGCCGGCCGTCCAGGGCCAGGCAAGCCACCTGCGTGTGCGCGGCAGCCACTGCCACGGGGGGCAGCAGGTGTTCGCCGTCTTCCAGGCTCAGGAAGGCCTTGCCGCTCTTGTTGCGGCCCTGCATGTCCCGCACCTGGGCCAGCAGCCCGTAACCGCCGGTGTTGGCCAACAGCAGCGTGGTGTCGGCGGCACTGGCAAAGCTGTGCGCAATCTGCGTGCCGCTCTCCAGGTCAATGAGGCTGGTGATGGGCACGCCATCGCCGCGCCCGCCGGGCAGCTGGGCCGCCGCCACGCTGTAGACACGGCCGTTGCTGCCGAAGACCAGCAGCGCGTCGACGCTGCGGCACGGGAAGGCGCCATAAAGCGTGTCGCCCGCCTTGAAGGTGAGCGTCGCCGGATCGACCTCGTGCCCCTTGAGCGCACGCACCCAGCCCTTGGCGCTGACGACCACCGTCACCGGCTCGTCCACCACCTTCACCTCGGCCACGGCGCGGCGTTCTTCCTGGATCAAGGTGCGGCGCTCGTCGCCGTGCGCCTTGGCATCGGCCTCGATCTCCTTGGCCACCGTGCGCTTCAAGGCGGCGGGCGACGACAGGATGTCTTCGAGCTTGCCCTGCTGCTCGCGCAGCTCCTTCAGCTCCTGCTCGATGCGGATGGCTTCCAGCCGTGCCAGCTGGCGCAGCCGGATCTCAAGGATGTCCTCGGCCTGCCGGTCGGTGAGATTGAAGCGCTCGATCAACGCCGGCTTGGGCTCGTCGGCGTTGCGGATGATGCGGATCACCTCGTCGATGTTCAGCAGCACCAGCTGCCGGCCTTCGAGCACATGGATGCGGTCCAGCACCTTCTGCAGCCGGAACTGCGTGCGCCGCTGCACCGTGGCCAGGCGGAAGTCCAGCCACTCGGCCAGCATGCGGCGCAGGCTCTTGGCGGTGGGCCGGCCGTCGCGGCCCACCATCGTCAGGTTCACCGGCGCGTTGCTTTCCAGGCTGGTGTGGGCCAGCAGGGTGGTGATGAGATCGGCCTGCTCGACGCTGCGGCTCTTGGGCTCGAACACCAGGCGCACGGCGTTTTCCTTGCCGCTTTCGTCACGCACCGCATCCAGCACGGCCAGCACCGTGGCCTTGAGCTGCACCTGGTCCTGCCCCAGCGCCTTCTTGCCGGCCTTGATCTTCGGGTTCGTCAGCTCCTCGATCTCTTCCAGCACCTTCTGCGTGCTGGTGCCGGGCGGCAGCTCCGTCACCACCAGCTGCCACTGGCCACGCGCCAGGTCTTCGATGACCCAGCGCGCGCGCAGCTTCAGGCTGCCGCGGCCGGTGCGGTAGGCCTCGCGGATCTCGGCCGTGCTGCTGATGATCTGGCCGCCACCGGGAAAGTCTGGCGCAGGCAGCAGGGCGAACAGCTCGTCATCGCTCAGTGCGTCGTTCTTCAGGAGCGCCACCGCGGCCGCGGCCACCTCGCGCAGGTTGTGGCTGGGGATCTCGGTGGCCAGGCCCACGGCGATGCCGCTGGCGCCGTTGAGCAGCACGAACGGCAGCCGTGCCGGCAGCTGCCGCGGTTCTTCGGTGCTGCCGTCGTAGTTGGGCTGGAAGTCGACCGTGCCTTCGTCGATCTCGTCGAGCATCAAGCGCGCGATCGGCGCCAGCCGCGCTTCGGTGTAGCGCATGGCCGCGGCGCCGTCGCCGTCGCGGCTGCCGAAGTTGCCCTGGCCGTCGATCAGCGGGTAACGCTGGCTGAAATCCTGCGCCATGCGCACCAGCGCGTCGTAGGCGGCGGTGTCGCCGTGCGGGTGGTAGCGGCCCAGCACGTCGCCCACCACGCGCGCGCTCTTCACCGGCCGCGGGCCGCCGGCCGTGGTGAAGGCCAGGCCCATGCGATGCATCGCATAGAGGATGCGCCGCTGCACCGGCTTGTTGCCGTCGCAGACATCGGGCAGGGCCCGGCCCTTCACCACCGACAGCGCGTACTCCAGGTAGGCGCGCTCGGCGTAATCGGCCAGCGGCAGCGCATCGTTGGGATCAGGGGCAGGCGGGGCGAAGAGGTCGGTCATCGGGCGGTTGGCGCAGGCGGCGGTGGCTATCGGGGCCGGCAGCTTGCCGGGGGCCGCGATTGTCCCCCAGCGCCGCGGCGGCTACCGGCGGCCGTCGGGCCAGCCTGGTCATTGTTCTGTTTATGGCAAGCGATGACAGAAAAACCGGCATTGGACGCACAACGCACCCGTTTCTAGGATGCGCCACTTTCGCGTCGGCCCGACGCCCCGCACACAAGGAGACCCCCATGCCCGGCTTGGACCTGTTGGCCAGCAACCTGCTGCAACCCATCGTGCTGGCCTTCGTGCTGGGCGCCATCGCCGGCTTCGTGAAGAGCGAGCTGGAGCTGCCCGAAGCGGTGATCAAGCTGCTGTCGATCTACCTGCTGTTTTCGCTCGGCCTGACCGGCGGGCGCGAGCTGGCACGCGCCGACACCGGCGACGTGCTGCCGCTGATCGGCGTCACGCTGCTGATGACGTTCGCCATCCCCAGCCTCGTCTACATCGTCACGCGGCGGCTGGGCGGATTCGACATCTCCAACGCGGCTGCGATCGCGGCGCACTATGGGTCGGTGTCCACGGCCACGTTCTTCGCGTCGATGAGCTTCGCCTCGGCGATGAACACGCCGGCCGAGGGCTACATGGCCGCGATGGTGGCGCTGATGGAGTTCGGCGTGATCTTCTCGCTCGTGCTGGCGCGCGTGGCGATGGGGCGCCAGCAGGGCGGCGTGAAGGCAGGCGAACTGGTGCTGAGCGTGATCCGTGGCCGCGGCATCCTGCTGCTGGGCGGCGGCATGATCATCGGCGCGCTGGCCACCGATCGTCAGTGGCAGCAGATCTCGCCCTTCTACGAGGGCCTGTTCCGCGGCATGCTGATGCTCTTCCTGCTGGAGATGGGCATCACCGCGGCGCGGCAGATCCAGGCCTTCCGCGCCGTGGGCCGCTTCATGCTGGGCTTCGGCATGCTGATGCCGGTGTTCAACGGCATCGTCGGCGTGACGCTGGGTCACACGGTGGGCCTGTCGCTGGGCGGGGCCTTCGTGTTCGGCGCGATCTGCGCCAGCGCCTCGTTCATCGATGCGCCCGCGGCCTGCCGGGCCTCGCTGCCCGAAGCCAACCCGGGCATTTATCTCACCTCGTCGCTGGGCGTGACCCTGCCCTTCAACCTGCTGGTGGGGCTGCCGCTGTACTACCAGTACGCGGTCTGGCTGGCCGGGCGCTAGGCGGCCCGGCTTGGCGCGGCCTCAACGCCGCCCGGTGATTTCCTTGAAGAAAGCCTCGGGGTTGGGGTCGCGGCCCAGGAAGGCCCGGACCATCTCCTGCGGCGGCACCTCGCCACCGCGCGACAGGATCAGCTCGCGGTAACGGCGGCCCACGGCCGGGTCCATCAGCCGGCCTTCAAAGGCCGACAGCATGTCCAGTGCCAGCACCTCGCTCCACATGTAGCCGTAGTAGCCGGCGGCATAGCCGCCCAGCAGGTGGCCGAAGTTGGCCGGGAACAGCGTGCCTTCGACATAGCCCAGGGGCATGCTCTTTTCCAGCGCCACCCAGGTGGGCAGGGCTGGCTGCGCTACCTTGCCGGCGGTGGCAGTGTGCAGCTGCATGTCGTAGGTGGCGTACTGCCACTGCCGGCTGTAGCGCATGCCGCGGCCGAAGGTGCGTGCGGCGTCCAGCTGCTGCAGCTGCGCGGCGTCCAGCCGCGGGCAGCTGGGGCAGATCTCGGCCAGCACCGCCAGGGTCTGGGGGCGGCGCGCCCATTCCTCGAACATCTGCGAAGGTGCCTCGACGAAATCGCGCTTGACCGCGGTGCCGCTCTGGTCGGCATAGCGTGTGTTCGACAGCACACCGTGCAGCACGTGGCCAAACTCGTGCAGCAGGGTCTCGAGCTCGTCGTGGTCCAGGCCCTTGGGGTTGAAGTTCGTCACCAGCACCGACACCGGCTTCTGCCCGGCCAGCGTCGAGCCCGGCGTGACGGGGAAGGCGGCGGCGTGGTTGTACTTGCCCTCGCGCGGGAAGAGATCGAGATAAGCCGCACCCACGAAGGCGCCGCGCCGGCCCTCGGCCGTGCTGTCGTAGACCTCGTACACCTGCACGTCCGGGTGCCAGGCCGGCACCGGCACGCGCACGAATTCGATGCCGTAGAGCCGCTCGGCCAGGGTGATGGCGAACTGCACGCTGGGCTGGGTGGGGAAGTACTCGCGCAGCTTTTCCTGGTCGATGCTGTAGCGCGCCCGCTTGATGCGCTCCTGCAGGTAGGCCGTGTCCCAGCGCTGCACGGTCACCTCGGCCACTGGCTTGCCCAGCAGGGTGGCCTTCTCGGCCCGCAGCTCGGCCAGTTCGCGCTGCTCCAGCTCCGTCACGGCGCCGCGCACGCGGGCCAGGAAGTCCAGCACCGTCTTGGGGTCCCCCGCCATCTGCCGGCGCAGCGCGTGGCTGGCGTAGTCGGGCTGGCCATGCAGCGCGGCGAGTTCGCGCCGCAGCTTCAGGGCTTCGTCCAGACGCGCGATGTTGGCCTGGCCACCCAGGCGCTGGAACGCCGTCCAGACCTGGCGCCGGGCTTCCTCGTTCGTCGCGTTCTGCAGGAAGGGCACCACGGTGGGGTAATCCATGCGCAACAACAGCCGGCCCTGGGCGTCGCGCTGGCGCGCAGCCAGCCAGGCTTCAGGCAGGCCGGCGGCATCGGCCACTGCCAGGGTCACGGTGGTGGGGTCTTCGTTCGCGGCCTTCTGGTAGGCCAGGTCCAGCAGGCCCAGACGGTCCTGGATGGCCTTGGCGCGGGCCCGCCGGGCCGGGGGCAGCGACGCGCCGGTGTCTTCGAAGCTGTTCAGCAGGTCTTGCCGGTAGCGCTGGTCGATGGGGTCGGTCGGCTGCGCTGCCTTGACGCGCTGGAACAGCGCCTGGCTCTGATAGAGCTCGGTGGACAGCGGTGTCCACTTCTCGACGCAGCGCTGCGCGGCGTCGCGCGTGGCCTGGTCCACGGCCACGTTGGCCGCCAGGTAGACGGGGTTGGAGAACGCCGCGATCTGCAGCGACAGCCGGTTCAGGCCTGGCAGCACGGCCAGCGGGGCACTGCGCTCGCGCTCCAGCGCCTTCACGGTCTGGCGTGCGGCGGCCAGCGCGGCATCGCAGCGCTGCTGGATGCTGGCAGCGGTGAACAGCGGGATCGGGGTGAGGCCGGCCGGGGCCTGGGCCCCGGCGGTACTGCAGACGATGAGCCAGGGCGCGACGGCCCAGGCCAGACGGGATAGATTCATGCGGGCGCTCCAAGGACAGCCATCGCCGAGTCTAGCCAGCGCACCTGCGCGCCGAGGGCGGCATGCGACAGCCTGCCGGCCGGCGTGACGAAGCCGGCCGTTGCGCGACCGGCCGACGCCTCACCCCGCGCCGGCAGTGGGCTGTTCCAGGCCTTGCGCCTGGCGCAGGTGGTACTCGCGGTCCAGCAGGCTCATCACCACCAGGCTGTCCCAGGCGCCTTCCGGGTCGGCGCCGGCAGCGGCGGTGACGCGCACGCTTTCGCGCAGCCGCCCTTCCTCGACGAAGCCCTCGCTGGCGTACAGCTGCAGCGCGCGCTGGTTCTGCGCCTTCACGTCCAGCCAGAAGCGGTGCGCCTGCAGGTCGCGGAAGGCCATCTGCTTGAGCAGCCGCAGGCAGGCGCGCCCTAGCCCGCGTCCGTGCGTGGCCAGCACCAGGCGCTTGAGCTCGACGCTGCGGTGGCGGCTGCGGCAGCCCTGCAGGATGACGAAGCCATCGCGTACGCCTTCGCGTTCGACGATGAAGTGCCGGAAGTCCGGGAAGCGCACCGCGCCTTCATGCTGCGTGCGGTCCCAGGGCGTGATGTAGGGCCGGTTGGCCGGATCGTTCTCGACGCTGAGCACGAATGCCAGGTCCGACAGCATCGTGGGGCGGAGGTGCGGGGCCATGGGCGCGGAGTATCAGCCCGCCCGCGGCGCGCTGGCGCTAGGCCGTGCTCTAGGCCGTGCTCTAGGCCGTGCGCGAGCCGACGGCGTGCAGCTGCCGCAGCGCCGCTGTGGCGCGCAGCTGGCCGACCTCGATGCCGTTCCAGTTCTTCAGCACCTGGCGGCTGAGCGTGGCCATCCAGGCCGCATCGGGCTCGTCCAGCGGCAGCAGGGCTTCGATCAGCGCTGCCATCACCACTTCGCAGGCGCGCGCCGTGTTGCCATCGTCCATCTTGACGGCCACGCCCAGGCCCAGCGCCGGCAGCGCAGCGCAATACACGCCTTCGGCACCGACCTTGCAGAACACGCGTTCGCCCAGGCGGGCCATCACCCGGCTGTCGAAGCGCCCGGTGCCGGCCACCATGCCCGGTGCGCGGGCCACGGCCTGGCGCAGGCGCCGGGCCGCCACGGCCTGCCCCGGGCGCAGGCCAACACCCGTGCCAGCACGGGCGAAGGCCAGCGCCAGATGGCGCAGCGGGATGGCAAAGGTGGGGATGCTGCAGCCATCGGTGCCCACGGGCGTGGCCGCCAGGTCCCAGCCGGTGGTGGACTGCAGCGATGCCGTCACTTCGCGCATCACCGGGTGGTCGGGCTGGACGTAGCCCGACAGGAACGCGCGCCGGTCGGCGCCACCCTCGGCCATCAGGCAGCCCAGGCAGACGAAGCCGGCATGCTTGCCCGAGCAGTTGTTGTGCAGCGCCGTGGGCGTGCCGCCGGCGGCAGCCATGGCCTTGATGGCGCCGTCGTAGTAGGGCCAGTGCGCGCCGCATTCCAGGGCCTGCACGTCCACGCCGGCCTTGGCCAGCATGCTGGCGGCGGTGCGCGCATGCGCCTCCTCACCGCCGTGCGATGCGCAGGCCAGGGCCAGCTCTTCGTCCGACAGACCGTAGCGATCGGCCGCGCCGCTTTCCACCAGGGGCAGGGCCTGCAGCAGCTTGACGGCGCTGCGCGGGAAGATGGGGCGGTCGATGTCGCCCAGCGCGCTGTGCACGGCGCCGTCGGCATCGACGATGGCCAGCGCGCCGCGGTGCAGGCTTTCGACGGCGCTGCCGCGCAGTGCCTCGACCAGGATGGGATTCGGTGTCATGCCCGGGACTCTAGCCTGCGCGCTTTCGCGGTGAAATCCAGCGATGCCGCTGTCCGCCCTGGCCCTGGTGATCGCCGCTGCGCTGCTGCACGCGCTGTGGAACATCGCCGCCAAGCGGGCCGGTGGCAACCACCACTTCGCGCTGGTGTCGGGGCTGATGGTGTGCGTGCTGTGGCTGCCGGCCGGGCTGTGGGCCGGCTGGCACGAGCTGCCGCGCTGGACGGCGCTGCAGTGGGCGTTGGTAGCCGCCAGCGCCTTCGTGCACCTGCTGTACTACAACGCCTTGCTGGCCGGCTATCGCGCAGCCGATCTCACCGTGGTGTACCCGGTGGCGCGCGGCTTGGGACCGCTGTTGTCGGCGCTGGGCGCCGTGCTGCTGCTGGGCGAGCGCGGCGGCTGGGCCACGGCTGCAGGCGTGGCGCTGGTGTGTGGCGGCGTGTTCTTCATCGCCGGCGGCCCGGCCCTGTGGCGCCAGGCGCAGCATGCCGGCCACGACCCCGCACAGCGCCAGCGCGTGCTGGCCGGGCTGCGCTGGGGCGCGCTCACGGGGGCGCTGATCGCCTGCTACACCGTCATCGACGGCTACGCCATCAAGGTGGCGCTGATGGGCCCCATCGTCTTCGACTACGTCTGCAACCTGCTGCGCACGCTGATGATGCTGCCGCTGCTGGCGCGGGACACGGCCGGCTTTCGCGCCGCCTGGCG
>JAIXZR010000212.1 GCA_027489455.1 Rubrivivax sp. | reverse complement strand
TCGCGGCGGAACGACCAATCGCCGATGTGCACGTCGGCATCGCCCAGCGCGGCGCGGCCGGTGCGGGCATCGGGCGCTTCCGACCAGCGCAGCAGGCGCTGGTCGTGCAAGTGGCGGCCGCCGGCCAGATCGGTGACGGCGGCGTGCGCAAAGAGCAGCTGGCGCGGCGCAAAGCGCCCGGGCAGTTGGCTGGCCAGCCCGGTGCGGCTGCGGAAGAACGTGACCTGGAAGCCCAGCAGCCCGTCGGCCGCAGCGGTGCCCGGCGCGCCCGTGGCCGACAGCCAGCCCGTGGCATACCACCATTCGATGCGCTGGCCCAGGTGCGCGCCGTGGTCGCGCGGGAAAACGATGGGCCGGCCGCGCCGCACCGGGTCGGGCGGGGCCTCGCCCGCGCGGGCACAGCCGGCCGCCGCCAGGCCCAGCCCGGCCCGGCCGGCCAGCAGCAGCCAGCGCCGGCGCAGCGGGCTCACCGGTGCACCCGGAAGCCGCCGCTGGTTGCGGCGCTGACTGTGTCGGTGCGTGATCTCATCGGTCGTCTGTGATGGGTCGCCGGGCGGTGGGCGCCGCGTGATGCGTAGCGCGGCGAGTGTCTGCCAGTTGCCCGAATCCTGCCCGGCGGCGCCGATCACCAGCCTGGCTGGCAGGGTGTTGGCGCGCGGCACAGGGCCGGCGATGCGCCGGATCAGGCGGCTCCGGGCCCCGGCCCGCCGCCATGCGTCGGGCCGGGCATGGAAGCAGGCCTGCGCATGGGCGCTGTCAGCGGTCCGGCAGCGCCCGGGGGTGGAACCCCGGCAGCAGGTACATCCACCAGTGCTGCAGCAAGGCCGGCAGCGAGCTCCAGCGGGCCATGCCCAGCAGGCTGGCCCCTGCGCTGCGCCAGCGCCATCGGCTCCGGGGCTGGGGCGCCTGCGCCCGGTCGTGGGCCAGCAAGGCCGCCACCAGCCTGGCGGCCTGCAGCAGCGCCACCAAGCTGACCGCCGGCAGCACCAGCGCCCGGGTCAGCCAGCCACCGCCGCCGGCGGCCTGCAGCAGGTCGAAGACGACGGCGCGATGGCCGATCTCGTCGCGCGCATGCTCGGCGAACAGGCGGTCGAATTCCGGTGCCTGGATGCGCGTGCGCCCTGCCGACCGCAGGTAGGCCAGCGAGACGACGGCCGACAGATGCTCGAACGCGGCCGAAACCGCCAGGCCCATGCGCGGCGACAGCCAGCGCTGCATGCGCTGCGACAGGCGGCGCACGCCAGCCAGCGTGGCGTCCAGGTCGACGCCCTGCGCCGCGAGCTGGCGGTTGAACACGTGGTGCGCCGCGCTGTGGCCCGCTTCTTCGCGCACGAAGGCCAGCCCCGCCGCAGCCATGGGTGCGGTACCCGGGCAGGCCAGGCCGGCGCGCACGGTGGCAATCAGGAAGCGCTCCACCTCCGGGGCGAGCAGGCTCATGGCTTCCAGGAACCGCGTTTCGAAGGCGTCGCCGCCGCACCAGTGGCGGGCCAGCCCGGGCGGCGGGCTCAGGCTGGCAATCGAATCACTCATGCCGCAAGGCCGCTGCGGGCGACAGCCGCGAAGCCCGCCAGGCCGGGTGCAGCCCGCCGAGCAGCCCCAGCACCACGGCCAGCCCCAGGGCGGCGGCGAACAGCTCCGGAGTGAAGACACCGTTGATCTTGCCGCGCAGCAGGGCGTGGTGTTCCAGCACCGTGACGCCCAGCACGCCCAGCAGCACGCCCGCGATGCCGCCCATGAGCGACAGCGCCATCGACTCGATCAGCACCAGCCCGATCACGCGGCTGCGCCGCCAGCCGATGGCCAGCAGCACGCCGATTTCGCGCGTGCGTTCGCTCACGCTCATCAGCATGGTGTTGAAGACGCCCAGCGCGCCCACCAGCCCGGCGATCAGGATGGTGGCCGCGCTCATGGCCTTGGTGATGCGCACCAGCGCGTTCTGCTGCACCAGCTGCGTCGATGTGATGGCGGAAAAGCCCGTGAACGACTGCTGCACCGCCTGGCGCACGCTTTCCGCGCCGGCCTCGCCCACCCCGGGCCGGAGCTTGAGGTTGAGGATGTTCACCTTGCCCGGCTTGTCATTGAGCCGCTGGGCCTGGCCCAGTGACATCAGCACGGCGCCGTTTTCCACCAAGGCTTCGCTGCGGCACAGGCCCACCACGCGCAGCTTCACGCCTTCGATCGTGACCTCGTCGCCGGGGTGCTTGCGCAGCAGCCCGGCCGCCAGGCTGCCCAGTACCACTGCGGGCTCGGCGTCGTCCAGCGGCCAACGGCCCTCCAGCAGTTCCAGATGCCGCCACAGGAAGCTGCCCTGGGCCCAGCCGAACACGAACATCGGTGGCAGGTCGTCCACGCCCAGCATTTCCGACAGCAGCCCGGCCACCTCGGCCACTTCGGGCAGCGCCGCCAGTCGGGCCTGGGCATCGTCGGTGCGGAAGGCCGCCGGCAGCGCGTTTTCGCTGGCGCGGCGGGTGACGATCAGGTCGGTGCCGCGCAGGTCGTTCGCGCGCTGCCAGCTGGCTTCGAAACCCCAGGAGATGCTGGTCAGCGAGACGATGGCAGCGATGCCGATGGCGATCGCCGCGGCCGTCAGCAGCGAACGGGCCGGGCGCCGCCACAGGTCCAGCAAAGCGAGTTGCGTGAAGGTCATCGCGGCGTCAATGCCAGGCGGTGGCGCGGTCGTCGACGATGCGGCCATCCAGCATGCGGATGGTGCGCGCGGCTTGCGCCGCCACGGCCGCGTCGTGCGTCACCACCAGCAGCGTGAGCCCGTGAGACGTGTGTAGGGCATGCAGCAGGGCCAGCACCTGCTCGGCGCTGGCGCTGTCCAGGCTGCCGGTGGGTTCGTCGGCCAGCAGCAGGTCGGGTTCGTTGGCCAGGGCCCGCGCAATCGCCACGCGCTGGCGTTCACCGCCTGAAAGCTGCGGCGGCCGCTTGTCCTGGCGGTGGGCCACGCCCACGGCGGCCAGCAGCGCCTGGGCGCGTTCCCGGCGCTCGGCGCGCGTCCAGTCGCGCTCGAACATCGGCAGCTGCACGTTGTCCAGCGCGCTCAGCGTGGGCATGAGGTGGAACGACTGGAAGACGAAGCCCAGCCGTCGGGCGCGGAAGGCCCCCAGATCGGGCAGCTGGGCGTAGTCCTCGCCGCGCCAGTGCAAGGCGCCGGCGTCAGGCCGGTCCAGCGCGCCGATCAGCTGCAGCAGCGTGGACTTGCCGCAGCCGCTGGGCCCGGTCAGGGATACGAAATCGCCGGCCTGCAGCGCCAGGCTGGCGCCGGACAAGGCTTGCACCTCGCCGCCGTCGAAGCTGCGGCACAGGCCGGTGGCGGAAACAAGGGCAGGGCTCATGGCCGGGCCCCCGGCGCTGTCGGCGCGAAGCGCTTGTCCAGCAGGTCCGCGTCGTCGAAGTGCCGGCGGTCCAGGAAGGCGGTGGGGTGGCGGCCCCACTGGCGCATCGTGCCGGGGCTGGCAATGCCCATGGGCCAGAAGAACAGGCGTTCGCCACGCTCGCTGCCAGCCACCAGCGCGTCGGGCCCGTAGATGCTGCGCACGCCACCCCCGGGCAGGGGCAGGGTGCGCAAGTCGTTCTCGTCCTGCAGCAGGTAGGTGTCGTCGACGCGTGGCGCCGGGCTGGCCGGGGCCACGGCCACCAGGTAGTGCGTGCTGGCAGCCGTGCGCACCGCCAACCTGTCGCCTGGCTGCAGCGCGGGCAAGCGCGTGGGGCTCAGCGTCCATTCCTCGCTGCCGGCGGGCGGCGGCGGCAGCTCGCGCAGTGCCGGCGTCGGGAAGAACATGTGATAGCAGCCGCAGGGGTGGATGGTGTCCCAGATCAGGGGCTGGCCGTCGTCGCCCAGGGTCACGCGCATCACCAGGCCGTCCAGCGCGCCGCCGAGCAGGTCCAGGCCATGGGCCTTGGGCCGTTCGGGGAACCAGGCGGTGTAGACCAGCTGCGTCAGCACGCGTCCCTGCATCTGCGTGAAGGCCAGGCGGCGGTAGACCACGGGCCGGCTGCTGTCCACCTGGGGCGCAGCCTGGCCGGCCTGCCAGTGCAGGGCGCCGAAGCGGTCGGCCGGGCTGCTGGTTTCCACTTCGTAGTGCGGGGCGTAGGCGCTGAAGAGCTGGGCTTCGTCGGCGGGCGAAAACGTGGGCACGCCCAGTGCGTCGCGCGGTGTGCGCGCGAAGATGGCGCTCACCTGCGCGGGCGGCAGCTGCGCTTGCGCGGGCCCGATGCGGCGCAGCGGGCCGCCGTGGGCGCGGCTGGCGGCGGTGTCGTCGAACATCTGCTGCGCTTCGCGGTACCAGCCGCGCACGCCCATCGTGAAGGGCAGGCTCGCCACCGCGAAGACGCCGCTGGTGTGTACCCACCCGGCGTAGTCGTCGGGCACCTGGGCGCTGCGGGCCAGCCGCTCGCGCCCCGCCGCCGTGGCCAGGTCTGCGCGCAGCAGGGTCTGGCCGCAGGTTTCGGCGTGGGCCAGGGCCTGCGGCGCGGCGGTGCCTGCCGGCATCAGCTGGCGCAGTTCGGCGTCGCGGGCCTGCAGGTCCAGGGCGCGCAGGCGTTCCACCCAGCGGTCGAAGGCCGGGCCGGGTTCGCTGGCCGCGCCGGCTAACGACGCGGTGAATCGGTCGGCCCGCAAGTACGGGTGCCCCGCCACGCGGTGGCTGCTGGCGTCGCGCACGCCGCGGGCATCGACCTGCTGGTCCAGCTGTTCGAACCAGTCGGCGCAGGCCCGGGCCTCGGGCTGCAGGCGCGCCATCTCTGGGGCCGGCGGCAGGTTGCTGCAGGCCGTGAGGGCGAGCCAGGGCAGCAAGGCGAGCAGACGTGAACGCAAGACCATCGGAGAGACCGGCAAGCCGGCACAGCCGGCGATTGCGCAATCTGGGCCGGACAGCTGAAGCCAAGCTGAAGACGCCGGCCTACCAGTCTTCCTTCACCGACAGCACCGCGGCCCGGCCTGCCGCCTTGCGTGCACTGAAAGCTGCCGTCGCCACGCCGGCCAGCCAGACGGCTGCGGCCAGCGCTGCCAGGCGCGCCCAGGGCAGCACCAGCGGCATCGTCCAGTGGAAGCTCTGCGGGTTCACCACGAACACCAGCACCAGGCTCACCGCCAGCCCCAGCGCCGTGCCCACCAGCACGCCGGCGGCCACCCAGGCCGCGCCTTCGCCAGCCACCACGCCCACCACCTGCGCGCGCGTGAGGCCCAGGTGCGCGAGCAGGCCGAATTCCTTGCGCCGCGCCAGCACCTGGGCCGACAGGCTGGCCGCGATGCCCACCAGGCCAATGGCGATCGCCACCGCCTGCAGGTAGTAGGTGACGGCGAAGCTGCGGTCGAAGATGCGCAGGCTCAGCGTGCGCAGCTCGGCGCTGGCGGCGAATTCCAGCATTGCCGGATCGGGCAGCAGCGCGCGCAGGCCTTCCTGCACGGCGGCCGGGCTGGCGCCGGGGGCCAGCCACAGCGCCAGGTCGTTGATGCGCGTGTCGCCGGTGATGCGCTGGTAGTCGGCATCGGCCAGCACCACGGCGCCGAACTGGCGCGCGAAATCGCGCCACACGCCCAGCACGCGGGCGGGCACCGGCGGGTCGGCCAGGGGCAGCTGCAGCAGCGTGCCGGGGCGGGCGTCGTACAGGCTGACCATGGCTTCGCTGACGTACACGCCCAGCTCGCCTGGCACGGCCGGGCGCGGTGGATCGACCCAGGGCAGCGCGCCTTGCAGGTCGGCCCCGGCGGGCAGGGGGCGCGAGATCAGGCTCACGGCCGGGCGGTCGGGCGCGAACAGCAGCGCCCGCGTGCGCGCTGCCTGCACGCGGGCCACGCCCGGCAGGGCGGCGGCACGGGCGGCGAAGTCGGGCGGCAGCCAGGCCTGCTCGCCCGCGCTGCTGTTGCTGGCGCTGCGGGCGTACAGGTCGGCGGGCAGCACGCTGTCCAGCCAGTCCGTCACGCCGGTGCGGAAGCTGGCCACCATGATCGTCAGCGCCACGCTCAGCGCCAGGCTGGCCACCACGCCCGCCACCGCGGCCGTGGCCGTGCGGCGCTGGAAGCGCGCGCGCTGCACGGCCAGCAGGGCCAGCGCGCCGCGCGGCGCCGGCAGCAGCGCCAGCACGCCGTGCACCACCCAGGGCACCAGGGCCACGCCGCCCAGCAGCAGCGCGGCCACGCCCACGTAGGCGGCCAGCGGCAGCCCGGCGATGGGCGGCGCAAAAGCGGCGGCAGTGCCGGCGGCCATCAGCGCCAGGCCTGGCCAGGCGGGGGGTGTGCGGGTGTCGACCAGGCCCAGCCCCTTCAGCGCCTGCGCCGGGGCGATGCGCTCGGCCTGCAGCGCCGGCCACCAGCCGCCCAGCACGGCCGACAGCACGCCCAGCAGCAGGAACACGAGCATCGCGCCCGGCCCCCACTGCAGGCTGGGCGTGATGCCGGGGAAGTAGCCGCCGCCCAGATCACCCGCCATGAAGCGCAGCGCGCCGAAAGCCATGCCCGCGCCCAGCGCCAGCCCCAGCAGGCTGCCGGCCAGGCCCACGGCCGTGCATTCGGCCAGCACCAGGCCGCGGCGCTGGCGCGCTGTCATGCCCAGCACGCCCAGCAGCGCCAGACCGGGCGTGCGCTGCGCCACCGACAAGGCCACCACCGAGAACACCAGGAAGGCGCCCACGAACAGCGCCACCAGCGCCAGCACCGTCAGGTTCACGCGGTAGGCGCGGCTGAGGTTGGACACGCGCTGCTCGGCATCGCTGGGCGACACCGCCTGCACGCCCGCGGGCAGCGCCAGCCGCGCCAGCAGGGCCTGGCGGTCGGTGCCGGGCACCAGGCGCAGATCGATGCGCGACAGGCGCCCTGCGAGGTCGAAGTGCTGCTGCGCCGCCGCGATGTCCATCACCACCAGCGGCGTGCCGCCCGTGGGCACGGTACCGGCCAGGCGCAGGGTGTGCCAGCGCGGGCCCGATTGCAGCGCCAGCGGGGCGCCGTCGGCCAGGCCCAGCCGGGTGCGCGCCGCCGGGTTGGGGAAGGCGGCCTCGGGGTCCAGGAAGGCCAGGTTGTCTTCGCCCGCGGCGGCGCGGGGCAGCAGGGCCGGCGCCACCGTGGGCACGCGCAGCGCATCGATGCCCAGCACGCGCACGGCCACGCGCTGGCCGTTGGCGGCGCGGGCGTAGGTGTCGAATTCCAGCACCGGGCTGGCCAGCGCCACGCCGGGATCGGTGGCCACGCGTTCGAACAGCGCGTCGTCGAAGCCTGGCCGGCCGTCCAGCGCCGCCTGTGGTGCGCGCAGCGTGAGATCGGGCTCGCCGTTGGCGGTGCGCACGGCGCTGGAGAACTCCGCCAGCGCCGAGCTGTTGATCAGGTGGACGGAATACGCCAGCGCCACGCCCAGCGCCACCGCCAGCAGTGCCACGCCGTGGCGCCAGGGGTGGTGGCGCCATTCCCGCAGGATCAAGAGCAGCATCAGCCGGGGGCCAGGCTGGCCAGGGCCGGGCCCGGCACGGCCTGCACGCCTTGCGCGGTGAGGCGCAGCACGCGGTCGGCGCGTGCCGCGGCCGCGGCCGAATGCGTCACCAGCAGGCAGGCCGCGCCGGCGTCGCGCACCTGCGCCTGCAGCAGCGACAGCACCTTCTCGGCCGTCACCGGGTCCAGGTTGCCGGTGGGTTCGTCGGCCAGCAGCAGGCCAGGGCCGTGCACCACCGCGCGCGCAATCGCCACGCGCTGCAGTTGCCCGCCCGAAAGCTGCGCCGGCAGCCGCGCCCCCAGCCCGCCCAGGCCCACCGTTTCCAGCAGGGCCTGCACGCGCGCATCGTCGTGGCGGCCCAGCAGGCGCAGCGGCAGGCCCACGTTTTCGGCCACCGTCAGGTGCGGCAGCACATGGAAGGCCTGGAACACGAAGCCCAGCGCGCTGCGGCGCAGGCGCGCGCAGCCGTCGTCGTCCAGCGTGGACAGGTCGGTGCCGGCCACTTGCACGCTGCCGCTGTCGGGCCGCTCCAGCCCGGCGATGCAGTTCAAGAGCGTGCTCTTGCCGACGCCGGATTCGCCCAGCAGCGCCACGAACTCACCCCGCTGCAGCTGCAGGCTGATGTTCGAAAAGACGGGGCTGCCGGCAAAGGCTTTGCCGAGGTTCTGGATCTGCAACATGTGCGGGGGATGATGCCCCAGCCCCCCGTGCCGGGTGGCCTGCCGGGGCATTGCGCCAGGGCCAGGCGCTGCGGGGGTGCGTGCTATCGTGAACAGAGAGCGCCGCATCGCTTGTGCCAGGGCCCCCGGCCCCGGGCAGGCGGGCGCGACAATCAACGCTGCGATGCCGCAGCCCCGGCCAGCGCGCACCGCGCCCCGGCACCGCCATGGCGCACACGGCCTGGCGCCGCCCCCACCCCTGCGAGAACCCACCATGTCCTATCAGATCGACCTGTCCGGCCGCGTGGCCCTGGTCACGGGCGCTTCCAGCGGCCTGGGCGAACAGTTCGCCAAGGTGCTGGCACGCGCCGGTGCTGCGGTGGTGCTGGCGGCACGCCGCGTGGAGAAGCTCAAGACCCTGCGCGCGGAGATCGAAGCCGCCGGCGGCGACGCGCACGTCGTGGCGCTGGACGTCACCAGCCCCGACAGCATCCGCGCCGCGGTGGCGCATGCCGAGACCGAGATGGGCGCGATCGACATCCTCGTCAACAACTCCGGCGTCAGCACGACGCAGAAGCTGCTGGACGTGCGCCCCGAGGACTACGACTTCGTGATGAACACCAACACGCGCGGCGCCTTCTTCGTGGCGCAGGCGGTGGCGCAGCGCATGATCGCGCGCAGCAAGGGCGAACTGCCCGGCACCTTTGCCGGCGGGCGCATCGTCAACGTGGCGTCGATGGCGGGGCTGAAGGTGCTGTCGCAGATCGGCGTCTACAGCATGAGCAAGGCCGCGGTGGTGCACATGACGCGCGCCATGGCGCTGGAATGGGGCCGCTACGGCATCAACGTCAACGCGCTGTGCCCGGGCTACATCGACACCGAGATCAACCACCACCACTGGCAGACCGACGCCGGCCAGAAGCTGGTGCAGATGCTGCCGCGCAAGCGCCTGGGCAAGCCCGAAGACCTGGACGCGGTGCTGATGATGCTGTGCGCCAAGGAAAGCCATTTCGTCAATGGCGCGGTGATCGCTGCGGATGACGGGTTCGGCGTGTGAAGCGCTGGCCCGCGCCTGCCGGCTCGCAGCGTGGTGCCTGCTGTGGCTGGCCGGCCCGGCGCTGGCCCTGGAGCTGACGGCCGAGGAGCGCGCCTGGCTGGCCAGCAACGACCCCGTGATGGTGGGCGTCGGCCCGCCCAGCCCCCACCCGCTGGCGTACTACACCGTGCAGCTGCCGCCCGGCGGCCTCGGTGACCCGATCGTCACCGGCCATGCCGCTGACTTGATGGCCCTGATCGCCGAGCGCGCGGGCATGCGCATCCGGTACGTGTCAGTGCCCGATGCGCCCACGGGCTTCGCAAAGATGGCCCTGGGCCAGCTGCACATGACGCCCGTGGGGCGCATGACGCCCGCCCGGCGGCTGCTGTTCACGATGCCCGAGGCGCTGGTCAGCACCGAACTGGTGTGGGTGGTGCGCGCCGGCGCGCCCGCCATGGAAGTACTGCAGAAGGACCGCAAGCTGCGCGCGGCCGTGGCGCTGGGGACACCCGTCGAAGGTGCCTTGCGCGATGTCTTTCCGCTCGCCCAGCTCACCCACGTCGCCGCTGAATCGGCGGGCGTGCCACTGGTGGCCGACGGCCGCGCCGACATCACGCTGGTGGACGTCAACTCGGCCATCCAGGCCATCGAGCGGGGCCGGCTGCCGGGCCTGCAGATCCGCCGCACACCCGAGCCGCCGTCCTTCGAGGCTGGCCCGTTGGTGGGCATCCAGTACCCCCTGCTGCACAGCATCGTGGCCAAGGCCCTGGCCAGCATCACGCCGGCCGAGCGCATGCTGCTGCGGCGGCGCTGGCTGCCGCAGGCCGTGGGTGCGACCTTCGATGTCCAGACCGCCGTGCTCAACGCGGAAGAGCGCGCCTGGGTGGACCGGCAGCCCAAGCTGCGCGTGGGCTTCGATGCCGCCTTGCCGCCGCTGTCGATGGCTGGATCGAAAGACGGAGGCGGCCCTGCCACTGCCGATTTCTCGGGGCTCGCCGCCGACGTGCTGCGCCTGGCTGCCGACAAGACCGGCCTGCGGCTGGATGCCGCGCAGGGCACGGTGGCCGACCGTCTGCCCAGCCTGGCACTGGCAGGCGACATCGACATCGTCGCCGGCCTCACGCCCAACGCCCAAACCCGCGCCGACTTCCTGCTGGTGGGGCCCTACCTGCGTGCCAGCACCGTCATCGTCACCCGCGTGTCATCACCCCGCACCATCACGGAGCTGCGCGATCTCGACCCCGGCGTGCTGGCCGTGATGCGCGGCGAACCGCTGCTGGACGAGCTGCTGAGCCGGCATCCGGCGCAGACCCTGGCGCGCCATGACCATCTCGCCGATGCCCTGGAGGCGGTGGCCCAGGGCCAGGCCGCGGCGGCGGTGGGCAATGCTTTCACCGTGAACCAGCTGATCCAGCAGCGCTACGCCGGGCGGCTGCAGGTGACGGGTGCTGTGCGCGAAGGCGAGATCGACTACTACTTCGGCGTGCCGCGCGCCCAGCCCGAACTGGCGCGCGTGCTGTCGCTCGGCTTCGAGGCCCTGACGCCATCGGACATGGCCGCACTGCGGCAGCGCTGGCTGCTGGTGCGCATCGACCAGGGCCTGAAGTGGGCCGATGTCCTGCGCTGGACGCTGCCGATTGCCGCGGCCATGCTGGCCGTGCTGCTGGTGCTGGTGCTGGTGAACCGGCGGCTGCACGCGGCGCGCCTGGCGGCTGACGAAGCCCGCCACGCCGCCAACCTGGCGCGCGCCGAGGCCGAAGCTGCCAATGCGGCGCGGGGCCGCTTCCTGGCCTACCTGGCGCACGAGGTGCGCGGGCTGGTGGACAGCATCGGCTGGGGCGCGCGGCTGATGCTGGACAAGCACCCGCAAGCCTCGTCGGACCAGGTGGCGGGCTGGATCAGGAGTTCTGCCGACAGCACCGGACGGCTGCTGCAGGCCACGCTGGACAACGAACGCGCGCTGGCCCATGGGGTGACGCTGGCGCCCGCCGCGCACGACCTGGCGGCCTGGTGGCGCAACACGCTGGCGCCGCACGAGCTGAGCGCGGCATCCAAAGGCCTGAGCCTGATCTCGCAGGCCCCGCAGGCGCCCGGCGCGCTGCACTTCGATGCGCTGCGCCTGGCCCAGGTGCTGCACAACCTGGTCGGCAATGCCGTGAAGTTCACGCCCAGCGGCGAGGTGAGCGTGACGGGGCGCTGGGAAGCCGCCACGAGCCACCTGCACGTGCAGGTCTGCGACAGCGGGCCGGGCATCGCCAGCGCCGACATCGAACGCCTGTGGGAACCCTACTGGCAGGGCGATGCCGGCCGCACCGCTGGCGCCGGTGCCGGGCTGGGCCTGTCCATCACGCGCCAGATCGTGCTGGCCATGGGCGGCAGCGTGCAGGCTGCCGCGCGCGCCGAAGGCGGCAGTTGTTTCAGTTTTCATGTGTCGATGGAGGCCAAGCCGTGAGAGCCCTCACCCCCCTGGAAGCCCGCGTGCTGGGCGTGTTGATCGAGAAGCAGGCCACCGTGCCGGACACCTACCCGCTGTCGCTGAACGCGCTGGTGGCCGGCTGCAACCAGAAGACGGCGCGCTGGCCCGTGATCGAAGCCACCGATGCCGAAGTGCAGACCGCCGTCGACGGCCTGAAGGCCCTGAGTCTGGCTTTCGAAGGCAGCGGCAGCCGGGTGGTGAAGTACGAACAGAACATGGCCGCGGCGCTGCGCCTGCCGCGCCAGAGCGTGGCTTTGCTGGCGGTGCTGATGCTGCGCGGCCCGCAGACCGCGGCCGAGCTGCGGCAGAACAGCGAACGCCTGCACCGATTTGCCGACATCTCGGCCGTGGAAGGCTTTCTGGAAGAGCTGGCGGCCAAGGATCCGCCGCGGGTGGTGAAGCTGCACCGCGCCCCCGGCGCGCGCGAAGCGCGCTGGGCGCACCTGCTGTGCGGTGACGTGCCACTGGACAGTGCGGGCGCGCCGCAGCGCGATCTGCCGGATGCCGCCGGCGTGAGCAGTGGCGAGCTGGCGGCGCTGAAGGCCGAGCAGACGCGGCTGGCCGCCGAGGTGGCCGAGCTCAAGGCCCTGGTGCTGCGCCTGGCGGGCGAACTGGGGGTGAAGTAGGCCGCTTCGGGGGCCGGCAGGCTCAGCGCGCCGCCAGCGTGTGCACGCTGGCCCGGACGAAATCGCCCTGGGCCGGGTCGTGATCCCAACGCTCGACGGTGGCGCGTTCGGTGGCCGTGGCCGTGACGTGGATCAGGTTCACCGAATTGCCGGCATCCGGCCGCACGCGCCGGCTCACGGCCGTGCCGGCCAGCACGGCCCAACCGCCGGTGGCCAGGGGCAGCACGGCCGGGCGGTGGATGTGGCCGCTGAGGATCATGTCCACCCCCGCCGCGCCCCACTGCTGCAGGGCTTGCGCATGGCCGTGCAGGCGGTGGCGCTCGTCTTCGGCATGGGCCACCGCCAGGGGCTGGTGCACCATCACCACGCGGCGCTGGGCCGCGGGCGCCCGCGCCAGCCGCTCGGCCACGCGTTGCACCTGCTGCGCCGAGACCTGGCCGTCCTGGTGGCGCCACCAGCGCGTGGTGTTGACGGCCAGCAGCAGCACGTCCGCGCTGTCGAACACCGGCTCCAGCACCGGGCCCCAGGCGGCGCGGTAGCGCGCATAGGGTTGCAGCAGCCGGGCCGGCAGGTGCCACAGCGGGATGTCGTGGTTGCCCGGCACGGCCAGCACGCGCGGCACCTGCAGCCGCTGCACGAAGGCCAGCGCCGCCGCGAACTGCCGCGCGGTGGCGCGCTGGGTGATGTCGCCGCTGAGCAGCAGCACGTCGGGCCGCCGGGCGTGCGCCAGGCGCACCAGGGCTTCGACGACGGCGGGGCGCTCGGTGCCGAAATGCGGGTCCGACACCTGCAGCAGCAGGGTCATGCTGCCGCCTCGGGCGGTGCAGGCGCCGCGGTGTCCTGCGGGGCCGGCACCAGCAGCGGCAAGGCCTGCGGCGCGATCTCGAAGGTCAGCGGCAAGCGCATGCGTTGCACTTCGCCGTCGGTGGCCACCTTGATGCTGCGCGCGGCCAGCAGCCCCAGGCGGCGGCCGGGGCGCAGCGTCAGCCGGCGCGTGGCCAGGTGCAGCACCGCTTCGGCATCGGCCAGGCGGCCGAAGGCGCCGCGCAACAGCAGGCACAGCATCGCCAGCCGGCCCACGGGGCGCAGGGCGATCGCCATCAGCTGCCCGGCGCCCACGGCTTCGGCTTGCGGGAAACCCAGCTGCTGCAACTGCAGTGCGTTGTTGCCGACGAACACCGTGGGCGTGCGCAGCTCGCGTTCGCTGCCCTGGGCCTGCACGCGCAGCCGCAGGCTGCGGTGGCCGCGCAGCAGCGTGGCCAGCCCGGCGCCAAAGGCCACCAGCCGGCTGCGGCCGAACTGCTGCTTCCAGGCCTCGCGGTCTTCCAGCAGGCGCGGGTACAGGCCCAGGCTGGCGTTGACGAGGAACAGCCGGTCGTTCACGCGCCCGACCTGGGTGGGCCGGCAGTGGCCGGCCAGCAGCACCTGCAGCGCGGCCGCGGTGTCCTCGGGGATGCCGTGGGCACGGCCGAAGTAGTTGAAGGTGCCCTGCGGCAGCACGCCGAAGGTGCAGCCGCTGCCCAGCACGGCCTGGGCCACGGCGTTGATGGTGCCGTCGCCACCTGCGGCCACCACCACGCCGCCGCTGGCCTGGGCCCGGGCCACGGCCTGGCGGGCCAGGTCGGGCAGTTGCCGCGGGTCCTGCACGGCCAGCAGCTGCAGCGCCCGGCCGGCAGCGGCACAGCCTTGTTCCAGCACCTGGCGCACCTCGTCGCCGCGCCCCTGGCCGGAGCCCAGGTTGAACACCACCACCAGCGGCCCGGCCGCTGCCGCCGTGGGGCTGGCTGGCTTCACCTGGGCCTGCCTTGCGGCCGGGTGCGCCAGGCCCACCAGGCCGAGGCGGCCGCGCTGCCGGCGGCCATGGCCAGCAGCACGGGCAGGTGGCGCGTGGCGTCGATGAAGACCGGCATCGGCGCCAGCGCATCGATGCTGCGCACCGCAGCCATCAAGCCCAGACCGCCCGCCGCCGCAAAGCCCGCGAGGCGCGCCGGCGGCCAGCGCCGGCCCACCCAGGCAGCCAGGGCCAGCGCTGGCAACCAGGCCGCCGCGACGATGCCGGCGTACAGCGGGGCGAAGCCGGCCAGATCCTGCAGCGTGGTGATGGCGCGCACCCGGGTGGGGATCTCCACCCCCAGCGCGGCCAGGGCCTGCAGGTTCACCTGCGTTTGCAGCACGCTGCCCCAGAGGCTGGCTGCCAGCCAGGCCAGGGCCAGCGGCCCGGCCGCTTGCCGCCACCGCAGCCAGCGCGGCGCGGGGCGGGGCGATGTCCGGGGCGGGGGTGGGGATGGGGGCGAAGCTCGGGTCATGCGCACGGCGCCTGTCTCATACTGCCTGCATGATGCATTCGATGCAGGGTCAGCGCGGCGGGTGGGGCCGCCGGGTTCGGCTGATCGTCGTGGCCCGCGTGCTGGGTGGGCTGTGGGCCCTGGCGGTGCTGGCGGCCATTCCTGGCACCGGGCACGCCGCCAGCTATCGCTTCGATACCGTGGCCAGCGGCCTGGACCACCCCTGGGCGCTGGCCTTCCTGCCCGACGGGCGGCTGCTGGTGACGGAGCGCCCCGGCCGCCTGCGGCTGATCGCACCCGGCCCCGATGGCCGGCTGGTGCTGAGCCCGCAGCCCGTGCCTGGTGTGCCGCCGGTGCTGGCCCAGGGCCAGGCGGGCCTGTTCGATCTGGTGCTGGACCCGGGATTTGCCAGCAACGGCCGGCTGTACCTGTCCTACGCCCACGGCAGCCTGCAGGCCAACCACCTGCGGGTGGCGCGGGCGCGCTTCGACGGTGCCCAGCTGCGCGATGTGATGCCGCTGCTCAGCACGCAGCCGGCCAAGGCCGGCACGCAGCACTTCGGCGGCCGCATGGCTTTCCTGCCCGACGGCAGCCTGGTGGTGGGCATGGGCGACGGCAACCAGGAGCGCACCGATGCGCAGCGCCTGGGCACGCATCTGGGCAAGCTGCTGCGCATCACCACCGAAGGCGGGGTGCCGGCCGACAACCCCTACGTGGGCCAGGCCGGCGCGCGGGCCGAGGTCTACAGCCTGGGCCACCGCAACCCGCAGGGCCTGGTGCAGGTGGGTGGCCAGCTCTGGGCCCACGAGCACGGCGCGCGCGGCGGGGACGAACTCAATCGCATCGAACCCGGTGCCAACTACGGCTGGCCCCTCACCACCGGCGGGGTGGATTACACCTGGGCCCGCATCACCCCCTACCGCACCCTGCCCGGCATCACACCGCCGGTTCTGGAATGGACACCGTCCATCGCACCAGCAGGCCTGACGTACTACGACGGCGCGTTGTTCCCGGCCTGGCGCGGCAGCCTGTTCGTCGCGGCGCTGAAGGAACGCAGCGTGCGCCGCGTGCCCTTGCAGGGCGGCCTGCCGGGGGCGCAGGAAATGCTGTTCCAGGAACTGGGCGAGCGCATCCGCCACGTGCGCGCCGGCCCCGACGGCGCGCTGTACCTGCTGACCGACAGCGCCAACGGCCGCGTGCTGCGCGTGTTGCCGGCACCTTGACCGCGGCCGCCAGCACGGGCGATCAGTCCACCATCGAATACGGCCCGCCGGCCTGCAGGGCACGCTGGTAGGCGGGGCGGGCGTGTATGCGAGACAGCCAGTCCATCAGCCGTGGCCGCGAGGCATTGAGCCCGGCCCGTGCGGCGGCGGCTTCCAGCGGGAAGCTCATCTGGATGTCGGCGGCGCTGAAGTCGGCACCGGCAAACCAGGGCCGGCTGGCAAGCTCGGTTTCCATGAAATCCAGCAGCCGTGTGAGGTTGGGCGCGATGAAGCTGCTGGTGACCTTGTCCGCGATGCCCTTGACCACGGGCTTGATGAAGAAGGGCACCGGCGCGCTGCGCACCTTGTCGAAGACCAGCTTCATCAGCAGCGGCGGCATCAAGCTGCCTTCGGAAAAGTGCAGCCAGTAGGTGTAGCACCGCGCCTCGGCCGTACCCGGCGGTGGGCGCAGGCGGCCGCCGCCATAGGCATCGACCAGGTATTCGACGATCGCGCCGGATTCGGCAACAGTGATGGGCGTGGGCACGGCGTCATCGCTGATGACGGGCGATTTGCCCAGCGGATGCACGCGCGCCAGCTCGGGCGGCGCCAGCATCGTCTTCGGGTCGCGGGCATAGCGCTGCACCTGGTAGTGCAGGCCCAGTTCTTCCAGCAGCCACAGCACGCGCTGCGAGCGGGAGTTTTCGAGATGGTGGACGGTGATCATCGCCGGCATTGTGCCGGCGCGTGATCAGCTCTCGGCGGCCAGCGCCGGCACGGCCGAGGGCGGGGCCCAGACGCGGGCGCTGGGCTGCGGGCGCAGCGGCTGGGCGTACTGGCCGACGTTTGCGCGCCTGACCAGCCCGCGGAAGACATTGGCCTGGCTGTTGCGCTTGACCGATGCCATGCCGGCGGCTAGGCCGCTGCGGCTGCCGTAGGGCTCGCTGCGGGCCAGGGTGTGCTGGCGCTCGTCCAGCACTTCGAACCACTGTCGGCCGTCGGGGTCGGTGTGGCGCACGTAGCACTCCGGGCGCTGGGCCTGCCGCCCCAGCAGGGCGGCGGCGTCGAGTGCGGCCTGGCGGCTCCAGAACACGCGGCTGGTCAGAACCGTTTCATGGTTGCCGGCGCGCAGCGTGAACATGAAGGCCCCGTCGTCGCCTTCGATGAGTTGGAAATAGCCGGTCATACCTAACTCCTGCGTTCAGTGGATTACCAACGTTTGCAGGATGCTGGGCCTACAGGCTGGGCTTGTCACCAACTCAGGGTCGGGGCTTTCCAGTACCTTGGGCGGGGGCCACGGCCTGGAGTTGTAAGCGGCCGTGTCAACCCTGTCGCAGACGTAACAAAACGTGTTCAGTCCAGCGTCACCAGCCGGTGCTTCAACGCGGTCAGAACCGCTTCAGTGCGGTTGTCGGCATGCAGTTTGGCCAGGATATTGGTGACGTGGAACTTCACCGTCGGCATCGCGATGGCCAGGCGGTTGCTGATTTCCTGGTTGCTCAGGCCGCGCGCCATCAGCGACAGCAGTTCGCGCTCGCGCGCCGTCAGGTCGGCGCCCAGGCTGCTGCGCTTTTCGCCGGCCACCAGGGCGTCGGTGACCTCCGGTGCCAGCACGCGGTGGCCCGAAGCCGTGGCCCGGATGACGGTGATCAGTTCCTGCGCCGAGGCGTTCTTCAGCAGGAAGCTGGACGCGCCGGCATCCAGCGCACGCTTGACTTCCGAGGGCTCCAGCAGGCTGGTGAGCACCACGAAGCGGGCGGCCGGCAGCAGCGGGCGCAGGGCAGCGATGGTGGCGATGCCGTCCATCTGCGGCATCACCAGATCCATCAGCACGACGTCCGGCTTCAGGGCCGGGGCCACGCGCAGCGCGTCTTCGCCGCTGGCGGCGTCGCCCACCCACTGCAGCTCACGCTCGGCCTGCACCATGGCGGCCAGGCCGTGGCGGATCATCGGGTGATCGTCGACAACGAAGATGCGAATGGTGGGTCTCGTGGTGGTTTCCATGGTTCAGCGAGCCTCCCAGCTCAGTTCGACTTCAAGTTGCGTACCGCTGTCGGGGGCGCTTTCCAACTTCAGCATGGCACCCAGTTCGGCGGCGCGTTCGCGCATGTTGTCCAGGCCGAAGTGGCCCGGTCTTTCGGCGGCGGGATCGAAGCCGCGGCCGTCGTCGCAGATGCGCAGGTGCCCGCGGCCCGGCACCGGTACCGTCCACGAGACATGCACGTGCCGCGCGCCGCTGTGGCGCGCGATGTTGGACAGCGCTTCCTGCGCGATGCGGTAGAGCTGCACGCGCTGTGCCGATGGCGGCCCGTCGTGCGGCTGCAGTTGGGCGGTAGTGACGATGTCGCCGCGCCCGGCCAGGGCTTCCACGGCCTGCTGCAGCAGCTCGCTCAGGCGCGCGCCTTCCAGCGCGTCCGGGCGCAGCTCGAACATCAGCATGCGCATCTCGGCCAGCGCGCTGCGGTTCAGTCGCTCCAGCATCTGCGCCTGCTGGCGGGTAGCCGTGTCGATGTCGGCCGACCGTGCCAGCGTACCGGCCAGCAGGTTGGCGGCGAACAGCGTCTGGGACACGGCGTCGTGCAGCTCGCGCGCGATGCGGTTGCGCTCGGCCATCACGGCCACGTCGCGCTCCTCGGCCAGCAGCTGGGCGTGGCGCATCGCCAGTGCGGTCTGGCTGGCCACGGCCAGCAGCAGCCGCTGGCGCTGGCCGTCGAAGTGATCGGGCATGGCGTGGTCCACGCGCAGCACGCCCAGCACCTGCTGCTGCACCTGCAGCGGCACGGCCATCCAGGCGCGGGTGCTGCGGTACAGGGTCGAAGTGCGGGCGTCGTCGGTCACCATCTCCCACAGCCAGGACAGCAGGCCCTGGCGCGGAGCGTTCTCGACGATGGGCTGGCCCTCGGCTTCGATCTGCTCGTAGCGCTGCAGGTTGGCGCGCGACAGGCGCAGCCCGGTCAGGTCCGCCAGCGCCAGGCTGCTGACTTCGGCGTCCTGGCTGCGGTAGCCCATCAGCACCACGGGCCGCTGGCGCTGCAGGTTTTCGCGCGCCCAGACGGAGGCACTGCTGTAGTCCACGGTCTGGTTCAGCGCGCCCAGGGCCTCGTTCACCAGGGCGTTGATGTCGCCGCGCTGCGACAGGCCGATCGACAGGTCCTGCAGCGACGACAACTCCTGGGTGCGCGACTGCAGCTTCACGCCCAGCGCAGCGTTGCGGGCTTCCAGCGCCTGCTGGCGCTGGCGCGCCAGATCGACCAGCCGGCGCAGGGCGGTGCTCAGCGTGTGCAGGCCG
Source organism: Rubrivivax sp. (assembly GCA_027489455.1). Lineage (GTDB taxonomy): Bacteria > Pseudomonadota > Gammaproteobacteria > Burkholderiales > Burkholderiaceae_C > Rubrivivax. The sequence goes on along the minus strand of JAIXZR010000212.1, from coordinate 4,234 downwards.
GCCGTGGCCGATTTGTACGGCACCTGCAGCGTCGCCGGGGCATCGTCGCGCGCCAGCTGGCGCACGGCGCGCGTGATCTCGGCAGCGGCGCGCTCGCAACGCCAGGCCATGGCCGCAGCAGCCAGCGTGGCCACCGTGCCCGTGGCCAGAGCCACCCAGGCCCAGGCGGCCGGGGCCTGGGCGTGCCAGGCCAGCGCCAGCGCTGCCAGGGCGGTGCCGACCAAGCCCGCCAGCAGAACCTGGGCGCTGAGCGGCAGGCGGTCGAAGAGATGCTGGACCGGATGCATGGGGCGGTGTCGGCGCGGCGGCTGGGCGGCGCGGTCGTTCAGGCACCCGGGGGCAGGCCGCTGCCGGACGCTGTGCCGGGGCCGGCGGTGCCAGGCGGGGCCGGGGTGGCAGCGTGGCTGGCGACCGGCCCGGTCGCGGTGTCTTCGAGCGGCCCGGCCACGGGGCCGGGGCGCTGCGCTGGCGCTGCGTCGAAGGCGTCCGCGACGCGTTCGACCACGCGCGCCGCCGCGTGTCGCCCGCCCACGCCCAGCGCGACACCCAGGCCGATGGCCAGCGCGCCCACCACCGCACCGAAGGCAATGCTGATGATCTGCTCCGGCAGCCCGGCCTGGTGCAGGGCCAAAGCACCGGCAAAGAACAGGATCGCCCCCCGCGCCGCCGGGGCCAGCAGCCGCGCATGGCGCAAGGTGCTGGCTTGCAGGGCCCGCGCGGCTGCCGATGCCAGGAACACGCCCGCCACCATCAGCACCAGGGCCACCGCCAGGCGCGCAGATGCGGCGCCAAGCGCAGACACCATCTGCGTCAGGACGGGCAGGCCCAGGATCTCGCTGGCCTGGGTCAGGGCCACGGTGACCACGGCCACCATCACGGCGGTGCCGGCCAGCTCCGACAGGCTGCGCCCGGCGATGCGCAACGGGGCTGCGCCCAGCTTCTCGGGCAGCTTGTCCAGGCCCATGCCGGCCAGCAGCGCACTGGCCAGGCTGGCCAGCGCACGGCCGATCAGCACGGCGATGCCCACCACGATGGCGGCCGAGAACAGCTTGGGGATCAGCGCCGTCACTGTCTCGAGCAGGCGTGACAGCGGCAGCGTCAGCGCGTCCAGGCCCAGCGGCTGCAGGGCCGCCACCAGCGTAGGCAGCAGGATCAGCACGTAGACCACGGTGCCGGCCAGCCCAGCCAGGCCTGCCTCGCCCAGGGCCTGCGCCAAACCCAGGCGCTGGGCGGCCTTTTCCGAACCGGCGGCACGCAGCAGGCCGGCGGTGATCTGCCGCACGATGCGCGCCAGCAGCAGCCCCACGCCCAGCACCACGGCGCTGCCCAGCAGGTTGGGGATGAAGCCCATCAGGCGCGAAAGCATCGCGTTCACTGGCGCCAGCAGGCCGTCCAGGCCCAGGGTGCCCAGCAAGGCAGGCAGGGCCAGCAGCCAGACGGCGGCGCCGGCCACGCTGGACAGCGTTTCGCCAAGCCCGGGGCTGTGCAAACGGTCGTCCAGGCCGGAACGCGCCCACGCACGCTGCACGCCCAGGCGCACCAGCCGCGCGCCCAGCCAGGCCACAGCCAGGATGGCCAGCGCTGCCAGCAGGCGCGGCGCGTAGGGCCCCAGGAAGGAACCCACGAAGCTGCCGAAGGTGTCGAGGCTGTTGCTCAGCGCTTCCATGCGATGCCTTGAGTTGCGGCCGCGCGCCGGCCGCGACGCTGCAGCGCCTGGCCGACGTGCGGCATCGAACCCGTGATCGTAGGCCGCCGCTGCCTGGCAGCCCCCGCCTTCAGGATGGCGCCGCGCCAGGGGTGCTGTGGTGCAGGCCGGCCATCGACCGCCGCGCCGGCCCGTGCGCCGATGGTGCCGTAGTACGCTCTCGGGCGATACGGCGCTGCGCTGCCGCGCCCGCCTCGTGCTGCGCCCCACCCGCCTTGGCTTGCGGGCCCGGCTCCCGTTTCACGTTTCTCATCCCCGGAGTGAATGGCATGAAGAAGGTCTACCCCAGTGCGCAGGCCGCGCTCGCTGGCATCGTTGCCGATGGCCAATTGCTGGCCGTCGGCGGCTTTGGTCTGTGCGGCATCCCCGAAGCCTTGATTGCGGCGCTGCGCGACAGCGGCGCGAAGGGCTTGACAGTCATCAGCAACAACGCGGGTGTCGACGGCTTCGGCCTCGGGCAGCTGCTGGAGACGCGGCAGATCAAGAAGATGATCAGCAGCTACGTGGGCGAGAACAAGGAGTTCGAGCGCCAGTACCTGGCCGGCGAGCTGGAACTGGAATTCACGCCCCAGGGCACCCTGGCCGAAAAGCTGCGCGCCGGCGGCGCCGGCATCCCGGCCTTCTTCACGCGCACCGGCGTGGGCACGGTGGTGGCCGAAGGCAAGGAACTGCGCGAGTTCGACGGCCACACCTACGTGATGGAGCGTGCGCTGGTGCCCGATGTGTCGCTCGTCAAGGCCTGGAAGGCCGACGAATCGGGCAACCTGGTGTTCCGCCTGACGGCGCGCAACTTCAACCCCGCCGCGGCCATGGCCGGCAAGGTAACGGTGGTCGAAGTGGAAGAGATCGTGCCCAAGGGCGCCATCGACCCCGACGCGGTGCACCTGCCCGGCATCTATGTCGACCGCATCGTGCTGAACGCCCATCCCGAAAAGCGCATCGAGAAGCGCACCCTGACCGAGAAAGCCGGAGTCTGACCATGCCCTGGACCCACGACCAGATGGCCGCGCGCGCGGCCCACGAACTGCACGACGGCTACTACGTCAACCTGGGCATCGGCCTGCCCACCCTGGTGGCCAACTTCGTGCGGGCCGACATCGAAGTCTGGCTGCAGAGCGAAAACGGCATGTTGGGCATCGGCCCCTTTCCGACCGAAGACGAAGTCGACGCCGACCTCATCAACGCCGGCAAGCAGACCGTGACCACCATCCCCGGCAGCAGCATCTTCGGCAGCGAGACCAGCTTCGCGATGATCCGCGGCGGCAAGATCGACTTGTCGATCCTGGGCGCGATGCAGGTCAGCGAAAAGGGCGACCTGGCGAACTGGATGATCCCGGGCAAGATGGTCAAGGGCATGGGCGGTGCCATGGACCTGGTGGCCGGCGTGGCACGTGTGATCGTGCTGATGGAACATGTCGCGCGCAAGAAGGACGGCGGCCACGACCTGAAGATCCTGCCCCAGTGCACCCTGCCGCTGACAGGCGTGGGCGTGGTAAACCAGATCGTCACCGACTTGGCCGTGATGGACGTGACGCCCCAGGGCCTGAAGGTGGTGGAAATGGCGCCCGGCGTGACGGCCGAGGAACTGCAGGCCAAGACGGGCGTGAAGCTGCTGTTGTAGCTGCGGGCCAATGCCTGCGGCGGTGGCGGCGGTCGAACAGCGAGACAGCGGCGTGCTGAGGCGTCGTGCCTCGTCAATGCTCCTGGCCTGCGGTCTATCAGCCTGCGGCCATGCGCCGCCGGGGGTCACGGGGCAGCCCGCGTCAGCCAGTGATGCAAGGTCGGCGGCCGTCATCGCGGCCTTGCCCGTGGCCGCCGAAGACGCATCGGCCAGCCGCCGCAAGCCCGGGTGGGTGCTGCAGCGCCAGGGCGTGGCTGCCGCCCATCCGCTGGCCGCGCAGGCGGGGCTGGACATGCTGCGCGCCGGCGGCAGCGCGCTGGACGCCGCCGTGGCCGTGCAGGCCGTGCTGAGCCTGGTGGAACCGCAGTCCAGCGGCCTGGGCGGTGGCGCCTTCCTGATGCACTGGGACGGCCGCCAGGTGCAGGCCTGGGACGGCCGCGAAACCGCCCCGGCCGCGGCCGACCCCGGCAGCTTCCTGCGCGCCGACGGCACGCCGCTGCCACCAGCCGAGGCCGTCACGGGCGGCCGTGCCGTGGGCGTGCCAGGGGTAATGAAGATGCTGCAAGCCGCCCACCGCCAGCATGGCCGGCTGCCCTGGGCGCAGCTGTTCGGCCCGGCTATCGCTCTGGCCGAGGCGGGCTTCCCGGTGGGCGAACGCCTGCACAGCCTGCTGGCCAGCAACGCCACGCTGCGGCAAGACGCCCTGGCCCGCGCCTATTTCTACAGGCCCGACGGCAGCCCCCACCCGGTGGGCCACCGCCTGCGCAACCCGGCCCTGGCGGCTGTGCTGCGCCAGCTGGCGGCGCGGGGCAGTGATGCGCTGCACGGCGGGCCTGTAGCCGCCGACATGGTGGCGCGCGTGCAGCAGCACCGCACGCCGGGGGCCCTGAGCCTGGCCGACCTGGCCG
>JAIXZR010000171.1 GCA_027489455.1 Rubrivivax sp. | reverse complement strand
GCTGCAGGTCATCCGCACCGAAGGCGAACTGTTCGCCAAGCGCCTGCGCAGCCCGGAAGCCATGGAAGCCTTCCAGGCCTTCTTCCAGAAGCGCAAGCCCGACTTCAGCAAGTTCTGAAGCCCGCCGCGCCGCAACTGGCCCCGCATGTCGCTGACCCTCAAGCTGCTGCTCACGCCCGTGCTGGTGGCGCAGGCGCTGATGACGCGGGCGCGCATGCCGCGCCTGCCGGAAGCGGCGGGCGAACGGGCGGGTGAACAGGGCCGCGGCCCGCGGCTGCGGCTCTTGATTGCCGGCGATTCGTCGGCAGCGGGGGTGGGCGTGGTGCACCAGCGCGATGCCCTTGCCGGGCAGCTCGTGCCGCTGCTGGCCCGCGTCACCGGCCACCGGGTGCAGTGGCAGCTGGTGGCGCAGTCAGGGCTCAGCACGGCAGGCACGCTGCAGTTGCTGCAGGCCCAGCCCCTGGCGCATTTCGATCTGGCCCTGGTGGTGACGGGCGTGAACGACGTGGTCGAACAGGTGCCTTCGCACCAGGCCCTGGCCGCGCGTGCGGCGCTGGCCGACCATTGCCGCAACGCGCTGGGTGTGCGGCATGTGGTGTTCGCGCCGCTGCCCCCGGTGCAGGACATGCACGGCCTGCCGCAGCCGCTGCGCTGGGTGGCCGGGACCGACGCGCGCCGGCACGACCGCGCTTTGCTGCGCTGGGCGGCCACGCGCGGCGATGTGTCGCGCGTGCATGTGCCCATGCGCCTGAACCGCGGTGTGCTGGCACGCGACGGCTTCCACCCTGGCGAACCGGTGTACCGGCAGTCGGCGGCGGCCATCGCCGAACACATCGCCAGCCTGCTGGCCCTGACGCCGGCCGCCAGGCCAGGGCGCCAGGCCCGCCGGCCCGCGGGGCGCCGCGCGCTGGCCGATACTGCAGCCTCCTGAATCTGCCGGGCCCCTGCGGGGCCACCGACCTGCCATGAAATACCTGCACACGATGGTGCGCGTCAGCGACGTCGAAGCCTCGCTGCGCTTCTACCGCGACGCCCTGGGCCTGGAACTGCTGAGCGAGCGCAAGAACGAAGCGGGCCGCTTCACGCTGATCTTCCTGGCTGCGCCCGGCGACCCCACGGCCCAGGTCGAACTGACCTACAACTGGCCCGCGCCCGATGGCACGGCCGAGCAGTACACCGGCGGCCGCAACTTCGGCCACCTGGCCTACGCGGTGGACGACATCTACGCCGCCTGCGCCCGGCTGGCCGAGCACGGCGTGACCATCAACCGCCCGCCGCGTGACGGCCGCATGGCCTTCGTGCGGTCGCCCGACGGCATTTCGGTGGAACTGCTGCAGGCCGGCCCCGCGCTGGCGCCCGCCGAGCCCTGGGTGTCGATGCCCAACGTCGGCGCCTGGTAGAGCTGGCAAGACTCATCCAAGCTTCCCGCCGCGGAACCGGCTCTGCCGGGCCGCGGGCGGCTGGCCTTCTCGGGGGCTCGCTTTCAGCGCGGCACCGGCCGCGGCTGGCCCTTGCTGTCGATGGCCACGTAGGTCAGGTCGGCCTCGGTCACCTTCACCACGTGCAGGTTGGCCGGGTTGCGTTCGGCGTAGACCTCCACGTGCACACTGATGCTGGTGTTGCCGATGCGCGTGACGCGGGCGTAGAAACTCAGCAGGTCGCCCAGGCTGACGGGCTGCTTGAAGACGAACTGATTCACCGCCACGGTGGCGATGCGCCCCTTGGCGATGCGGCTGGGCAGCACGGCGCCTGCCAGGTCGACCTGGGCCATGATCCAGCCGCCGAAGATGTCGCCGTTGGCATTGACATCGGCCGGCAGCGGCATGACCCGCAGCACCAGTTCGCTGCTGTCGGGCAGGGTCTGGGGCGACAGGGCGGCGATGTCGTTCCCCGGGCTCGTGGCGTCTTCGGGTCTCTTCGGGCTGGGCGGCACGGTGGCGGGCAGGTTCATGGCGTTGGCTTCCTCGCTGCAGGCTGACGGCGTTGACGGGCCACGGCGACAATGCCGCATGCCCCCTCACGCCACTGCTGCCACTGTAGCCCCCGCCCCGCCAGGCGCGGCGCCCCCCGCCCCGCGCAGCGACTGGAAGACCCTGGCCAAGCTGCTGCCCTATCTGTGGCAGTACCGCTGGCGGGTGGGCATCGCGCTGGGCTTCCTGGTGGCGGCCAAGGCCGCCAACGTGGGTGTGCCGGTGCTGCTGAAGTACCTGGTGGATGCGATGACCATCGCCCCCGGCAGCGCGCAGGCCCTGCTGGTCGTGCCGGTGGGGCTGATCGTGGCCTACGGCGCGCTGCGCCTGTCGACCAGCCTGTTCACGGAACTGCGCGAACTCATCTTTGCCAAGGCCACCGAAGGCACGGCGCGCAGCATCAGCCTGCAGGTCTTCCGCCACCTGCATGCCCTGAGCCTGCGCTTCCACCTGGAACGCCAGACCGGCGGCATGACGCGCGACATCGAACGCGGCACGCGCGCCGTGCATTCGCTGATCTCGTATTCGCTCTACAGCATCGTGCCCACGATCATCGAGGTGACGATGGTGCTGACGCTGCTGGCCGTGAAGTTCGACGCCTGGTTTGCCTGGATAACGATCGCCGCGCTGGTGGTGTACGTCACCTTCACCATCACCGTCACGGAGTGGCGCACGAAGTTCCGCAAGGAGATGAACGAGATCGATTCGACGGCCCATTCGCGCGCCATCGATTCGCTGCTGAACTACGAGACGGTGAAGTACTTCAACAACGAAGACTTCGAAGCGAAGCGCTACGACGAGAACCTGGAACGCCTGCGCAAGGCCGCACTCAAGAGCCAGAGCACGCTGAGCCTGCTGAACACCGGGCAGCAGATGATCATCGCCACGGCCCTGGTGGCCATGCTGTGGCGCGCCACGCTGGGCGTGGCCGAAGGCCGGCTGACGCTGGGCGACCTGGTGATGGTCAACGCCTTCATGATCCAGCTGTACATCCCGCTGAACTTCCTGGGCGTGATCTACCGCGAGATCAAGCAGAGCCTGACCGACCTGGACAAGATGTTCGTGCTGCTGGAGCGCAACCGAGAGGTGGACGACGCGCCCGGTGCCAAGCCGCTGCAGGTGACGCAGGGCCATGTGCGCTTCGAGCACGTGAGCTTCGCCTACGACGCCAGCCGGCCCATCCTGCACGACCTGACATTCGAGATCCCGCCGGGCAAGACGGTGGCGGTGGTCGGGCCATCGGGCGCGGGCAAGAGCACGCTGGCACGGCTGCTTTACCGCTTCTACGACATCAGCGGCGGCGCCATCACCATCGATGGGCAGGACATCCGGCAGGTGACGCAGGGCAGCCTGCGCGCGGCCGTGGGCATCGTGCCGCAGGACACCGTGCTCTTCAACGACACGGTCGAATACAACATCGCCTACGGCCGCCCCGGCGCCAGCCGCGAAGAGGTGGAAGCCGCTGCCCGGGCCGCGCGCATCCATGACTTCATCGCCAGCACGCCCAAGGGTTACGAGACCATGGTGGGCGAACGCGGGCTGAAGCTGAGCGGTGGCGAGAAGCAGCGTGTGGCGATCGCGCGCACGCTGCTGAAGAACCCGCCGATCCTGATCTTCGACGAAGCCACCTCGGCGCTGGACAGTGCCAACGAACGCGCCATCCAGGCTGAACTGAAGAGCGTGTCGCAGGGCAAGACGGCGCTGGTGATCGCGCACCGGCTGAGCACGGTGGTGGATGCACACGAGATCGTCGTGCTGGAAGCCGGCCGCATCGTCGAGCGCGGGCCGCATGCCGACTTGCTGGCGCGAGACGGCCGTTACGCCCAGATGTGGCGGCTGCAGCAGGCCGGCGAAGATCTCTAGGACAGCACAGCCAGACAGGGCGGGGCAGAGATGGAAACCAAGTGGCTGGAAGACTTCGTGAGCCTGGCCGAGACGCGCAGCTTCAGCCGCTCGGCGCAGCTGCGGCACGTCACGCAGCCGGCCTTCAGCCGGCGCATTCAGGCGCTGGAAGCCTGGACGGGCATCGATCTGGTGGACCGCTCGGCCTACCCCACGCGGCTGACGCCCGCCGGCGAGACCTTCCACGCCCAGGCGCTGGAGATCCTGGACGCGCTGCAGGCCACGCGCAACCTGATGCGCAGCCACCAGGTGGCCGGGCAGGACATGGTCGAGTTCGCGGTGCCGCACACCCTGGCCTTCACGTTCTTCCCGCACTGGCTGATGGACGTGCGCCAGCGCTTCAAGGCGATGAAGACGCGGCTCACGGCGCTGAACGTGCACGACGCGATGCTGCGGCTGACAGAGGGCGGCTGCGACCTGCTGATCGCATACCACCATCCTTCGCTGCCGCTGCAGCTCAGCGCCGATCGCTACGAGATGCTGAGCCTGGGCACCGAGACCCTGGCACCCTATGCCAAGGCCGATGCCCAAGGCCAGCCGCTGTTCAGCCTGCCGGCCAGCTCGGCCGAGCCGGTGCCGTTTCTCAGCTATGCATCGGGCGCCTACATGGGGCGGCTGGTGGACGTGATCGTCCGGCAGGCCGGCCCGCGGCTGGGCCTGGATCCGATCTACGAAACCGACATGGCCGAAGGCCTGAAGGCCATGGCCCTGGAAGGCCACGGCCTGGCCTTCCTGCCGCACAGCTCGGTACGCAAGGAGCTCAAGGCGCGCCGCTTGGTGCCCGCGGCCGCCGCCGGGGCCTTCACGCTCACCATGGAAGTGCGCATCTACCGCGAGCGCCCCGAAGCGGCGCGCAAGCTGAAGCCAGCGGTGCAGGCTCTGTGGGAGTTTCTGGGATCGGTGTAAACCCGGGCCATGCCGTTCCGGCATGAGGCTTGCGTTCATCGGCATTGCGCGTCGGCCCGTGCACGGGGTTCTACGTGGTCCGGGCCGCAGTACGCTGCCTAGAATCGCGGCGGCTTGCATGGCGCAGCCTGGCGCCGTGCCCACCCCGCCCTACCCGACATCCTTCCTGATGGAGCCCTGCATGACGAAGACCCCTCTCGCTGCGCTGAGCCTGGCCGCGCTGTTGCTGGCCGCCGGCGCGGCCCAGGCCGATACGCTGGCCAAGATCAAGGAAAGCGGTGCCGTATCGATGGGCGTGCGCGAATCGTCCGGTGCGCTGTCCTACACCCTGGGCGATGGCAAGTTCGCCGGCTTCCACGTCGAGCTCTGCCAGCGCGTGCTGGCCGACGTGCAGAAGAGCCTGGGCCTGGCCAAGCTGGACATCAAGTACCAACCCGTCACGTCGCAGAACCGTATCCCCCTGGTGCAGAACGGCACGGTGGACATCGAGTGCGGCAGCACCACCAACAATGCCACGCGCCAGAAGGACGTGGCCTTCGCCGTCACCACCTACGTCGAGGAAGTGCGCATCGCGGTCAAGAAGGCCTCGGGCATCACCAGCATCGCGCAGCTCAACGGCAAGAACGTGGCCACCACCACGGGCACGACGTCGGTGCAACTGCTGCGCCGGAACGAGCGCGCCGCCGGCATCGACTTCAAGGAAGTCTTCGGCAAGGATCACGCCGACAGCTTCCTGCTGCTGGAAACCGGCCGTGCCGAGGCCTTCGTGATGGATGGGCAGATCCTGGCCGGCAACATCGCCAAGTCCAAGAGCCCGGGCGATTACGCCATCGTTGGCGAGGTGCTGTCGGTCGAGCCGATCGCCATCATGATGCGCAAGGACGATCCCAAGTTCAAGGCCGCGGTCGACGCCAGCCTGAGCGCGATGATGAAGTCCGGTGAGATCGCCAAGGTCTACGACAAGTGGTTCACGCAGCCCATCCCACCATCGAACACACGCGTGGGCCTGCCCGCCAGCGATGCCACCAAGGCCGCCTGGGCCGCGCCGAACGACAAGCCGGTCGAGGAATACGCCAAGAAATGACGCGCAGCGCCGCCCCCGGCCACCGCAGCATGCGCCGCAGGAGACCTGGCTGAATGGCCACCTGGGACTGGCAGGTCTTCTGCAAGGAGACCACCACCGGCGACATGGTCGCCAGCTGCTTCGGCAAGGGCGGCGACATCACTTACCTGGACTGGCTGTTGTCGGCCTGGGGCTGGACGCTGTCGGTGGCGCTGCTGGCCCTGGTCGTGGCGCTGGCCGTCGGGTCGCTGATGGGCATCTTCCGCACCGCGCCCGTCCGCGGGCTGGTGTGGCTGGGCAATGCCTGGACCGAGCTGTTCCGCAACATCCCGTTGCTGGTGCAGATCTTCCTCTGGTACCACGTGCTGCCCTCGATCTTCACGCCGCTGCGTGGCGTGCCCAGCTTCGTGCTGGTGGTCTTCGCGTTGGGCTTCTTCACCTCGGCGCGCATTTCCGAACAGGTCAAGGCTGGCATCCAGAGCCTGCCGCGCGGCCAGCGCTACGCCGGCCTGGCGATGGGCCTGACGCTGCCGCAGACCTACCGCTACGTGCTGCTGCCGATGGCGTTCCGCATCGTCATCCCGCCGCTCACGAGCGAGAGCATGAACATCGTCAAGAACTCGTCGGTGGCATTTGCCGTCAGCATCGCCGAGCTCACGATGTTCGCGATGCAGGCCGGCGAGGAGACCTCGCGCAACGTCGAGATGTACCTGGCGGTGACGGGCCTGTACTTCATCTCCGCCTTCACCATCAACCGCCTGGCCCTGGTGGTGGAAAACCAGGTGCGGGTGCCGGGGCTGCTCGGATCCAAGTGATGCCGGCATGAACCTCGATTTTTCCTTCCTGGACTGGGGCGTCGTCTCCAGCTTCGTGCTCAAGGGCCTGGTGTTCTCGGTGCAACTGACGCTGGTGGCCATGGTGGGCGGCATCATCCTGGGCACCCTGCTGGCGCTGATGCGGCTGTCGGGCAAGCCCTGGCTGGCACAGCCCGCCGCGGCCTACGTCAACACCATGCGCAGCATCCCGCTGGTGATGGTGATCCTGTGGTTCTTCCTGCTCATCCCGCTGCTCACGGGCAAGCCGCTGGGGGCCGAGGTGTCGGCCATGATCACCTTCACTCTTTTCGAGGCGGCATACTTCAGCGAGATCATGCGCGCCGGCATCCAGAGCGTGCCCAAGGGCCAGGTCTATGCCGGCTACGCGGTGGGCATGACGTATCCGCAGACGATGCAGCTGATCGTGTTGCCCCAGGCCTTCCGCAACATGCTGCCGGTGCTGCTGACGCAGACCATCATC
>JAIXZR010000219.1 GCA_027489455.1 Rubrivivax sp. | reverse complement strand
CGGTAGCACTCCGCCACGTTCTCGGCCTGGACCCAGATGCCCTGGTTGAACGACGAGGCCTGGGGCACGATGTTGGACATGTAGTTGGCGCGCTTGATGTACGTGCTGCTGTAGTCCATGTGGTTGCTGGTGACGAGGTGGCCGCGGTCCCAGCCGCTGGCGACGCTGGCGTAGGAGGCCGTCGTGGTCTGGCCGTTGCAGCCTGAGGGCAGGTCGGGGTCGAGATAGAAGCTCGAGGGGCGGGCGGCGCTGCCGGTGTCCGCGTTGAGCACGTACTCGTAGCGGGTGGCGGTGCGGTTGGCGCAGTCGTAGGTGAGGTTGAAGCCGCCCTTGGCGAGCGTGACGATCTGGGCCTGGGCATTGACACCCAGGAGGGCGAAGAAAAGAGAAACCATCAGTCGGCGAGTCATGTCGATTCCTTCAAGGTTGAAAAAGGAGGAAAGACATGACCCCGCGCAGCACCTGGCGCGACCTCGCCCCCGGCCCCGGTAGGGCCGAGCACACGCGATCCGGTCGCCCACCCGCTTCTGGCAGGCGGCGACAGATCCGCTCATTGCAATCAAACTCCCAACGCGCCCCGTACCGCAGCACCCGGATCGGTGCGATGGGCACCGCTTTGCAGCATTCCGGGCTGCAGGGTCATGAAGTCAAACCGGTTTTGTTTGACTTACTGGTTAGTAAGCAAAAACCGGCACCCGCACGCCTCCCGGCGCGCAGGGACTTTCCCGGGCCGTAATCGCCCGAAGCCGTTTTGACGCTCAGGCGACCGGGTAGGTCCCGGGCACGAGGATGTCTCGGTTCACCTGGGCCAGCTGGGTGTGGCCGCAGAAGGCCATGGTCACGTCGAGTTCCTTGTGCAGGATCTGCAGCGCCTTGGTCACGCCTTCCTCGCCCATGGCGCCCAGGCCGTAGACCATGGCGCGGCCGATCATGGTGCCGCGTGCGCCCAGGGCCCAGGCCTTGAGCACGTCCTGGCCCGAGCGGATGCCGCCGTCCATCCAGACCTCGATCTGCGAGCCCACTTCGGCCGCGATGGCGGGCAGGGCGTGGATGCTGCTGGGCGCGCCGTCGAGCTGACGGCCGCCGTGGTTGCTCACCACCAGCGCATCGGCCCCGGCCTTCACGGCCAGCCGCGCGTCTTCCACGTCCATGATGCCCTTGAGGATGAGCTTGCCGCCCCACTGCTCCTTGACCCAGGCGATGTCGGCCCAGGACAGGCGCGGGTCGAACTGCTCGTTGGTCCAGGCCGAAAGGGAGCGCATGTCGCTCACGCCCTTCACATGGCCCACGAGATTGCGGAAGGTGTGGCGCCGGGTGCCCGCCATGCCCAGGCACCAGCGCGGCTTGGTCATGAGGTTGAGGATGTTGCGCACGGTCGGCCGCGGCGGGGCGGTGAGGCCGTTCTTCAGGTCCTTGTGGCGCTGGCCGATGACCTGCAGGTCCAGCGTCAGCACCAGGGCCGAGCACTTCGCGTCCTTGCAGCGCTGGATCATGCGGGCCATGGCATCGCGGTCGCGCATCATGTAGAGCTGGAACCAGAACGGCGCCGTGGTGTTCTCGGCGATGTCCTCGATGCTGCAGATGCTCATCGTCGACAGCGTGAACGGGATGCCGAACTTCTGTGCTGCGCGCGCGGCGTGGATTTCGCCGTCGGCATGCTGCATGCCCGTCAAACCTACCGGTGCGATGGCCACCGGCATCTTCGCCGTCTGGCCCACCATCTGCACCGTGGTGCTGCGGTTTTCCATGTTCACGGCCACGCGCTGGCGCAGCTTGATCTTCTGGAAATCCTCACTGTTGGCGCGGTAGGTGCCTTCGGTCCAGCTGCCGCTGTCGGCGTAGTCGTAGAACATGCGCGGCACGCGCTTCTCAGCCAGCACGCGCAGGTCTTCGATGGTGGTGATGACGGTCATCGGGTACAGCCTCGTTGTCAGTGGATGACCATGAGTGTGAACGGCCAGACGTAAGCCTGCAGTGTGACGAACAATCCCACCAGGCAGGCCAGCGCCACGGAGTGGAAGAACACGTAGCGCAGGATATCGCCTTCGTGGTTGAACCAGCGCGTGGCCGTGCTGGCCACGACGATGGACTGCGCGTCGATCATCTTGCCCATCACGCCGCCGCTGCTGTTGGCGGCGCCCATCAGGTTGGCGCTCAGGCCCAGTTGCTCGGCCGCCACCTTCTGCATGCCGCCGAAGAGCACGTTGCTGGCGGTGTCCGACCCCGTCATCGCCACCCCGATCCAGCCCATCAGCGTGCCGAAGAAGGGGTAGAAGACGCCCGTGTTGGCAAACGCCAGGCCGAGCGTGGTGTCGGTGCCAGAAAAGCGCGTCAGCGTGCCCAGGGCCAGCATCAGCACGATGGTGAGCAGCGAATAGCGCACCAGCCAGAAAGTGCGCACCCAGGTCTTGGCAATCTCGACCGGGTTGTACTTCATCACCAGCGCGCCCACGATGGCGGCCAGGAGGATGCCGGTGCCGGTGGCCGAGAGCAGGTTCAGCGTGTAGACGGCCGATTCGAAGTGCGGCGTGGGCACCACGGGCGGCACCTTCTGGATCATGTTGTGCAGGCCGCTGATCGGGAAGGCCGGGGCGAACAGGCTGTTCAGGAAAGCCTTCACCGGCGGCAGGCCCCAGACGAACACGAACACCGTCAGGATGGCCCAGGGCGTCCAGGCGCGCACGAGCTCGGCGCGTGGGTGCTTCACTTGCGGGCGCGGCGGCTTGGCTTCGCCGGCGCTGATGTCGCGGCCGCGCATGGTGGGCGAGGTCCACACGGTCTTGGGCTTCCACACGCGCAGGAAAAGCACCAGGCTGACCATCGAGACGATGGCGGCGATGATGTCCACCAGTTCCGGCCCGATGAAGTTGGACACCAGGAACTGCGGGATGGCGAACGACAGCCCCGTCACCAGGATCGCCGGCCAGATTTCCATCATCGCCTTGCGCCCGGCAAAGGCCCAGATCAGCCAGAAAGGCACCAGCAGGCTGAAGAAGGGCAGCTGGCGGCCGATCATGGCCGTCACTTCCATCAGGTCGTAGCCGTGCACCTTGGCCAGCGTGATGACCGGCGTGCCCAGCGCGCCGAAGGCCACCGGCGCGGTGTTGGCGATCAGGCTCAGGCCCGATGCCGCCAGCGGGCTGAAGCCCAGGCCGATCAGGATGCCTGCCGTCACCGCCACCGGCGTACCGAAGCCGGCTGCACCTTCGAAGAAGGCGCCGAAGCAGAAGGCGATCAGCAGCAGCTGCAGCCGCCGGTCCTCGGTGATGCCCGAGAGCGAATCCTGCAGCACCTTGAAGCTGCCGTTCTGCTCGGCCAGCTGCTGCAGGAAGATGATGTTCAGCACGATCCAGCCGATCGGTAGCAGCCCGGTGAAGCCGCCGTACAGCGCCGCGTTGCCGGCCAGCGAGGCCGGCATGCCGTAGGCGAACACCGCCACCGCCACGGCGGCCAGCAGGCCCAGCCCGGCAGCAATGTGCGCCTTGATGTGCAGGAAGCCCAGGGCCACCAGCATCACCACCACCGGCACCGCCGCCAGGGCCGTGCTGATGACCATGTTTCCGAAGGGATCGTAGATTTGCTGCCAGACCATCGCTTGTCTCCTGCCGGCTGGTGAAGACCCCAGCTCGTGGAGGGGAAATCTAGGCAAGCTGGCGCGGCGCGCCGTGAAAGCTAAGGGCTGGCGGCGTGAAAGTGATTCAAAGCCGCCACGGCTTGATTCAGGTCAAGGACTTCCGCAGCCAGTCGACGAAGGCGGCGCATTGCCAGCGTTCCAGCGTGCCCGGCCGCCAGCAAAGAAAGTAGTGGTGCGGCGAAGGCACGCTGCGTGGCGACAGCCGCACCAGCCGGCCGCTTTCCAGCCAAGCCGCGCCCAGTTGCAAGCGCATCAGCGCAACGCCGAAGCCGGCCACGGCCGCGTCCAGCACCAGGCCGATGTCGTTGAACTGCGATCCGGCCACGGGCTCGTCGAGCGCGATGCCGCAGGCCGTGAACCAGGTGCGCCAGGGTTCCAGCGGGCTCAGGATCAGGCTGGCGCGCGCCACCTCGGCGGCGGTGTCGAAGCTGCCGAAGGGGCCGGCCTCCCGCAGGTAGTCGGGGCTGCACACGGGGGCCACGGCGTCGCCGCACAGGTGCACCCATTCGCAGTCGGTGTACGGGGCCACCGGGCCGGGGCCGAAGCGCAGTTCGATGTCCACGTCGTCGGTGCGCATGTTCAGCGCGGGCACGGCCACCTGCAGCACCAGGTCGATCTCGGGGTAGGCATGCCGGAAGCCGGCCAGCCGCGGCAGCAGCAGCTGGCGCGAAAACGTGGGCGTCACGGCCACGCGCAGGGGGCTGCGGCCCTGCGGGGCGCGGCGCCCGGGTACCTGCTGCAGCAGGTTCAGCGCTTCACGCACGCGCTGCAGGTAGGCGGCCCCTTCCGGGCTGAGGGTGAAGTCGCCGCGGCTGAACAGCGTCACGCCCAGCTGCGTTTCCAGCTGCCGGATGCGGTGGCTGATGGCGCTGGGCGTGACGTGCAGCTCTTCGCCGGCCAGCGTCACGCTGCGCAGGCGCGCCAGGGCTTCGAAGGCCAGCAGGCCGGGCATGGACGTGGGGCGCGGGGCAGCCATGCGCCATTGCAGCACGAAGCGCGGGCTGCCTGCAGTTGGGTCTGCCCCTCAGAGCTTCAGCAGCGTCCCCGCCCGCACCCCCAGCAGCCGGATGCGGCGCTGCAGGTCCACCCGCTTCAGGCACAGGCCGGCGGCGTGGCGCACGGCGGCCGCGTCGGCCACAGGCTGGGGCAGGGTCAGGTCGCGCGTGACGGTCTTGAAGTCGTCGAAGCGCAGCTTGATGCCGATCGTGCGCGCCGCCAGGCCCTTGCGCTGCAGGTCGGTGGCCACGCCTTCGGCCAGCCGGGTGAACAGGGCCGTCAGCTCGGCGCGGTCGTGCACGGCGTGCAGGTCACGTTCGAAGGTGCTTTCGCGGCTGACGGACACCGGGTCGCTACGCGTGCTCACGGGCCGGTCGTCGATGCCGCGCGCGGCGTCGAACAGCCAGCGGCCATAGGCGCGGCCAAAGTGTTCGTGCAGGCTGGCCTTATCGCGCGCCGCCAGGTCGCCCAGGGTCTGGATGCCCAGCGCCTGCAGCCTGGCCGCGGCCTTGGGGCCGATGCCGTTGAGCTTGCGCACGGGTAGCGGCCAGATGCGGGTGGGGATGTCGGCTTCGGTCAGCACCGTCAGGCCGTCGGGCTTGTCCAGTTCGCTCGCCAGCTTGGCCAGCAGCTTGTTGGGTGTCACGCCGATGCTGCAGCTCAGCCCCGTGGCCTGGCGCACGTTGTTGCGGATCTGCTGGGCTACGGCGCGCACGCCGCCGGCGGGGTCGTGGCCCACGGTGTCCTGTGCGCCGGGCACGTCGCTCAGGTCGATGTAGATCTCGTCGAT
>JAIXZR010000221.1 GCA_027489455.1 Rubrivivax sp. | reverse complement strand
TCGGTGATGCCGTAGCTGGCGTAGCCGTACAGCAGCGTGGGGTTGCGGCCGTCCAGCTTCACGCCGCGGCGGTGGATGATGGACATCGGCACCATCACGCCGTCGTGGCTCTTGACCATGACTTCGCTGGCCTGCACGTCGGCCGGGGTGTCGAAGCGGCCAGCGGGCTGCAGGCCGGTGTTGCTGACCTTGCCGTCGGCGCCCAGGGCGTAGATCTGGCGCGCACGCGTCCAGCTCTGCAGGTCCAGCAGCAGGCCGTCCTGGTCGGGCTGCGCGCTGCTGAAGGCCACGCTGCCCAGCACCGGCAGCGGCACTTCCAGGGGCTTGGCGTCGTCGGCGTAGGCCAGCTTGAACAGGCGCTGCACGTTGCCGTCGCGGGCGCGCAGGTACAGCCCGTCCTTGGCCGCGGCCAGGCCCATCAGCACGCGGCTGCTTTCGGCCACCAGCACGCGCGCGGTGGCCATGCTGAAGCCTTCCAGCGCGCCCGTCAGCAGCTGCAGGCGCGGCGTGCCCTTGAAGCTGAGCGCATACACGCGCTGGCCCTGCACCACCAGGCCGGTGACGCCGTCGGCGCGCGTCACCAGCGGTCGCCAGTCGGGCTTGCCGCTGCGCAGCGCGGCCAGCGTGGTGTGCCAGGCTGCGAAGTCGGGCGAGACGCCGTCGACCGCACTGGCGATCACGCGGCCGTCGGGCAGCACTTCCATCAGCGGGAACTCGGTGGCCGGGATGCCCAGGTCGGTGCCGGCGGTCAGCACCGTGCGGATGCTGGCCTCGTCGCCGCCCGGCGGCATCACCACCATGCTGCTGCGCTGGTAGGTGTCGGTGGGCGGGGCGCCCGCAGGCAGGGCCTGCAGGCGGTGGATGTAGATCTCGCTGCTGTCGGGCGTCCAGGTCACCAGGCCGAAGCGCGTGCGCGAGATTTCTGGCCCGCGCTGCTGGCCGGTGGCGGTGTCGATGATGCGCATGGCCGCGTTTTCCGAACCTGCGGCCGAGACGCCCACTGCCACCAGCTTGCCGTCGGGCGACGGGCTGTAGAAGTTGATGGCGTGCGGCTTGCCCGTCTGCTGCTTCAGGGTTTCGGGGTCGAAGAGCAGCTGGTCCTGGCCTTGCAGGCCACGCTTCATGTACAGCTTGAACTGGTCTTCGGTGGCGCTGCGGCGCTGGAAGAAGTACAGGTCGCCTGGTAGGCGCTGTACGCCAAAGACGCGGGCCGAAGCTGCGCTGTCGTAGGTCTCGAGCAGCGCACGCAGCTTGTCGCGGCCAGCGATGCGCTTGAGCGTGGCGTGGGCGTGGTCGCTGTGCGCCTGCATCCAGGCCGCCACGGCCGGGGCCTTGGTGTCTTCGAAGTCGCGGTAGGGGTCTTCCACCACCGTGCCGAAGAAGGTCTCGGGCACGTTGCGCACCGGTGCCACCGGCAACGGTGCGGCGCTGGTAGCCGGGGCCTTTTCAGCCTTCGCTGCCTGTGCCGCCGAAGGCAACAGTGCCAGCGGGCTTGCCGACGCCAGGGCAGACAGCGCAGGCGCGGCAGACAGGCTGAGGATTTGGCGGCGGCTGGGCTGAGTCTTCATGGTCGGGGTGGGTAAGGTCAAAGAATCGGAGATGGTAGCCAACCGCCCTGCGCGGCCTGCACCTGCAGTGTGGGGGGCGCTTCAGCCGGCCGCAATGCGCTGCAGCACGACTGGCGCCACGTAGGCGTCCGCCGCCTTGGCTTCAGCCAGTGTGTAGGCGGCCTGCACAGCGGCCACGGCGGCTTGCGCGCTGGCCAGGCTGGCGGCGTGCACAACGGCCAGGGGCTCGCCGGCCGCCACCTGCTGCCCCAGCGGCAGCGCCGCCGCCAGGCCCACGCGCGGGTCGACGCTGTCGGCCGGGTGCGCGCGCCCGCCGCCCAGGGCCACCACGGCCAGGCCCAGCGCGCGCACGTCGATGGCCGCGACCCAGCCTGCGCGGGGCGCGGGCGCCGGGCACTGCACCGGCGCGCTGCCCAGGCCAGGTGCGCGCAGCACGTCGGCCGGGCCGCCCAGGGCGGCCACCATGCGCGCGAAGCGCTCG
Organism: Rubrivivax sp.; assembly: GCA_027489455.1. GTDB lineage: Bacteria > Pseudomonadota > Gammaproteobacteria > Burkholderiales > Burkholderiaceae_C > Rubrivivax. The sequence continues at coordinate 7,636 of JAIXZR010000221.1, read as the reverse complement.
GCGGCGGCACCGCTGTCCAGGCTGTGCTGCAAGACGGCTTGCGCCGCAGCCAGGCTGGGCTGCAGGCCGCCCAGCAGCAGCAGCTCGGCGCCCAGGGCCAGCGTCAGCGCCAGCAGCCGCGCGTCACGCGGGCCCCGGCCGGTCAGGAAGTCGATGGCCTCGGCCACTTCCAGCGCATTGCCCGCGCTGCGGCCCAGCACCTGGCTCATGTCGCTGACCAGCGCCACGGTGGGCAGGCCGGCGGCCGTGGCCACCTGCACCAGGCTGTGCGCCAGGGCCTGGGCTTCAGGCAGGTTGGCGGCAAAGGCGCCGCTGCCGGTCTTCACGTCCATCACCAGGGCCTGCAGGCCGGCCGCGCGCTTCTTGCTCAGGATGCTGGCGGTGATCAGCGGCACGCTTTCCACCGTGGCCGTGACGTCGCGGATGGCGTAGAGCCGCCGGTCGGCCGGGGCCAGGTCGCTGCTGGCGCCGACGATGGCGCATCCTGCCGTGCGCAGCACCTGCAGCAGCTGCGCCTGCGACGGGTTCACGCCATAGCCGGGCAGGGCTTCCAGCTTGTCCAGCGTGCCGCCGGTGTGGCCCAGGCCGCGGCCGCTGATCATCGGCACCACGGCACCGCAGGCGGCCAGCATCGGCGCCAGCATCAGGCTGACCTTGTCGCCCACGCCGCCGGTGCTGTGCTTGTCCAACACCGGGCCGTCCAGGCCCGAACTTGGCTGCACCGGGCCGTCCAGGCCCGAACCGGCCTGAGCCCGGCCGTGCAGGCCCGAACCCGCCCGTGCCGACCAGTCCAGCACCCGGCCGGAATGCGTCATCGCGTCGGCCAGGTCAGCGGTTTCCTGCGCCGACATGCCGCGCAGCACGATCGCCATCGCCATCGCGCCGGCCTGGCTGTCGGCCCAGCGGCCGGGGGCGCCTTCTGGCGCGGCCAGGCCGTGGACGAAGGCGTCGATCTGCGCGCGCGAGAGCGCCCGCCCGTCGCGCTTGGCGCGGATGATCTCGCTGGCCAGCAGGTCGGCGCTCACGCGATGCAGACAGCCGGGGCGCGGCGGCGCGGCGCGCGGCTCAGAGCAGCAGCCGCCCGACCTGCGGGCAGTGGTCGCTGCTCTCGATGGCCTGCCCCGGGCGGTTGACGACGGCCGCCTTGCGCGCACCGGTGCTGGCCGCGCCGGCGGCGTCCAGCAGGGCCTGCAGGCGGCCGCTGACGACGATGTGGTCCAGCCCCACGAAGCCGGTGCAGGCCGCGTCCTGGCCCTTCAGCGGCAGCAGGTGCAAGGCACGGGTGCCATCGGCCAGCTCGGGCCACAGGTAGCGCGTGGCCACGCGGCCATCGGCGCCCGGGGTGGGCGGGCCAGCCGGGTTGGCGCCGTCGGTGCGCACCTGGTCGCGCGGGATGGCCAGCGCCAGCTCTTCGTCGATGCGGCGGTTGAAGTCGCCCAGGATCACGAAGCGCGGCGTCTGCGCCGCCACGGCGTCGATCCAGTTTTCGAGCAGCGGCACCTGGCGGTTGAAGGTCTCGCAGGCCTCGGCGGCATCCGTCAGCAGCCGGGCCGGGAAGCGCGGGTTGCTGTTGGTGGCGCTGGCGCAGCCGGCCTTCAGGTGCACGTTCATGAAGGTCACGGCTTCGCCGTTCACTGCCAGCTGCAGGGCCAGCCCGGGGCGCACGCGCCGGAAGGCGGCGGGGTCGTTGGGCGGGTCCAGCACCGCCAGCGGGGCGTGCGTGGTGCATTGGCCGGGGCGGGGTGACAGCGCCTTGTCCCAGGCAAAGGCCAGCGACTGGAAGGCGCCATGCTGGGCCGCGCAGATTTCGAAGCGCCCGGCATGCTGGCCCAGCACCACGCGCACGGCATCGGCCGAGCGCACTTCCTGGAAGGCGATGACGCGCACCTGCTCGCGGTCGATCAGCGCTTCGACGGTGGCGCGCAGGCCGTCGAGCTTTTCCTGATAGGCCTCGGGCTTGCGCACCGCGCTGGGGTCGGGCGCGGGCGCGCCAGGCACACGCGGCTGGCTGCTGCGATAGGCACTGCAGGGCGCCACCTGCATCGACGCATCGCGCCCTCCGGCGGCCTCCATCGTGGCCGCCTGGCAGGCTTCGGCGCGCGCCACTTCTTCCGGCGGGGCCGTGGTGGTGCCGGGGGCCCAGCGGGCGCGGGTGTCGCACCAGTTCACCTTCGGCGCGCTGCACACCTGCAGGTGGCGCTGGAAGTCTTCCATCGTGCCGGCCCAGGCCAGGTTGAACGCCGCCACGTTCACGGCCAGGGGCGCCTTTGCCGGCGCCTGCGCCAGGGCCGGGCCGGCACAGGCCAGCAGCAGCCCGGCAGCGGCCACGCGGGCGGGCAGCGCGGGCTGGCAGCGGCGGAAAGACTTCCAGGGGCGGTGCAGGGTCATGGGCAGCCTGTGGGCAAGAGGTGTGTCAGTGGAAGGTGGCGACCCCAAGCGCCTGCGTGCGCCGGCAGCCACCCGGGGCCTAGTAGCTGGCGCCGGCCGCGGGCCGTGCCGCGCCGGCCAGCACGGCTTCGATGTCGGCCAGCAGGCCGCTGGCGCCGATGCGCAGGCGCTGCGGCTGCACCGCGGCGGCGCCCAGGTGGCGCGCCGTCAGCGCCAGGTACAGCGCCGCATCGGCCACGGTGCGCACGCCGCCGGCGGGCTTGAAGCCCACGCGCGCCGCGGCTGCCGGGCTGCTGGCGATGGCCTGCAGCAGCAGCTCGGCCGCGGCTGGCGTGGCGTTGACCTTCACCTTCCCGGTGCTGGTCTTCAGAAAGTCGGCCCCCGCGGCCAGCGCGATCTGGCAGGCACGGGTGATGAGCGCGGCGTCCTGCAGCTCGCCGGTCTCCAGGATCACCTTCAGCCGCTGCTGCGGGCAGGCCGCGCGCACGGCGGCCAGCAGGGCGGGGGCGCTGGCCAGGTCGCGGTAGGGGATGACGACGTCGACCTCGTCACCGCCGGCCTGCACGATGGCCTGGGTATCCGCCACGGCGCGGGCGATGTCGCTGCTGCCGTCCGGGAAGTTGGCCACCGCGGCCACGGCGATGGACCGCGGCAGCCGCGCCCGCGCCTGCGCCACGAAGCGCGGCCACACGCACACCGCGGCCACCGCGCCGCGCCCCGAAGGCGCGCCATGGCCCATGGCCTTGTCGCACAGCGCGTCGATGTCGGCGGCGGTGTCGCCGTCGTTCAGGCTCGTCAGGTCCAGGCAGGCCAGCGCGGTGCGGGCCGTGGCGATCAGTTCCGGGGTGGCGGCGGTCATTGGCGTTGGATGTCGTTGCCCGGCGCGTAGTCGGCGCTGTTCATCGGGCTGCGGCGGGCGATGTACTCGCGCAGCACCTCGGCGTCGTTGAAGCCGGTGTTGATGTAGCCCGGGTGCTTGTCGATCGGCGGGTAGCCGTCGCCGCCGGTGGCGGTGAAGTTGTTGATCGCCAGCCGGTAGTCGCGCTGCGGATCGATGGGCTGGCCCTGCACGCGCGCTTCCTTCAACTGGCCGGCTTCGATGCGCATCTGCACGCCGGCCGTGTGGGGGAAGCCGCCGGCGCCGGGCGTCATGCGCGCGGCGGCAGCCAGCCACTGCAGCAGTTCCGCACCCGACAGGCGTACCACGCCGATCTGGTTGGCAAAAGGCTGCACCTTCAGGATGTCGCGGTAGCTGATGCGCCCGGCCGGCAATGAATCGCGGATGCCGCCGCTGTTCATCACCGCCAGATCGGCGCCGGTGCGGTCCAGCATCGCGCGGGCGATTAGCACACCCAGGTTGGTGGGCTGGCGGCGTACGCGGTCGCGGTCGCCGTCGAACACGCCCTGCACGTCACCCACCGGCACGTTCAGCGCCAGCTGGCCGCGGTCCTGGAAGGGCTGCAGCGCGCTGCGGATGGCCGGGTCCTCGGGGATGCGTTCGGTGGCGGGGCTGCGCGTGCCGTCTGCGTTGCGTCGCATCAGGTTCACGGGGATCAGCTGGTACCGCAGCAGCTGCACCTGGCCGCCGGGGCGCAGCTCGAAATCAGCCCGGCCCACGTACTTGCCCCACTCATGCGCCTGCACGATCCAGGTGCCGTTCTGGCGGTCGGGCCGGCACGGGCCGCCGGGCTCGTAGGCGGTGTCGCGGATGCCTTGTTCCAGCATGCACACCGGGTTCTGGCTGTGGCCGCCGACGATCAGGTCCAGGCCCTTCGCGCCGATCTGCCGCGCCATCTCCACGTCGCCCGGGGCGTTCACGCCGCGCCGGCCGTCCATGTAGTGGCCCATGTGGGTGGCGGCGATCACCATGTCGGCCTTGGCGCGCAGCTGCGGCGCCAGCACGGCGGCTTCATCGATGGGCTTGCGGAACTCGATGCCGCGGATGTTTTCGGGCAGCACGGCGCGCGCGGTGTCGTCGGTCGTCAGCCCCATCACCGCGATGCGGTAGCCGCCACGTTCGAAGACGCGGTAGGGCTCGAACATCCGCTGGCCGCCCTGGTAGATGTTGGCCGAGAGGAACGCGAACTTCGCCCACTGGCGCTGCTTGGCCAGCACCGCGGGCGGCTTGTCGAATTCGTGGTTACCCACCGCGCTGGCGTCGTAGCCCAGCAGGTTCATGCCCAGGAAATCGGGCTCGGCGTCCTGCAGGTCGCTTTCGGGCACGCCGGTGTTGATGTCGCCACCGTCCAGCAGCAGGGTGTGGCCGCCGGCCGCGGCCACCTCGGCGCGGATGCGGTCGATCACCGTCTTGCGCGCGGCCATGCCGTATTCGCCGGCGGCGTTGGGCCAGAAGCGGCCGTGGTGATCGTTGGTGTGCAGGATCGTCAGCTTCAGCGGCGCACGGTCGGCTGCGGCCGGGGCCGGCGGCGTGCTGCTGCAGGCGGCCAGGCCGAGCAGCAGCACCATGCCCAGCAGACGCTGCGCGATGCGATCACCGCGGGGGCGGACCATCAGATCTTCAATCCGGCCAGCACGCCGCACAGCAGATCGACAGCGCGGTCGGCCGCGCCCTGAGCGGTGTGCATGGTGTGGGCGTGGCTCAGCGTCTCGTCGGACAGGCCGGCGGCCATGTTCGTCATCATCGACAGCGCCAGCACGCGCAGGCCCGCGTGGCGCGCCAAGATGGTCTCGGGCACGGTGCTCATGCCTACCGCGTTGGCGCCCAGCACCTTGAGCATGCGGATCTCGGCCGGCGTTTCGAACTGCGGGCCCAGCACCCAGGCGTAGACGCCGCGGTGAAGCGTAGCGCCAGCCTGCGCCGCCAGCGCCAGCGTCTGCGTGCGCAGTGCCGGGCAATAGGCGGCCGACATGTCCACGAAGCGGTCGTCGCCCTTCAAGCCCACCAGCGGGCTGGCCTGGACGAGGTTGATGTGGTCGTCGATCAGCATCAGCGCGCCCGGCGGCATCGTCGCTTCCAGGCTGCCGGCAGCGTTGGTCTGCACCAGGGCCTTCACGCCCCAGGCCGCCAGGCTCTGGATCACGCCCTTCATGCCATCGGGCTGGCCGGTCTCGTAGGCGTGCTTGCGCCCCGCCAGCACGGCCACGCGCGGGCCTGGCGCACCGCCTGCCGTGGCCAGGTGGCCCACGCTCAGGGTGCCGGCATGGCCACCCACGGCCAACCGCGGGAAGGCGGGCAGATCGGCATAGGCCACGGTCTGCGCGCCCTGCAGCCGCGCCGCCAGCGGGCCCCAGCCGGTGCCCAGCAGCACGGCGATCTCAGGCGCGGTCGCGCCCAGATGCTGGCGCAGTGCATCGACGGTGGCGGCCACGGCATCGCCAGACAGCGGCGCCGGTGGGGGAACAGCCGGCCCCGACATCAGGCCGCCGCGGCCTTGCGCGCTTCGCGCAGGCTGGCCTTCAGGGCCAGCGCGGCCTTGCGCTTGGCGCGCGTGGCCTGGTCTTCGTACTTGCGCACCACCTCGGTCCGCATCTCGATGGCCTTGGCCAATGCGTCTTCGAAGCGCTGGGCGGTGTAGGTGCGCTCGGTGCCGATGTAGATGCTCTTCACCAGCGGCTCGCGGCCGAAGCGCGGCAGCAGCACCGACAGCACGGCCGACGAGGTGCCCTTGCGCCGCCGCGGCGGCACCAGGATGGGCCCGCTGATGCCAGGCGGCAAATCGGATGTCTTGTTGGCACTGGGGCCCTTCTGCAGCACCACGGGCGCGGGCAGCGTGGCGATGCGGTGCAGCAGCTCGCGCGTGGCCGCAGCCAGCGATTGCGCGGCGCCGCTGCCATCGGCGCTGCCGTCGGCAAAGAACTTGGTGCCGTGATAGCGCACCTGCCAGCCATGCGTGGCACGCGTGTCGATGCGCTGGATGCCTTGGGGCACGGCGAAGGTTTGTCCTGAAAAGAGCGTCACCTGTCGGGTTTTCATGATCGGATCTCTGGGCCTGCTTGCGCAAAGGCTCCCTGTCATCTTGTTCTTGTGGCACGCCTGGCCGCACACGGCGTCGTCGTCTTTGGACGCCGCCTGCCGGCCGAAGTTCTGCGTGCTTCCAGGGTTAGCGTCCCGGCGCCCTGGAGTGCCGATTCTGCACCCGCTCAGCCTGCCAGGTGTTGCGGGCCGAAGCCGTGGGGCAACAAGGCCTCCAGGGTGTAACTGGCCTTCAGGCCCTGCAGGTCGGCCACCCAGACCGGGCAATCGCCGGCCGCGAACTCGCGCAGCTTCTGCCGGCAGCCGCCGCAGGGGGTGACGGGCTCGGGCGCCTCGGCGCACACCGCCACCGCCAGCACGCGCCGGCCACCGGCCAGCACCAGGGCGGCCAGCGCCGAGGCTTCGGCGCACCAGCCCTGCGGGTAGGCGGCGTTCTCGACGTTGCAGCCGGCGTGGATGGCGCCGTGCTCGTCCAGCACGGCCGCGCCCACGAGGAACTTCGAGTACGGCGCATAGGCCTGCGCGCGGGCCTGGCGCGCGGCGTCGATCAGGCGGTCCTGCAGGGTGCTGGCCGCGGTCATCAGCGTTCCTTCACGTAAGGCCGCCCCAGCGCCTTGGGTGCCACCGCCTTGCCGATGAAGCCGGCCAGCAGCACCACCGTCAGCACGTAGGGCAGGGCCTGGATGGCCTGCACCGGCACCTCGCCCCCGCCGAGGAAGGCGGGCAGGCTGGCGCCCTGCAGGCGGATGGAGACGGCATCGAGGAAGCCGAACAGCAGGCACGCCCACAGCGCGCCCACCGGATGCCACTTGCCGAAGATCAGCGCCGCCAGCGCCATGTAGCCGCGGCCGGCGGTCATGTTGGGGATGAAGCTCGGGTTCTGCGCCAGCACCAGGTAGGCGCCGGCCAGCGAGCACATCACGCCGTTCAGCGCCAGGGCCTGGTAGCGCAGCGCCTTCACGCTCACGCCGGCGGCATCCACCATGTTCGGGTTCTCGCCCGCAGCGCGCAGGCGCAGCCCGAAGCGCGTGCGATACAGCAGCCACCACACGCCGCCCACCAGCAGGAAGGTGGCGTAGACCATCCCGTTGTGGCCGAAGAAGGCCAGCTGCAATGCGCGGCCCACCAGCGGGATCTGCGCCACCACCTCGCCCGCGCCCACGAACCAGCGGTCCAGCCGCACGGCGTCGGGCAGCGGCGGGGTCTGCCCGCCCTGGTTGAACCAGGCGATGCCCAGCACCACCGTCAGGCCGGCGGCCGTCATCGTGATGGCCATGCCCAGCACGACCTGGTCGCCGCGGTGGCTGACGCAGG
>JAIXZR010000213.1 GCA_027489455.1 Rubrivivax sp. | reverse complement strand
GGTCTTCTTGGTCGACAGGTTCAGGCCAAGTCCGAGTTGCTTCATGGTCCTCTTGCTCCGCCGCGCCGGTGTCTCAACTCATGCAAGATTCAGGCGAGTTTTGCAGACCTTCCCTAACCGGCTTCGGCAGCGCCGCGCCCTTTGACGCAGAATGGGTTTGAACGGGCCGGTCCAGGGCCCGAAAGGGTCGTCTGCATGCCGAATTTCACCCCTGTGGCACGCTACTGCGTGCTGTCGCTGTCACTGGCGCTGACGGCCTGCGCCACGGCACCGCAGGCAGGCCAGCCCGGTGCCAAGGCCGCCCCGGTACCCGCCGGCGCCACGGCACCGGCCCCCGCGCCTGCCAAGGTCGCCGCCGAAGCCCCCAAGGCGGCAGCGGCCGCGCCCGCGGCGGCGCCGGCTGCGACCGGGGCGCCGGGTGCGCCAGGTGCGCCGGGTGCCGGCCCGGCAGCCGGCGCCCCGCCCACGTTCGCGAGCATCATCCGCGACGCCCGCCGTGTCGATGGGCCGTTGACGCTGTGGACGAAGGAAGACAAGGTCTGGATCGAGCTCAGCCCCGAGCAGCTGAACCAGCCCTTCCTGCTGAGCCCCAAGATCAAGAATGGCATCGGCGAAGGCTGGGTACTGGGCGGCCTGATGGTCTACGACAGCATTGGCGGCGTCGGTGGCCCGATGGTGGTGGAGTTCGTGCGCGTGCACAACACGATCCGGCTGCAGGCGCGCAACACGGATGTCGTCGCGCGTCCAGGCACGCCGGAAGCCCGCGCCGTGGCGGCCTCGTATTCGAACAGCCTGCTCGCCGCCGCGCCCGTGGCCAGCGCACCGCACCCCGACCGCAAGAGCGTGCTGGTGGAGGCCAACGCGCTGTTCCTGAACGACCTGATGGGCATCAGCCAGCGCCTGCAGCGCGGCCTGCGGGCCAGCTACGGGCTGGAGCGCGGCAACACCGTCTTCACGGCCGCGCGCGCCACGGCCGACGCCACGATCCTGGAAGTCCAAAGCCATTTCGTGGGCGGTGGCGCGCAGCCGCAGCCAGGTGGCCTGCTGGGCGCGCTGCTGGGGCCGCAGGGGCCCACCGGCCCGCGCTATCTGCCTGATGCGCGCAGCATGCTCATCGGCCTGCACTATTCGATCGCGCCGCTGCCCGCGCAGCCGATGCGCGGCCGCCCGGCCGATGCACGGCTGGGCCTGTTCAGTACCAGCACGCTGGACTTCAGCGACGACCTGCAACGCAGCCCGCGGCAGCGCCTGGTGAACCGCTGGCGGCTGGAGAAGAAGGACCCTGCCGCCGAGCGCAGCGAACCCGTCAAGCCCATCACGTTCTGGATCGACCGCAACGTACCGCTGGTCTACCGCGAGACCGTGCGCAGCGCCATCCTGGAATGGAACAAGGCGTTCGACAAGATCGGCTTCGTCAACGCCATCGTCGTGGAACAGCAGCCCGATGATGCGGACTGGGACACGCTGGACTACGGCCGTGCGTCGGTGCGCTGGATGATGAACGCCGACCCGGTGTTCGGTGCCATCGGCCCGAGCCACGTCGACCCGCGCAGCGGCGAGATCCTGGACGCCGACATCGCGTTCGAAGGCATGTCGGCGCGCGCCGTGCGCGGCCTGCGCGCCCAGGTGCTGGCAGGTGCGCGCAGCGATGGCGCGCGGGATCCGGCCGACCCCGCCCTCGCGGCCGGCCGTGCCCTGCCCGACTTCGCCCCGCGCGTCGACCTGGGCCTGCTGCACCCCGGCCCGCTGCATACGCCCGAAGGCCAGTGCCTGCACGCGCAGCTGGGCGTCGAGCAGCTGGGCTATGCGATGGACGTGCTGGAAGCCCGCGGCGAGCTGGAACCCGACAGCCCGCTGGCGCAGCAGTTCGTGCTGGACTACGTGAAGGATTCCATCATGCACGAGGTGGGGCATGCGCTGGGCCTGCGCCACAACTTCCGGGCCTCGCGTGTCTACAGCGAAGCGCAACTGGCCGATCCCGAGTTCACGCGCGCTTTCGGCACCACCGGGTCGGTGATGGAATACAACGCCGTCAACCTGCCGCCCCCGGGCAAGACCGGCGGCCTGCCCTTCCAGACCACCCTGGGCCCGTACGACTACTGGGCCATCGACTACGCCTACCGGCCCCTGCCCCCGGGCACCAGCGTGGCCGACGAGAAAGCCGTGCTGCAGACCATCGCTGCCCGCAGCGCGGAGCCGCTGCTGGCCTTCGGCACCGACGAGGACAGCGCCTTCGGCCTGGACCCGGAAACGCTGCAACTGGACCTGGGCAAGGACCCGATCGCCTTCGCTGCCAAGCGTCTGGACATTGCACGCGATCTATTCAAACGCCAGGAAGCCCGGGTGCTGACGCCCGACCGCGATTACGCCGTGCTGCGCCGGTCGATCAGCTACGCGCTGACCGACGCCACGCGGGCCGTGGGCATCCTCGTGCGGCAGATCGGCGGCCTGCGCACGCTGCGTGACTATCCCGGCAGCGGCCGTGACCCGCTGCAGCCCGTGGACGCCGCCATCCAGCGCCAGGCGCTGGACTTGATCTCCAGCACCGTGCTGGCGCGCAGCGGGCTCACCATCACGCCTGGCCTGCAGCGCCGCATCGCGCCCGATTTCCTGGAGCGCAGCGAAGGCCTGGCCGCGACCGACTTCTCCGCCGCGGAGCGCCTGCTGGACCTGCAGCGCGCGGTGCTGAACTACCTGATGAGCGACTTCATCGCCCGGCGCGTGCTGGACAACCAGGCCAAGTTCGACCGCCCGACACAGGCCTTCGCACTGAGCGAGCTTTACGACCGGCTGGACCGCGACGTCTGGGACGGCCTGCGCCAGCAGCTGGCCAGCGGGCAAGGCGTGCCCTCGATGCGCCGCGAGCTGCAGCGCGACCACGTCAACCGCCTGGCAGCGGCCGTGCTGCGGCCCAGCGGCCAATCGCGCACCGACGCGCGCAGCCTGCTGCGGCTTCAGGCCCAGCGCCTGATCCAACGATTGCAGGACGTGCAACCGATCGCCAAACGCAGCGACCCCGAGACCCGCGCGCACCTGGAAGACAGCCTGGACACGCTGCGCCATGCGCTGGCAGCGCCCATGCCGCGGCAATCACTGTAGGCCCCCGGGGCTGCGGCACCCGCCGCAGCCCGGCCGGCCTGTCACACGGCTTTCACGCGCCAGCCATAGATTGCTGGCATGGCGCACATCCTGATCGTTGAAGACGAACCCGCCATCGCCGAACTGCTGGCGATGAACCTGCGACACGACGGGCATGCCGTGCGCTGCGCCGCCGACGGCGACGCAGCCTGGCTGGCGGTGCAGCGCGAGCTGCCCGACCTGGTGCTGCTGGACTGGATGCTGCCCGGCGAAAGCGGCATCGCCCTGGCCCGCCGCTGGCGCGCCGAGGCCCGCACGCGCCAGCTGCCGCTGGTGATGCTGACGGCGCGCAGCCAGGAAAGCGATGTCGTGCAAGGCCTGGACGTGGGCGCCGACGATTACCTGGCCAAGCCGTTCTCGACACCGGAACTGCTGGCGCGCATCCGCGCCGTGCTGCGCCGCCGCGCCCCGCAGACGCTGAATGCCCCCGTGGTGGCCGGCGCGCTGCACCTGGACCCGGGCACCATGCGCGTGCAGGCCAGCGGGCAGGACGTGCACCTGGGGCCGACGGAGTTCCGCCTGCTGCGCTTCCTGATGAATCACCCCGAGCGTGTGCACAGCCGCAGCCAACTGCTGGACCGCGTCTGGGGTGACCACGTGTTCATCGAGGAGCGCACGGTCGACGTGCACATCAAGCGCCTGCGCGATGCGCTGGCCGCTTCCGGTTGCGCCGGCATGATCGAGACCGTCCGCGGCGCGGGCTACCGGCTGGCACAGTCGCCGCTGGCAAGCGCGCAGCTCACGCCAGCGGAAGAAGCCCGGCCAGCCTGAGCGCTTCCTGGATCACGAAGCCGCCAGGCGGCCGGCTTCGATGCGCAATTGCCGGTCGCAGCGCGCCGCAATGGCGCGGTCATGCGTCACCAGTACCAGCGTGGTCCCGGCCTCGCGGTTGAGCTCGAACATCAGCTGCATCACCGTCTCACCGGTGGCGTAGTCCAGGCTGCCCGTGGGTTCGTCCGCCAGCAGCAATGCCGGGCGCACGACGAAGGCGCGCGCCAGGGCCACGCGCTGCTGCTCGCCGCCGGAAAGCACCTTGGGGTAGCGGTTCAGCCGCTCGCCCAGGCCCACGCGGCGCAGCATCTCGGTGGCAGCGCTGCGGGCATCGGCGCGGCCCATCAGCTCCAGCGGCAGCATGACGTTTTCCAGCGCCGTCAGGTTGGCCAGCAGCTGGAAGCTCTGGAAGACGAAGCCGACCGTACGCGCGCGCAGCTCGGCGCGGGCGTCCTCGTCCAGCTGGAACAAGTCCTGCCCCGCCAGCAGCACGGTGCCCGAGGTGGGTGTGTCCAGCCCGGCCAGGATGCTGAGCAGCGTGCTCTTGCCCGATCCCGATGCGCCCACGATGGCCACCGACCCACCGGGCTGAAGCTGGAAATCGATGTCATGGAGAATCGTCAGCGTCCCGGTGGAATCCACCACCTGCTTGGACATGTTCTGAACGGCAATGATGGGATCCGGCATCGACTCTGTTTCTTCTTTGGCAGTGGCGCGCGCAGCGCGGCGCGCCTGGCTGCGCAACTGTAGCCTGGGGCTCGCTGCCGCCCTGGCCGGCCGCTGGGCCGCCGCACAGGCGCCAGGGGAACCCCCGGTGGTGCTGGTGGTGGGCGACAGCCTCTCGGCGGAATACGGCCTGGCCCGGGGCAGCGGCTGGGTGGCCTTGCTGGAAAAGCGCATCGCCAGCCAGAAGCTGCGGGCCCGGGTGGTGAACGCCAGCATCAGCGGCGACACCACCTCGGGCGGGCGGTCGCGGCTGCCAGCACTGCTGAAGCTGCACAGGCCGGCCATCGTGCTGATCGAACTCGGCGGCAACGATGCGCTGCGCGGCCTGCCGCTGGCGATGACGCAGGACAACCTGCTGGCCATGACGCGTGCCACTAAGGCCGCTGGCGCCAGGCCGGTGCTGCTGGGCATGGCCGTGCCGCCGAACTATGGCCGCCAGTACGGCGAAGACTTCACCCGGCTGTTCGCCACCGTGGCCAAGGCCGAGAACGCCGCGCTCGTGCCCTTCTTCCTGGCGGGCGTGGCGGATGGGCCCGACGCCGAGAACATGTTCCAGCCCGATCGCATCCACCCCCGCGCCGAAGCCCAGCCGCGCATGCTGGACAACGTCTGGCCGGTGCTCCGCCCGCTGTTGCGCTGAAGCGCGGCGCCCGGTCTGGGCACCGGGCTGCAGGGGTCGACCGCTTCAGGGCTCCGGGTTGCCGCGCCAGCCGCCCCGGCCGGGTGGGGGCGCAGGCGCCGGGGCCTGTCCGCGATCGGGGCGCTGCGGTGCCTCGGCCCGTGGCGGGGCCGGCGGCGGGGGCGGCGGCGGCGGGGCCACGACGGGCGCTGGCGCAGCCGGTGGCGCCACGGGGCGCGCCGGGCTGACGGGTGCCGGTGCCGGCGCAGG
>JAIXZR010000161.1 GCA_027489455.1 Rubrivivax sp. | reverse complement strand
GCAGGGCATAGCCGAAGACGTAATGCCAGTCGAACACCGGCAGGTGCTGGTTGGCGACCCAGAAGATGCCCAGGCCGGCGGTGACGAGCAGGTAGGCCAGCAGCAGCAGGCTGAAGGCGACGTTCAGCACCGGCCGTGGCGGCAGGCGCCCGCGCCAGGCCGCCACGCCCACGGCGGCCGCGGCCAGCACGATCGGCAGGAGCACCCACAGCAGCTTGTCCATGGCCGCGCAGGGTATCGGCAGGGGGATGGCCACAGGCGCTGCAGGCCACGGGCCGCGGCCTGCGCTGCGGTCTACCCCGCCTGCGCCTGCGCGGCCTGCTGCCCGCGCGCCACATCCACCTGGCGCAGCAGGGCCAGGCCGAGCAGGAAGAAAAGGCCCGTGACCGCGATCGCCAGCCGATGGTTGCCGCCCGTGGCCCAGGTCACCAGACCGTAAGTCACGGGCCCGGCGATCGCCGCCAGCCGCGTGGCGAAGGTCCACAGCCCGTAGAACTCGGCCAGCTGGTCAGGCGGCGCGAACACCCCGGCCAACGCGCGGCCGGCGCTCTGGCTGGAGCCCATGCACAGCCCGGCCAGCACGGCCGCGGCCCAGAAGGGCCCGGGCGTGGTGGCGGCCACGGCCAGCGCCGTCATGCCCACCCAGCCCCACAGCGTGAAGGCCAGCGCTCGCCGGTGGCCAACCCTGTCCTGCCAGTAGCCGAAGCCGAAGGCGCCCGCGGCGGCGGCGATGTTGACCAGAAAGATCAACGCCATGGTCTGCGTCTGCTGGAAGCCCAGCACCTCGGCAGCGTAGATGGCGGCCAGCGCGATCACCACCGAGATGCCCGCCTGGTAGGCCGCGGCGCAGGCCAGCAGCCACTGGAAGTCGCGGTAGCGGCCGGCCTCGCGCCAGGTCTGCCGCAGCCGTGCGAAGGCCTGCGCGGTGGCGCCACGCAATCGCGCATCGGGTTGGGCGCGCGCGTGCTCGCGCAGCAGCGCGAAGGTGGCCAGCGAAGCCAAGGCATAGACCGCTGCCGTGATCAGCATCGACACAGGCACGAAGTGCGTGGCCGGCAGCCCCTGGCCCTGGGCCCAGAGCACGTAGCCCAGGCTCAGGCCGAGCGTGAGCATGCCGCCGAAGTAGCCCAGGCTCCAGCCCCAGCCCGACACCCGGCCCAGGGCCTCGCGCCGCGCCAGCTCCGGCAGGAAGGCGGCGGTGACCTGCTCGCCCACGGCGTAGCAGAAGTTGGACACCACGATCGCCGCCACCGCCAGCCACAGATCGCCGCGGCCCACGCCGGCCAGCGCCACGGTGGCCGCCACGCAGCCCAGCGTGGTGCCCGCCAGCAGCAGCTTCTTGGCCGCGCGGGCATCGGCCCAGGCGCCCAGCAACGGCGTGGCCATCATCACCAGGGCATTGCTCAGCGCCAGCGTCAGCGTCCAGGCCAGGGTTCCCCAGTCGGCACCGTCGGCCACCACGCCCACGAAGTAGGCGTTGAATACTGCCGTCAGCACCACGGTGGTGTAGCCACTGTTGGCGAAGTCGTACATCGCCCAGCCCAGCACCTCGCGGCGGCGCACGCCGGGGTTCAGGGCCTGGGGGTCGAACAGGGGCATGGCGCGCGCTGTTTCTTCAGCCGCCCCAGCCAAACGGCCCGGGCGCGGCTGACGTGAAGACCTGGTGCGTGACCAGCGCCTCGCCCGGCGCGGCCGGCTGCCGCCAGGCATGCACCAGGAAACTCGGCGGCTCCAGGGTCCAGCCGTCCCCGGGCGCGGGCGCAGGGCCCAGGCCCAGGGCCAGCGCGATCTGGTGCGCCGTGGAAGGCGCGCTCTGCACCAGCGTCCCCGCCCAGACGCGCTGCACGCTGCGGTGCACATGGCCGCAGACGACGCGCTGCACCTGCGGGTGCTGCGCCACCAGCGCGGCCAGTTCGGGCCGGCCATCGCGCAGGCCGATGCGGTCCATGCCCGGCACGTGGATGTCGAAAGGCGGGTGGTGCAAGGCCAGCACCACCGGGGTGGTGGTGTCGCGCGCCAGCGCCGCGGCCAGCCAGGCCAGGCGGCGCGGGCACAGCGCGCCATGCGATGCCCCGGGCACGAGGGTGTCCAGCACCAGCAGGCGCAAGCCGGGCAAGGGCACTTCGTACTGGATGAAGTCCTCGCTCGCGGTCTGCTGCAGGGCAGGCTGGTCGGCAAAGGCCTGGCGCAGCGCGTGGCGCTCGTCGTGGTTGCCCGGCAGGGGCCACAGCGGGCCCGTCAGCGGCGCCAGCAGTTCGCGCAGGTGGCTGTAGGCCGCGGGGCTGCCGTCGTCGACCAGATCGCCGCTCAGCAGCACGCCCAGCGGCGGCACCGGCAACCGCTGCACCGCGGCCACGGCGTCCTGCAGCAGCGCGGCCGTGTCCACGCGCGGATACAGGCGCCTGCCCGGGGCGCAGATGTGCAGGTCGCTCAGTTGGGCCAGCAGATGAAGCATCGCGCGATTGTGCGCATGCCCCGTGACAGCCTGCCGCAGCAGGGGGCACCCCGTATCCGGGTGGATGCTCGGGACGGCACAGGCCGCTATCTTGTCGACCCTTCAGCGCCACCTCGCCGCTGGCCAACCACCCCTGTTGGAGACACCCCATGCGCTCCCTGTCACGTCTGGCCCTGCTGGCCACCCTCGCTGCTGCTGCCAGCACCACCCAGGCTCAGTCCTGGCAGGTGATCGGGTTCCCGAACAACACCAACACCGGCGCCTACTGGAACAACGCTTCGGTCGATAACGTCGGCTCGGCAGTCTGCAATGTCGGCGCCATCCTGACCAATTCACCGGCGCTGTCGGCGGGCTCGTGCAGCAACCAGACATCAGGCTCCCTGCCGCTGTCGCCGGCGCCGCTGGCCTTCAACAACTTCTTTCTGGGCGGTGCCAGCGGCAGCAACCCGGGCGGCTTCAGGTTCGGGGCCGGCACCTACAGCTTTTCGCAGATCGGCCGGCTGTCGGAGTTCTCAACCAGCTGGGGCGCGATCACCGACGCGGGTACGGTGCTGAGCAGCGCGTCACTGACGTCAGGCAACGTCAGCTTCACGGCCCCCTTTTCGCTGTGGATCACGCAAGCCAGCCCGAATGCCGGTGCGGGCACGGTGTACCTGAGCACACAGCAGACAGGCACTGGCCCGATCGGCACTCGGGCGTCCACCCTGAACCAGCAGTTCGCCGTGTTCACTCCCAATGTGTCGCTGGTCTCGCTGTCGTCCACCACCTTCGGCGCTTTGCTGCAGCCCACGGCCGTGGGCACGACCTTCTTTGTCGGCATGGAAGACAACGTCAACGGTGGCCGGGGCTTCGGCACGGGCGTCGGCGGCCTGGCTTCCGACCGCGATTACAACGACACCATCGTGCGGGTTCAGGCCATCCCCGAACCGGCCACACTGGCCCTGATGGCTGCCGGCCTGCTGGCCGTGATGGGCCTGGCGCGGCGGCGACAGCGCTGAAGCCGCGCCTGCCGGCCGCGGGCCCTCAGGGCGCGGCCGGCGTGGCGCTGCGCTGACGGTGCAGGGCCGGATCGACGGCCGCGGCCATGGCCTGCGTGTCCATGGCCATGCCCAGGAAAGCCTGCACCGCCTGGGCCGACGGCAAGGGCTGCTGCACGACGGCGTGGTAGTCGATGTCCAGCACACGGGCGCTGGGCTGCTGGGCCAGGAAGGCATCGATCTGCTGCAGCTGCTGGTCGAAAGCCCGGCGCAGCACGGCCGCATCGGCGGCCACCTTGCCATCGCGCGCCAGCATCGTGCGCTGGCTGGCCAGCACTTCGTCGATCGGCCGGCGCATGAAGACGATGCGGTATTGCAGGCTGCCGTCCCACACCAGGTCGCGCAGCAGCAGGTGGATGATCTTCACGGCCTGGCCCCGGGCCTGGGGCAGCCAGCTGCGATCGCTGCGCAGGCGCTTGACGGGCTCGTATTCGAGGTAGCCCCGCCGGTTGTTGTCGTCGGGCAGCCGCAGGCCGTCGGTGAGCACGGGCAGGCCGCCCGCCTGCAGCATCTGCATCATCAGCGAGGTGCCGGACCGCGGCAGGCCGCTGACGATGGTGATGGTGTCGGAAGGCATCGCAGGGTGCATGGCGGGGCGTCAGGGTGGCAAGGATGGCAACGGCGAGGCGGCCTCAGTCCGCAGCCAGCTGCGGCAGTTTTTCGGCCAGCACGCGCCGGGCTTCGGCCTTGTGCCGGGCCGCGCGCTCGGGCTGCCCCAGCCTGGCAGCGATCAGCGCCACGTAGCGGTGCGCGAGCGCGAAGTTCGGGGCCATTGCCAGGCAGATCTCGAAGGCCTGCAGCGCTCGGTCGTACCAGCCCATGCGCGACAGCACCGCGCCCAGCTGGAAGTGGGCGAGCGGGAAATCGTGCAGCAGCGAGATCGCCTGCAGCCCGGCCTGCACGCCTTCTTCCAGGCGCCCCTGGCGCGGCAGCGCCACGCTCAGCCCGTAGTGCGCCTCGGCGTTGTCCTTGTCTTTGGCCAGGGCCTTGTTGAAGGCCGCCTCGGCGCTGGCCCACAGGCGCAGGCGCAGATAGGCGCGCCCGATGCGCGTCTGCAGCCAGGGGCTGTCATGGCCCTGGGTCGATGCCTGCTCGAAGTGGCGCAGCGCACCGGCCACGTCGTCCAGCATCCAGCGGTGGAAGGCCTTGAACAGCACCAGCTGCTTGTGGCCAGGCTCCTTGCGCTCCAGCGCCTGCACGACCTCGCCCAGCGCCAGCGCGTCGGCGGCCGAGATCGCGGCCTGGCCGGCAAACACGAGGTAGGCCGTTTCCTGCGGGAACTGCTGCACCAGCTCGAAGGCCAGCGTGACGGCCCGCGACGCATGCTTGCCGTCGATGCAGGAGCAGGCCAGGTTGTACTTCTGCACGGCCCGCGCCTGCTCGATGTCGCGCTGCACGTCTTCGCCAGGCGCGTCGATGTAGCCCAGCTCGACGAGCTGGTTCATGGCGGCGCGTGCGGCTTCGGGGTCGTCTTCGATGGCATCGACGACCCGGGCGTCGTAGACCGGATCGGGCACCTGTTCCCAGGAATCGATGCGCGCGATCTCCGGCGGCGTCTCGAAGACGTTCACCAGCACCTTGCCTTCCATGTCGCGCCCCACCGGCAGACCGAAGAGCGTCAGTACCGTGGGCGCAATGTCCAGCAGCGTGGCGCCGTGCACCGTGGCGTCCTGGCGCACGCCGGGCCCGGCCAGCAAGAAGGTGCCGAAGTTGCGGTGCCACTGCGCTGCCTCGACCCGGCCCGTGGGGCGCAGCCCGCCGCTCTGGAAGCCGTGATCGGAAACGATCATCACGTGGCACTCGGGCCCCGCCAGCGCCACCAGGCGGCCCAGCATCTGGTCATGGAACTCGTAGATGCCGTTGACCACGTGCTGGAAGTGCTCGAAGAAATCCGGCCGGATGTGCGCCATCTGCGGCGGATGGAAGAACATGAAGTCGTGGCAGATGCGGTCGATGGTGTCGAAGTACGCGGTGCAGAAGTCCCAGGGTTGCTCCTCCATCAGCCCGGTAGTCACCGCCTGCACGGAAATGCATTCGGCCAGCCGGCGGGCCAGCGCCTTGAACAGCCGCGCGACGTCCGGGTCACGCTGGTCCAGCTGGGCCGCGGTGGGCACGAAGGGCAGCAGCATGTCGCCGATGACTTCCTCGGGGTGGAAGCGCAGCTCGGCCAGATCGGCGGCGAGGTGTTCGGGGAACACGCTGCCAGGCGGCACCGGCCAGGCATCGGGCGCGGACCCGGCAGGCGCCATGTGGAACAGCTCCGAAACACAGGCCCCGCGGATGTTCTCGGCCGGATGGCTGGCATACCAGCCCACGGCGTGGCAGCGCTTGCCGGACTGAGCCAGGATGTTCCACAGCGCCTTGCAGCGCCGGGTGCTGCTGGAGGTGGGCCGCAAGGCGGTGCCGTCGGGCGTGGGTTCGACGAAACCGTGCACGCCATGCAGATAGGCACGCTTGCCGGTGGTGATGGATGTCCAGAGGATGGGCGACAGCACCGGCTGCAGGGTCAGCAGGTTGCCGATCACGCCGCCTTCGACCAGCCGCTTGAGATGCGGCATGCGGCCTGAATCAATGAGCGGATGCATGATCTGCCAATCGGCGGCGTCCCACCCGATGAGCAGCAGTTTGTTGGCGATGGCAGATGGCATGGGAACCCGTGGCGCGGCTGGCCCGCGACCTGATCTTCTCAGTCCGGCAGCCCGGCAGGCGATGCCAGGCCCGAACAAAACAACGCCCGCGCCAATTTCTTGGCGCGGGCGCGGTGGGCAGGGGGGCGCGCCTGAGCGGCGCGCGGCCCGATGTCAGTGCGTGGCGGCCTGCTGGCGCTCGCGGCGCAGGCGGCGCATGTGCACGGCACCCAGGGCCAGGGCACCCATGCCCAGCATCAGGCCCGTGGCGGGCTCGGGGATCGGCGTGGTGATCGAGCCGCCGCTGTTCTCGTAGACCCAGCCGCGGATGGAAGCGGGGTAGCCCGTGCCGGCGGTGGTCGAGATGCGCATGTAGCCGTAGTTGACCGCGCCGGTGCCTTCGTTGAAGAAGCGGAAGCCCAGGACCTTCTCGCCAGTATTGGCCAGGAAGGCGGAACCCGTGGTACCGGAGATGATGGACGCCGAGAAGGTGCTGGCAGACGAGATGGTCGTGCTGGCCGGCAGGTTCAGCAGCGGGCCCGTGATGGTGGCCGCCACACCGCCGTGGCTGGCAGCCGGCGTCGTGCCCCAGTAGAAGCCCAGCTGGGTGCCTGCGTTGGCCAGATAGGGGTTGATGTCCCAACCTGCCACAGTACCGGCGGAGGTGCCGGTGGCACCAGTCAGCAGGTTGATGTACACGCCTGCGACGGTGTTCGGCAGGGTGATCACGGTGTTGGCGAAGGTGGTCACCAACGCCGCCTGGGCGCTGCCGGCACCGGCGACACCGGCCACGGCAGCGGCGCACAGGCTCAGACGCAGGGCAACCTGCGATTGATCAAGCTTGGATTGGGTTTGCGGAGTCATGGGCCCTCGAATCGGCGAAAAATGGATGAAGGAATAGGACATCCTCACGTTAGGCCCCGCCCTGCCCTGGGTCAACGAAGCCAACCCCCGTGGTCCAGGGGCGGGGCCCCCGAACCGGGGGATGGGTAAGTCGGGAGCATGCGGATCGCGTGATCAGGCCGGGGCCCAGATGGCGCGGTAATCCTGCGCGTACTGCGCCAGCGTGCGTGGTGGCTGGCCCGTGATGTGCCGCACGGCGTCGGTGGTGCGCTCGGCGAAGCCGGCCTTGAAGGCGCCCAGGATCTGGACCAGGAAGCCCGCGTAATCCTGCGGCAGCCCGGCCCCCATCAGCCCCTGCAGCATGGCTTCGGGCGCAATGTCGGTGAAGCCTATCGGCCTGCCGCTGGCCTGCGAGAGGATGGCCGCCACTTCATGATGGTCCAGCGCCTGCGGGCCGGTGAGATCGAAATCGCGATCGGCCAGGTCATCGCTGGTCAGCAGCCGGGCGGCCACGGCCGCGATGTCGCGCGCATCGATGAAGCTGCCCTTGGCCGCCCCCACCGGCAGGAAGATCTGGCCTGCGGTCTGGATGCCGTGCAGCCAGAAAGTGTTGAAGTTCTGCATGAACCAGTTCGGCCGGACGATGTTGTAGGGCAGGCCCGAGGCTTCCAGCCGCCTTTCGGCGCGGCGCAGCGGCGCGTTGTCGTCGGCGTTGGCGCCCATGGCCGACATCAGCACCAGCTTTTGCAGGCCGTGCACCCGGGCCGCGTCGATCAGCGGGGCCAGCAGCGCTTCCTGGTCCACATGGCCGGGCGGCGCCAGCAGGAACGCGCGATCCACGCCCGCCAGGGCCTCCGGCAGCCCGCGGTGGCTGACCAGATCGAGGTGCACCTGATCGGCAGCGGCCGGCGTGCGGTGCGTGGCCTTGAGCACGGTTTCGCCCTGGGCGGCCAGCAGGCGCGACAGTTCGGACCCGACGGTGCCGCTGGCACCGACCACAAGAATGCGTGACATGGAGAACTCCGGAGAGGGTTGACGAAGAACTGCATGTTGAAGCGCGAAAGCGGTACGGCTAATGGCATCCAGTCCAGTTTTCATGTCCAATCGTCCGCCATGGATCTACTTTCTGACATTCTTCAAGACGCCGGTCTGCGCCGCCGCGTGCTGGGCCTGCACGCTATCCCCGGCGATGCGGTACTGCGGTTCCCGTGTGAAAGGAGCATCGGCCTGCATGTGGTGATGCAGGGGCCGGTGCACGTGCACGCCCCCCAGCTGGCCGAGCCGCTGGCCCTGGCTGCCGGCGACTTGGCCGTGATGGCGCGCGGCTGCGACCACGCGCTGAGCGTGGGCCCGCGGCTGGCGGGGCTGAAGCCGCAGACCATCGGCCAGACACCCGGGCCCGCCGGGACGGGCACGAGCGTGGTGGTGGGCGGGGCCTACCAGCTGTGGAACCAGCCGCTGCACCCGTTCTTTGCCGAGCTGCCGCCCTGGACCGTGTTGCGCGCCGAAGCGCGCCCGCGGCTGGGCCCGCTGGCGCTGGCGGCAGGGCTGATGGAGTCGGAGATCCGCAGCGGCGAGCCTGGCGCCGACACCCTGGTGCAGGCCTTGCTGGACGTGGTCTTCACCTACGCGCTGCGCGAGATCGCTGCCGAGCGCGGGCAGGCCGGCCACGGCTGGAGCCATGCCGTGCGGGACGCGCAGGTGCGGCGCGCGCTGACGCTGATGCACGAGCGCTGCGCCCACCCCTGGACGCTGGACGATCTGGCGCAGCAGGCCGGGCTGTCGCGCACGGCGCTGGCCGAGCGCTTCCGCGATGCGATGGGCGACACGCCGCTGAACCACCTGCGGCTGTTGCGCATGCAGCGCGCGATGCGGCTGCTGGCAGAAACCGACCTGAAGCTGGAAACCGTGGCTGCCGAAGTGGGCTACCAGGATGCCTTCAGCTTTTCCAAGGTCTTCAAGCGCACCGTGGGCGTGCCACCCAAGACCTTCCGCCAGCGCGACGCGGCCGACCGGGACCACCCGTGGCGGGTGGGCGCGGGTTAGATCGGTCTACACCGGGTTAGAGCGCCTCAGCGGCCCTGCAGCGCGCGCAGATGGCCCGCCAGGGCACGCGTGACGGGAGATGCCTGCGCCACGGGTGCTGAAGCGAGGGCCGAACCTGGTGAGCTGGCGGCTGCCACGCGGGCCGTGCCCTCGCCGGCTTCGGCCAGGGGCCAGGGCCCGGTCGTCGGCCGGCCCAGCAGCACGCTGCTGCCGGCCACCAGGTCGCGTCGGCCGTCGGCGTTCAGGTCCAGCACGGCCAGCGCGTCGCCGCTGAGGAAGCGGTCCTGGCTCACGTCGAAGAAGCGCTCGGCCTGGAGATTGCCATCGGCGCCCTGCAGCAGCACCGCCACGCGCAGTTCGCTCGACAGGGCCAGCACCACGTCGTTGCGGTTGTCGCCGTCGATGTCAGCCACCGTCGCGGCGGTCGCGGGCGAGATGAAGGACAGGGTCTGCGCGGCCACGAAGCTGCCGCTGCCGTCGTTGCGCAGCACCCGCAGTTCGCCGCGCCGCGTCCCCGTGCCGGGGGGCACGACGGCCTGCAGCAGCAGCACGTCGTTGCGACCGTCGCCGTTCACGTCACCCAGGCTCAGGCCTGGCGCGTCGCTCAGCCCCGTGGCCAGCGCCAGGCTGCGGGTGCTGGCAAACCCTGCGCCCTGGCGCAATGCCCAGGCCAGCTCCCAGTCACGGTTGTTCGGCAGCAGGCGCAGCCAGACCGCGTCGCGCCGGCCGTCGCCGTCCAGATCGGCAAAGGCCAGGTCGCTGACGACCGTGGTGCCGCCGTCGATGGACAGCACGGACACCCAGGCACCCGCATCGTTGCGGCGCAAGGCGCTCAGGCGGGTTCCACCGGGCAGGGGTTCGGCCACGATGATCTCGGCCCGGCCGTCGCCGTCCACGTCGGCAGCCGCGATGCGGCGGCTGATCACGGAAACCGGGGGCGATTCGGTCTCGAAGCGGCCGGCCGCCGTCTGGCGCAACACGGTCAGGCTGGAAGTGACGACCGCACTGCAGCCCGCCAGCGCGATGTCGATCCGGCCATCGCCATCGGCATGGCCCAGCACCAGGCTGTCGGGGCTGCACAGGCCCGTCGAGGGCAGCGCGGCCAGGCGGCTGGGCGCGGCATAGCGGCCATCGGCCTGCTGCAGCCGGGCGGCGACGTAGAAGCTGTTCGTGCCGGAGGTCTGCGCGGCATAGACCAGATCGCTGCGGCCGTCGGCATCGACGTCCCCCTGCGTCAGGGCATAGACCACCGCGCCGGCTTCCAGCGCTGCGGGCCGCGACAGGGGGCCGGGATCGGTGCGGAAGTTCAGGCGGCCATTGCCGAAATCCACCGCATTGCCGCTGGCATCGGTGACCTGGGAGCGCAGGATCAGGGCATAGCTGCGGTTGCGTGCCAGCGGTGTGTCCAGCACGGCACGCAGGTTGGTGCCGTCGATGGTGCCGGCCAGGAAGGTGGACGTCCCCAGCACCAGGTCGGCGAGCTCGAAGCGCAAGGGGCTGCCGGGCGCAGCGAAGACGGGCTCGTCGAAGCTCAGGGTCAGCGTGCCCGTCAAGGGGGCGTCTTCGGCACCTTCAGCCGGCACCGAGGACACGCGGCGCGGCCCGGTGGTGTCCACACTGAAGGCACGCACGGCCGCTGGCAGCGGATTGCCTGCCAGATCGGTGATGCCCGAACCCAGCCGCAATTCATAGCGCCCGTCCTGCAGCAGGCCGGCGGGCTGCAGTGTGATGCGCACACCGCCCTGGTCGAGACTGCGCGTCACGGCAACGGCCTGCCCGGCGGCGTTGACGATCGTCAGGCCGTTGGGCCCGTCCAGTGAGACCGGGTCGAGCAATTCGCTGAACACCAGCACCGGCTGCACATTGCTGGCCACCGAGGCGTTGGCCGCGGGCGTGCCCGAGACCAGCACCGGCGCCACGCTCTCGCTGCGCCGGCCGGCCACGCCGTAGGCGGTGACCTCTTCGACATCGACGGTGGCCGTGCTGCCCGTGCCGACGGTGACGCTGCTGCGCACCGGGCCCACACCCGGCGCCAGCCATTCCTCCACCACCGAATCGACCGTGGATGCGGGCGCACCTGCCAGCCGTACCGTCGTACGCACGGCACTGCGCACGCGGGCGGACCCTGGGAAGCTGCCGGCCGCCGTGCTGATGGCTTCGAGGCCGACGAAGCTGCTCTGCACGCGCAGGTCGATGGTGTCGATGCGGCCGTCGCCATTGGCGTCGATGTTGAAGCTGCGATCCACCAGCACCAGCGTCTGACCTTCGGTCATGCCGAAGCGCAGCATGTCCACCGCCCCCACGGCCTGCGCCAGGGCCGTCGAAGCCGGGCCCGGCACGCTGCTGATGCCGGCGGCCCCGGACGTCAGGTACTCGGTCTCCGCCGGGGCGCTGCCCGTGCCGGCCCCACTGCTGCCGGTTTCGATGGCCACCACCGTGTAGGCCTGCACGCTGCCCACGGCGCCCAAGGCCGTGACGCGCTCGGTGCGCAGGCTGCCGACCTCGCTGCCCTGGGTGACGCGCCAGCTGCGTGTGTCGCCGACGTTCAAGGGGTAGAAGTCCGGCGTCAGTGTGGCCAGCGCGCCGCCCCCGCCACCACCGCCGCCGCCGCCCCCTTCACCGCCACCGCCACCACCGCCGCAGGCCGCCAGGACGGTCAGCATCGAAGCGCCCAACAGGGCCAGGCGGAAGCAACGGGCAGAGGCAGCGAGAAATCTGGACAAGATCGGGGCTCCGGAAAGGATCGGCAGCAGCCGTAAAGGGATACAAGGGCGGCGCGGGCGCGAGGATACGCAAGGGCGGGCAAGGGCGCGCAAGCACGCCCTGGCCCGCACAAGGGCGCGCGCGGGCAAGGCCCGCATGGCCGGCTCCGGAATCCCCGTCGACGACAGGCCCATGCCGGACATGCCGCTGGCGAACCCGGCGGCCCGCCCTGCCAAGAAGCGGCTGTCGCGCCCGGATCAGGGCCGCCGGCAACCGCCCGGCCCTGCCGGCATCACCCCTGGCGCGTTGCGCCGCCGGCGGCCCGCTGCCGCCGCGAAGCGATCCCGGCCACGGCGGCGCCGCCTGCCAGCCACAGCGCGAGCGTCGACGCCTCGGGCACGGGCGAAACGCGGAAGCTGCTGATCGTCACCCGGGCCTCGCCGCCCGTGCAATCGCTGCAGTTCACGAAGAAGCCGAACGACGACAGCGCGGTGAAGCTGCGCGTGCCGGCCTGCGACACCGCGCCGCCAGGGTCGGAGACCGTGGGTGAGACGCGCACGCCGTCGACCAGCACGCCGAACAGGTCCCCGCCCGGGCCATCGCTGTCGAAGCTGGTGTAGGCGTAGTCGAAGGTGTAGATGCCCGGCTGGTTGAGCGTCACCCGCAGCTCGCAGGGGCCGGCGAAGCCGTAGACGCCACCGGTGCAGCCGCTGCTGGCATCGGCACCCACCAGCACCAGCTGGCTGGGCGCGAACAGCGCCGTGCCGAACGACACGTTGCCGTTGAGCGCACCCAGGTTGCCGACGGTCCAGTTGGCCGCGGCCTGCGGCCCGGTGAACTGCGCCGCGGCGCTGCCGCAGGCGATGACGGCGGCCAGCGCCAGGAGGATCTTCTTCATGATGTCTTGGTCTCCAGAGGAACAGGCTGCGTTCATTGGCCGGCGCGGCCGCTCTTCGCGCCCCGCGTGCCGCCGTTCAGCGGGGGCACGCCCACCAGCACGTCGCTGGCCTGGGCACGGGCGATGAGCGCATCGCGGTCGGCTGCCAGCAGGTAACCCTGCTGGAAGGCGTTGTTGGCCGCAGCCGTGATCGCGGCCACATAGCCGGCCTTCGAGCCGTAACGTTCCTGCAGCGACAGCCGCGGGTCGCCACTGGCCAGGCGGTCGGCACGCGTCACCGCGAAGGGCACGTAGCCGCCGACGTAGTTGCACACCTGCCCGCGGTGGAAGCCGGCCGCGGTGATGTTCCACCCCAGGTAGGTGCCCAGCGGCGCGTCGCGCATGGTCGTGGGCACGCCGCCCAGTTCATTGCCGTCGGCGTCCACCTTGGGCACCTTCATCGGGATCACGCGGCGGATCGGCGGCGGCAGGTTGGTCGGGTTGCCGGTGGCGTCACTGGGGTTGTATTCGGGGCCCCAGTCGTAGTCGAAGACCGGGAAGGCGAAGTTCTGTGGCTGGAAGATCGAATCCGGGATGCCCGGCACGCCCGAAGGGAAGCCCATTTCCGCCTTGGTGGCGTTGACCAGCGTGCCACCGGCCAGCGTCGGCCAGCGGCTGGGGGGCGGCGGCACGTTGTTCAGCACCCAGTTGCGCATCGACACGCGGATGACGTTGACCATCTCCGTCGAAGGCATCGGGTTGGCCAGCAGCGTGCCCTGGCCCCAGTTGTTGCCGGGGCAGTTGACTGCGGTGTTGGGCGGGGCCTGCGTCATCGCGCCGCTGCCGCCGCCGTGCGTGGTGCTGGGGATGTAGTAGCGGCGCACGTTGCGCGTCAGCGGGATGTCGAAGTCACCGGCGGTACCGACCCAGGACATCGTCATCTTCAGCGCGAACACTTCGGCCCCGCCAAAGTGCTCGATCACCTTGGGGCAGGTGGCCGTGGCGGTGCAACGCGTCAGGATGCCCTTGGTGGGCAGGCCGCGCACCGGATCCGGGTAGTCCACCCACCACTGCGGGCCTTCGCTGCCCATCTGGTAGAGCTCCAGCACGCCGTCGGCCTGGCCCCAGCGCACGTTGCTGGCCACGCGGCGGCCGGCGATCTGCGGCCAGGCGCCGTCGTGCAGCTTGCGGCCGGCTTCGTCCTGGTTCATGCCCATGTAGATGAACTGGCGCGTGAAGTTGCCGGACTGCGAACTGCCGCGCATCGAGCTGCCGCGCACGCGCCCGGCAATCGGGTTGGCGGTGCCGAAGTCGTCCGCCGCCGCATAGCGGAAGAACGAGCCCACGTCGCGGAACGCAGCGATGCCGATGCCCAGCACGTAGGCGTTCTTCGCCGGGTAGACCAGCTGGTACAGCAGGTTCGGGTTGAAGCCGCCATTGACGACGATGCACACCGGCAGACTGCCCGGCAGCAGCGCGTTGCTGTTGTCGAACGGCGTGCCCGGGAACGGGGTGGTGCTGCAGGTTCCGCCGGTGCTGCGGGTGTAGGCCCAGTCGCTGCTGGGCACGACCGTGCCTTCGGTGATGTTGCCGTCGATGGTCTCGGCCACGCGCGTGGTCAGCCGCGCCTGCGTGGTGTCCAGCGTGGCTGGCAGGTAGGGCACCGGGTTGCCCATCACGTTCAGCGGCTGCCCGCCGGTGCCGCTGCGGTTGATGATGCGCGCCAGCACGTTGCCGGTGACTTCGTTGCCATTGACCTTGGCCGTGGGCACCTGCACCCAGTGGTTGGTGGTGCTGATGGTGGCGTTCGGGTCGGCCGCATTGGCCGGCACGGCGGTGGCGCCGGCGTTGTCGGCCTGCCAGCCGCTGGCCAGGCCGAAGTCGCCGGCATTGCGCTCGACCACGGGGATCAGGAAGTTGCCGCCGCGGTTGGGCACGTCGTGCCACAGGAAGCCGGTGGCGTTGGCCGGATCGGTCGGCACCGTGAGCGTGAAGCTGGTGACGTAGCGCACCTTGCCGTCGGCATCCTTGGCCAGCTGGATGTCGGTGATGACGGCGTTCTTCTCGTCGGTCGGGTCCAGTTCGCCCCAGGCACGGCCGCGGATCGTCTGGTAGGCCAGTGTCTGGCCGGTGCCGGTGGCGGCGGTGGTGCTGTCGATCTTGATGCGCACGATGCGCGCATCGGCGCTACCCATGGCCAGCGTGGTGGCCAGCGCCGTGGCCAGCATCAGCGCGCATGGCGCGCGAGCGCCGGCCGGGTGCGCACCGCGCACCCGAGATTGCATGTTCATGTGCTTGTCTCCGTCCCGTCGTTATGGGGCGCAGGCTAACAGGCAGATGTCACTGCTGTTGTCACGGCGCCTGAACCATCTTCCGCCTGCCTGTGGCCTGCGTCAAGCCAAGCGGCCTGTGTGTCAGTGCGGCCGGATTGCGAAGCAGATGGCAAGCAGGACCAGGGGCTGCAGGCTTCGGCGGCCATGGCACGCAAGGCTTGCGCCTGATGGCCGTAACACGGCCGGCGGCGCTGCGATTGCTGGATTGCACGGCTGCCGGATCGGCCCCGCTGCTGTTACGGTCCCTGGGTCGTGACGGGCAGCCCGGCCAACCCAGCAGCGCGACCGTCCTGCGCCCGCGGCAAAGAACAACATCAGAACCGGAGAAGACATGAAACTGCGACAGCTTTCCATTCCGTGCCTGGCAGCAGGCCTGCTGCTGGCGGCGGCCAGCAGCCAGGCCCAGAAGGCGCTGCGGTACGAGGTACAGATCCAGCGCACCAGCTTCGGCATTCCGCACATCCGCGCGGCCAACTGGGGCAGCATGGGCTACGGCTACGGCTACGCCTTCGCGCAGGACAACGTGTGCGTGCTGGCGCGCGAGCTGCTCGCCGCATCGGGCACGCAGTCGCGCTGGTTCGGCAGCGCTTCGGTCAACGCCGACCGCGTCTACAAGATGGTCAACTCGACCGCGCGCACCGACGCCGCCTGGCTGGCCCTGGACCGCGAAACGCGCGATCTGCTGACGGGCTACGCCGCCGGCTACAACCGCTTCCTGCGTGACCGGGGCGTGGCCCAGCTGCCCGCCGACTGCCGCAACCAGCCCTGGGTGCAGCCGATCACGGGCAAGGACGCGATGAAGGTGCTGCGCAAGCTGCTGGTGCGCGCCAGCACCGGCAACCTGGTCAACCAGCTGGTGGCCGCCGTGCCGCCGGCAGCGCAGCCCAGCGCGGCCGGGCCCGCCGCCGCCGAGCCGGCGCAGCGGGCCGAGGCACCGGCCGAGGCCCTGGCCGCGGATCTGCCGAACTTCGATGTCGAGCGTTTCGGCAGCAACGCGGTGGCCCTGGGTGGCGATCTCACCGGCGGCGCGGGGGCGCTGCTGGGCAACCCGCACTTCCCGTGGTTCGGCATCGAGCGCTTCTACGCCGTGCACATGACGATCCCCGGCGTCTACGACGTGATGGGGGCCTCGATCTACGGCTTCCCGCTGGTCAACTTCGGCTTCAACAAGGACATCGCCTGGACGCACACGGTGTCCACCGCGCGCCGCTTCGTGCTGCGCGAGCTCACGATCGTGCCAGCCAGCCCCACGTCCTACCTCTACGACGGCCAGGTGGTGGCGATGACGCCCGAAACCGTGACCGTTGAGGTGCTGCAGCCCGATGGCGTGACCGTGCTGCCCAGCACCCACACCTTCTGGATGACGCAGTTCGGGCCGGTGCTGCTGCCCGCGGGTGCGGCCACGCCCTGGACCACCACCCGGGCCTGGGCCCTGACGGATGTCAACCTGGAGAACCTGCGCGCATTCCGCCAGTACCGCGAGATGGGCACGGCGCGCAACATGGCGGAATTCGCGTCGATCCTGCGCACGCAGGCCGGCCTGCCCTGGGTGAACACGATCGCCGTGGACAGCGCGGGCGATGCCTACTACGCCGACATCGGCGCCATGCCGCATGCCACCAACGCCAAGCTGGCCGCATGCACGAAGGCGGGCCCGTCCACCACCGTGCTGGCCCCGGCGCGGCTGTATGCGCTGGATGGCTCCACCTCCGCCTGCGATCTGGGCACCGACGCCGATTCGCCCATCCCTGGCGTCTTCGGCGCCAGCAGCATGCCCAGCCTGACGCGCCGCGACTACGTGCAGAACAGCAATGACAGCTACTGGCTGAGCAACCCGGCCGCGCCGCTGACGGGCTTCTCGCGCATCATCGGCGCCGACGAAGGCCTGCCCCAGGGGCTGCGCACGCGGCTGGGCATCCAGCAGATTGCCGACCGGCAAGCCGGTGTCGACGGCCTGCCCGGTGGCACGGCCTTCAACCGCCAGTGGCTGCAGGACGTGCTCTACGGCAACCGCCACTACAGCGCCGAGATCATGCTCGACGGCGTGCTGGGGCTGTGCGCTTCGCAGAACCCGATCGTGACGATCGGCGGGCAGCCGGTCAGCGTCACCGAGGCCTGCAACGTGCTGGCCACCTGGGACCGCCGCAACAACGTCGGCAGCGTCGGCGCGCACGTGTGGACCGAGTTCTGGCGGCGGCTCAGCGGCACGGCGTCCGCCGGGCTGCCGGCGCTGACGGCGGCGACGCTGTACGCGGTGCCCTTCAACCCCGCCAGCCCGGCGACCACGCCGCGCAACCTGAACAGCAGCAACGCCAACGTCATCGCCCGCGTGATGGGCGAGCTGGCCTACACGGCCAAGTTCTTCGCCGACAACGGCATCCCGCTGACGCGGCCCTGGGGCGCGGTGCAGTTCGACGTGCGCAACGGCGTGAGCTATCCCATCCACGGCGGCTCGGGCCCCTCGGGCGTCTACAACGCCATCGTCCCGGGGCCACTGGTGCCCAATGTCGGCTACACGCCGATCGGCGGCGGCTCGAGCTACATCCAGGCCGTGTCGTTCGCAGGCGGCCTGCCGGTGGCGCGGGCGGTGGTCACCTACTCGCAATCCACCGACCCGGCGAACCCCAACTTCGCCAACATGACGCAGCTCTACGCGAACTACGGCTGGGTGAGCCTGCCCTTCACCGACGAACAGATCCGGGCCGATGCATCGAGCCGCCCGATCCGGCTGACCGAATGACCGCGCGGCCTGCCAGCACCTTCCTGTTCCATCCCTTCGAGACACCCTCATGAAGTTCTTCAAGATCACGCACCGTGCGCCCCTGGTCCAACTGGCTGCAGCCCTGGCGCTGGCCCTGCCCGGCCTGCAGGCCCAGGCCGCCAGCATCACCCTGGACCTGGCCGGCTGGCAGGCCCGGGGCGGCTTTGGCAGCAGCGGCAACACCGGCCAGTTCGTGAGCCTGCCCACCGGGGCCACCGTGACCGGCTTCAGCTACGCCAACCTCGCCTTCACCACTCTGGGCGACAGCTGGCTGCGCGAACTGGTGCTGTCGGTGAACGACGCCCAGGTCCCCGTCAACTGGCTGGACTGGAGCCCCAGCAGCCTGGACGAGCCCGGCAGCTTCGGCCCGGCTTCCGGCGCCTGGGGCGGTGCCACGGGCAGCAACGGGCCCTTCGGCAGCACCGGGCCCTTCGTCGCCAACGCCGGCACGGTCTGGGTGACGGCCTACCTGGGCTACACCGTGCCGCCGGTGGGCGTGAACATCCAGCAAGGCACGCTGCAGATCAACTACAGCACGGCCGTCCCCGAGCCCGGCACGGTCGGACTGGCCGTGGCCGCCCTGCTGGCCCTGGCCGCAGCCACGCGCCGCCGTGGGCGCGCAGCGGTCGCGCCAACCGCGGCCTGATCCCCGACGCCCCCTGGCCGCCAGGCGATGACGACTGGTAGTCTGCTCACGGCCAGCGCGCCTCCGCACTGGGCGCGCCAGTTCCAGTCCGACGACCTGGGTGAAGTCCGGGCCTTCATCGGCAACCAGGACGGACCACACTCGCGCGTGGCCCTGGCGGGCCGGCCGCTGGGCTATGCCATGTACCAGGTGCGCGCGCAGCACACGCACCTGGGCGGCTCTGAATCGGCGGTGGCGCAGGTGGTGCGTGGCCACGTGCACGGCTGGTTGCTGCAGCTGGCCCTGCCGCCGGGTACGGTGCTGCGCAGCGGACTGCGCGCGTCGGCGCCGACCGCGCCGAACACGGCGGCGCTGATCCCGCCCGGCTGGGCCTTCACGCGCCGCAGCCCGCCCGGTGCGCTGTTCGCAATGGAAGTCGATGCCCACGCGTTGACGGCCGAGCTGCAGGCGCGTAGGCCCGAAGCGGTGCACCGCAATCTCAGGCGCTTGGCCATGCCGGAACTGGCCGCAGCCGAGCGCCGGGCGCTGCTGACGGCGGCCACGCAACTGGTGCTGGCCACCGAACCCGGCCTCGATGGCCGCCGGCAGGGCTCCGCCGAAGCCTGCTTCATGGACTGCATGGTCGACCTCGTACTGCGCGATGCCCCGGCCACGCGCCCCGGTGCGCTGGCGCTGGCGCGCGCAAGGGATCTGGAAGCCTGGATCGATGCACACCTGGACGAGCCGATCACCATGGGCAGCTTGTGCCGGGTGGCGGGGGTCGGCGAACGCAGCCTGCAGAAGTCCTTCCTCTACCGACGCGGGATTCCACCGATGCGGTTCGTCGCCGAGCGCCGGCTGCTCGCCGCGCACCAGTGGCTGGCCCAAGGCTCGCCGGCCACGACGGTGACCGAAGCCGCGCTGCGCTTCGGCTTCAGCCACCTGGGCCGGTTCTCGGTGTCGTACCGGCAGGCCATCGGCGAATCGCCGTCGCAGACGCTGTCGGCCGCCAGGGCCAGGCCGGGTTCGCAAAGCGGATAGCCCGCAGGCAGGTACGCCACTAGCGTGATGGCGTGATCCCCAGCCGGGCCCCCTCGGCCCTTGAAGGTGAATGACCGTGAAACGACTCCTGCTGGCCCTGGCGCTATCGGCCCTGGGCTCTCTCCCGCAACTGGCCTGGTCAGGCACCCTGCCAGGCGACGTGGCGCCCCTGGGCTATGCGCCGCAGAACATGGACACGGCGGTCGACCCACGCCAGGACTTCTACCGTTATGCCGCCGGCAACTGGCTCAAGAAGACCGAGATTGCACCCAGTGCCGCCGACGTGGGCGGCTTCACGCTGCTGGCGCAACAGCTGGACCGCCAGCTGCTGGGCCTGATCCAGCAGGCCGCCGCCACACCCGGGGCAGCCAAAGGCAGCCCGCAACAACAGGTGGGTGATTTCTACAAGGCGGCCCTGGACGATGCGCGGCGCGACGCGCTCGGCCTGCAGCCCCTGGCCGCCGACCTGCAGCGCATTACGGCGGCCCGCGGCACGCCGGCGGATTGGGGCCGGCTGGCCGGCCAGCTGCAGAACGCTTATGGCACCTCGCCGCTGATCAACGCGTTGGCGATGCCCGACGCCAAAGACAGCAGCAGCACCGTGCTGGTGCTGGCCCCCGGCGGGCAGATGCTGGAGCAGGACGAATACGTCAAGCCTGAAGCCCAGCGCCTGCGCGAGATCTACCGCCTGTACATGGTGTCGATGCTGAACGGCAGCGGCGATTCAGTCGACGACGCGAATCACAACGCCGCCCGCATCCTGGCACTGGAAGCCCGCATCGCCGCGGCCATGATGACGCCGCTGCAGATGCGCGAGCCGGCGAACACCTACAACCTCATGTCGCTGGCGCAGGCGCAGGCTCTGGTGCCGGCGCTGGACCTGCGCGCCTTCCTGCAGGCATTGGGCATCGCCGCGCCGGCGCGCGTGCAGGTGCTGGATGTCAACGCCATGAAGGCGCTGCAGCGGCTGTTGACCGAACAGCGGCCCCAAGACGTGAAGCTGCTGCTGCGCTGGACAGTGCTGGCCAGCCGGGCATCGGCACTCGGGCGGCCGTACAGCTTGCTGGAGGAGGAGTTCTCGCGCCTGCGTTTGGGCCTGAAGGAGCCCCCGCCGCGCGATCGCGTCGTCACCCAGCAGATCGCGGCCCAGCTGTACCACCCCTTGTCGCAGCTCTACGTGCAGGCCAACTTCCCGGAATCGACGCGACGCGAGATCATCGAGATGGTCGGCCACATCAAGGACGAGTTCGCCAGCCGGCTGCGCGGCAACACCTGGCTGGACGCGGCCACGCGCCAGGCGGCGCTGGAAAAGCTGGGCAAGATGGACATCCAGGTGGGCTACCCGCAGCAATGGGTGGATTTCAGCGCGCTGGACATCCGCCCCGACGACCACTTCGGCAACGTCCAGCGGGCCGCACGTTTCGCCTTCCAGCGCGAGATCGGGCAGATCGGCAAGCCCAGGCTTGGCAACCGCTTCGCCGTGGCCACCAAGACGACGCCGATCTCCGTCAACTCGGCCTACAACTTCACCACCAACACCATCGACATCACGGCCGCCATCCTGCAGCCGCCGTTCTACCAGCCCGGGGCGGACGTGGCGGTGAACTACTGCGCCATTGGGGCGGTAATCGGCCACGAGATTACCCACGGCTTCGACAGTCTGGGGCGGCAGTACGACCCGCGGGGTAACCTGCGCAACTGGTGGTCGGCCGATGCCGACCGACGGTTCAAGCAGCGCACCGACGTGCTGATCGACCAGTACAGCCGCTACGAGATCCTGCCCGGGCTGATGCACAACGGCGCGATGACCGTGACCGAGAACACCGCCGACCTGGGCGGCATCACGTTGGCCCACGCGGCGCTGCAGCGGGCACGGGCCAGCAACCCCGTACCCTCGTCAGACGGGCTCAGCGCCGACCAGCGTTGCTTCGTCGCCTGGACGCAGATGTGGGCCTTCAAGGCCCGGTCCGAGCGGCTGCGCTTCCTGGTGTCGGTCGACGTGCACGCCATCGCTTCGGTGCGCGCCGTGGCACCGCTGCTGCACCTGGACGCCTTCCACCGGGCCTTCGGCACGCGGCCAGGCGACCCGATGTGGCGCGACCCCGCGCAACGGGTCGTGATCTGGTGATGCGCCACGGGCGATCGATCCTGCGCCGGCCCGCCGCAGCCTGGCTGGCGGCCTGTCTGCTGGCCATGGCCTGCGCTGCGCAGGCCGCGCCCGCGCAGGCGCCCAGGCCGCCCGAGATCGAGCGTGCCCGGGCCGAGCCGGCCGTGGTGCGCGTCCAGGGCGACACCGTCTACTACACCGGCAACCTGTCCAAGCCCAGCACCGCGGTCTTCGACGCCGCGGTGGCGGGCCTGCGCCGTGGCCAGGTGACGCGCCTGGTCATCAGCTCGGGCGGCGGCGACACGGTCGAAGGCCGCCATGTCGGCCGCTGGGTGCGGGACATGGCGCTGGTCGTCGAAGTCGACGTGATCTGCTTCTCCTCGTGTGCCGACTACGTCTTCCCCGCCGCCCGGGCGCGCGTGATCCGGGCCGATGCCTTCGTCGGCTGGCATGGCAATGAGCGCCAGTTCAGCGTGCTGGCCGCGCGCACGGGCGTGAGCGTGGCGGATCAACTGGCCGCCTTCCCGCCGGCGGACGTCACGCCCGAGGCACGCGCCGCCTTCGTCCAGGAGGCCCTGCGTTCGTTCGCGCTGACGCAAAAGGACGAAGCCGCGTTCTACGCCAGCCTGGGCCTGGATGACGCCTTCGCCGTGTGCGCGGTGGGCGACGTGCTGGAAAAGCGCCCCGGCTACGCGGGCCAGATCGGCTGGGGCTTCTCGCTGGCCGACATGGCCCGCCTGGGCCTGACCCCCACCGTGTACCTGGGCGAGGGCCGCTACGAGCGGGATTCATCCCGCTTCCGCCAGTACCTGGTGCCCCTGGGTGCCGACGAATGCCTGGCGCTGCTGAAGTGACCCGCCTAAGTGACCCGCGCCCCGAACGAAAAACCAGCACCATGAGCATCGATACCCCGCGCGCCCTGGCGCCCGCGCAGCGCCTGGGCTGGCTTGAGGACGCAGGCCGCGACTTCCCCTTCTACAACGGCGCGCCAGTGGCCTTGTCCGGCGCGCAGTGGCTGTTCGTGATGGTGGCGGTGGCGGCCGGCTTTGCCGTGCTGGTGGCGCCGATCCCCTGGCCGGCTGGCCCGCTGGGGGCGATGATCCCGGCGCTGCTGTTTCCGTTGATCCCGATGCTGGCGCTGGCCAAGGTCGCGCCGGGCCGCTGGCAGGCCCTCTTGGGCAGGGTGGGCTGGCGCGAGCTGCGGCTGATGGCGGGCTTCGCGCTGCTGAACATCGTCGTCACCATCAGCGTCGGCACCATCCTCCAGGCCCTGATGGACGTCACCTCCAACAAGGCCGCAGCAGAGCTGGGCGGCATGGACACCGAAGGCCGCGTGGCGTTCTTCGCCAAGACCATCCCGCAGCTGTTGGGCGAAGAGGTGGTCACCATGCTGCCTTTCCTGGCCGTGCTGACCTGGCTGTCCAACCGGCCCGGCTGGGGGCGCAGGGGCGCGGTGGTGGGCGCCTGGGTGGCGTCGTCGCTGATCTTCGGCCTCATGCACCTGCCCACCTACGACTGGAACCTGATCCAGTGTCTGGCCGTCATCGGCACGGCGCGCATGGTGCTCAGCCTGGCCTACATCCTGACCAAGAACCTCTGGGTGTCGACCGGAGCCCACATCATCAACGACTGGCTGCTGTTCAGCATGAGCCTGCTCGGCGCCGGGCTGGCCGGCCAGGCCTGAGGCGCCCGCAGCCGACAACAGGACGGGACAGGCCCGAAGGCCAGCCCCCTGCAGTCACCGTGGCAAGGGTGCGGCTGTGCCCGCCGCGGAAGCACACAGCGCCGCGGCCAGGATGTCGTGCGACATGCCCCGGCCTTGCCAGATCTCGCCGAAATCGAAGTCGGCCTGATTGCTGAACATCACGACCATGACGCCACGCGCCGGCACGATGATGTTGCGCGCCTGGATGCCGCCGACATAACCGCGGCGTTCGATCAGTTCCAAGCGCTCGGCACAGCCGGTGATCGGCGTGGTGAAGGCCCACACCCCCAGGGCGGCGTAGCCCCACTTCGGTTCACCGGTCCACATGGCCTGGCGCGAAGCCGTGCTGACCAGGCGCCCGGCCAACAAGGCACGGTCGAAGGCCAGCAGGTCGCGCGCGGTGCCTTCCATCGCGCCGGCAGCGCCATAGGTGGCCATCACCGGCTGCGGCACGGGCTGGCCGGCGGCGTCCATGGCCACCGCCATCGCCCGCGTGCGGCCCTCGTTCAGCCGCAGGCTGCGCAGCTTCAGCGGCTGCGCCAGGCGCTGCTGCATGAGTTGCGGGATGGTCTGCCCGGTGAGGTGCTCGACCAAGCCGGCCAGCACGAGTGTGTCGCAGTCGCCGTACCGGAAACGCTCGCCGGGCACGGCGGTCGCTGGCCCGGCACAGAAGGCCAGCGCTTCAGGCTGCCAGGGCGGCCCCTTGCGGCGGTAGAAGGACCACACGCCATCGGCGTCCCTGGGGCTGTTGTCGGGGTGCGCCAGTCCGGACGTGTGCTGCATCAGGTTCCGCACGGTGATCTGCGCGGCCCCGGGCGCCTGGAACGCAGGCCAGCGCTCGGCGAGCTTGTCGTCCAGCTTCAGCAACCCGGCATCCACCAGCTGCATGGCCAGGGTCACCGTCACCTGCTTGCTCACCGACCCCCAGCGCCAGACCGCGCCGGTCTTGTGCGCCACATCCGGCTGGCGCCGGGCCAGGCCCACGGCGTGTTCGAACCAGACGCTGTCGGCATCCGCCACCAGCACCTCGCCCGCGAAGCCTTGGGCCTGGGCCGCGTTCACCACCTGCCACAGGCGGGCGGGGGTGCTGGGCGAGGAAACGGGCGAGGAAACGGGCGGGGAAACGGGCGAGGAAACGGGCGGGGGGGCGGCGGCGGCGGGCCCGCACAGTCCGGCCAGCATTACCCCCGCCAGCCCCACCGCGGCCCACCGCGATTCACGCGGACACATCGCGCGCCATCTCCCCGGCGAGCGGAAAGCCAGGGCGGTGGTGGGGGCGGGCAACGTGGCAAGGCGACAGGGGGTCATCAGCGGGTCCTCATTCAATGGGCTGGCAGGGCTGGGCATGGCCCACTCTAAGCAGTGCCTGGGCAGCGCGTGCGGGCGCCGGCGATGAACTGCCAGTGGCCGCGATGGGCCCACGCCCGGCGGTGCCCGAACCCGATCGACTCCAGGTCAAGGTCCATCGGCCTGGCCGCGCCGCAGCACAATGCCGGCGCCCCTGCCGTTGGAACATGGCCCCATCACCTGACTTGCCTGCCAACCCTGACGTCGCCGATTTCGACGCGCTGCAGGCCGATCCTGCGCGCTGGATCGGCGTGGTCACCACGCTGGCAGCCCGCTACACCAGCGCGCCAGTGCTGCCGGCCGGCGAAGGCACGGTGCTGGTGGCGCTGCTGGGGCGCGAGCGGGTGCTCAAGCTCTACCCGCCTTTTCTGCGCGACCACTTCGAGTTCGAGCGCGCGATGCTCGGGCACCTTCACGGCCGGCTGTCGCTGCCGACACCGCAATGCGTCGCCAGTGCCGAGCACGCCGGCTGGCCTTATCTGGTGATGACGCAGTTGCAGGGCACGCCGCTTTCGCGTGTCTGGCCAGCGCTCGCGCCGCAAGAACGCTGCGCGGTACTGCGCACGATCGGCCGCCTGGCCGCCGAGGTGCATGCGCTGCCGCTGGGGCCGATGCCGGCGCTGGCGCCGCGCTGGCAGGATTTCCTGCAGGGCCAGCGCGAACGCTGCCACGCTCGCCAGCAGCGCACCGGCCTGCAGGAGCACCTGCTGGCGCAGCTGACATCCTTCCTGCAAGGCCCGGTGCCCGAGGGCCCGGACGTGATCCTGACGGGCGAGTACACCCCCTTCAACCTGTTGCACCAGGGCAGCGGACTGTCGGCGATGTTCGACTTCGGCGACGGCCTGGTCGGCCCGCGCGAATACGACTGGCTGGGCCCGCTGTGCTTCCTGGCTGCGGGTGATGCGTCGAGCATCGACGCACTCTTCGACGGCTACCACGGCCGGCCCTTCGATCGCAGCCAGCGCGAAGGCCTGCTGCGGCTGCTGCTGCTGCATCGCTACAGCCATCTGAAGGCGCAGATCACCGTCCCCGGCTGGCAGGCCGCGCCCGACTTCGCCACACTGGCCGCTCTTATCTGGCCATGACACGACGCCGGCTGGCCTGGCCAAGCACCGCTGCCAGGTCCTGCAGGCTTTCGAGGTTGTGCGCGGGCAGGAACTCGTCGACATGCGGCAGCATCGCGCGGATGCCAGTAGCGCGCGGCTGAAAGGCGTCGAAGCGCAGCAGCGGGTTGAGCCAGACCAGCCGCTCGCAGCTCTTGTGCAGCCGCTCCATCTCGAAGCGCAGCTGCTCGCAGCGCGGGTCGTCGGGGGTACCGTGCTCCAGGCCGTCGCTGATCAGCAGCACCGTCGCGCGCCCCGAGAGCACGCGCCGGGCCCAGCGGTGGTTGAACTCATGCAGGCTTTGCGTGATGCGCGTGCCGCCGGACCAGTCGGCAACGTCGGCCACCACGCGGGCCACGGCGATGTCCGGGTCGCGCAGGCGCAGCGCGCGCGTGGTGCGGGTCAGCCGCGTGCCGAAGACGAAGCTTTCCACGCGCGCATCGGCATGGCCCAGCGCGTGCGTGAAGTGCAGCAGCATGCGCGAGTAGCGGCTCATCGAGCCGCTGATGTCGGCCAGCACCACCAGCGGCGCCGGGCGCTCGCGGCGGCGGCGCCAGTGCAGCTGCCAGAGCTCGCCGCCCTGGCGCGCCATGCCGCGCAGCGTGGCCCGGCCATCGATGCGGGCGTGCTGCCCGGGGCCGGCCGCCGGCTGCATGCGCCGCGAGGGCAGGCGCTGGAACAGCGGCGTCATCTCGCGCAGCAGCCGCTGCGCGGCGCGCCATTCGTCGGCGCTCATGGTCTCGAAGTCGGCCTTGCGCAGCAGCTCGCGCTCGTTCCAGGTGAGCGTAGCGTCCACCTCCAGCTGCTCGGGCGGCGGCCGCTGCGGCGGCGCGTCGGGCTGGTGCGGGAACAGCGCGTCGCCCAGGCGGCGGTTCTCGGGCACCGGGGGCTGCTCGGTCCGGGCCTGCACCCGCGGCAGCAGCAGCGACATCATGCGGCCGGCCAGATCCGGATCGCGCCAGAACAGCACGAAGGCCTGCTCGAACAGCTCGCGGTGCTCGATGCGGTCGACGAAGCAGGCCGCCAGCGTGTCGTGGAAATCGCGCCGGCTTTCCAGCCCCGCCACGGCCAGGGCATCGAGCGCGAGCTGGATGCGGTCGGTCGGCACCGGCAGGCCGGCCGTGCGCAGCACGCGGCCGAAGTGCATCACGTTCTCGGCCAGGTGGCCCGGCAGGCGGCCAGGCAGCAGGCCTGGCGTACCGGACGCAGCGCGGGGGCCAGCCATGCGTGAAGGCGGTGCGAAAGCGGTGTGAAAGCGATGGGTGGCAGCGCTGGGCAGCCGCTAGCGCGCGCCCGCGACTTCGCTGCGCAGTTGGGCCAGCAGGCGGCCGGCCTCGCTGCCCTGCACCTTGCCGATGTCGTCCTGGTACTTCAGCAGCACGCCCAGCGTGTGGTTGATCAGCTCCGGGTCCAGCACCAGCGCGTCCAGCTCCATCAGCGCGCGCGTCCACTCGATCGTTTCGGCGATGCCGGGCAGCTTGTACAGCTCGAGCGCACGTAGCCGCTGCACGAAGGCGACGATCTCCGCCGTCAGCCGCTCGGGCGCGCCAGGCACGCGGCGCTCGAGGATCGCCTTCTCGCGCGCCGTATCGGGGAAGCCGACCCAGTGGTACAGGCAGCGCCGCTTGACGGCGTCATGCACCTCGCGCGTGCGGTTGCTGGTGAGCACGACGATCGGCGGCCGGCCCGGCGGCGCCTGCACGGTGCCGTACTCGGGGATCGTGATCTGGAAATCGCCCAGCACCTCGAGCAGGAAGGCCTCGAAGGGCTCGTCGGCGCGGTCGAGCTCGTCGATCAACAGCACCGGGGGCACCGGCGCGGCAGGGTCGATGGCCTGCAGCAGCGCACGGCGGATGAGGAAGCGATCGCTGAACAGCGATGACGCGAGGCCCTCGCGCGCAGCGTCGCGGCCCCCGTCGCCTGCCTCTGCAAGCCGGATCTCCAGCATCTGCCGCGCGTAGTTCCACTCGTAGGCCGCGCCGGCCAGATCCAGGCCTTCGTAGCACTGCAGGCGGATCAAGGGCCGGCCCAGCATCGCGGCCAGCGTGCGCGCGATCTCGGTCTTGCCGGTGCCGGGCTCGCCCTCCAGGAACAGTGGGCGCTGCAGCTTCAACGCCAGGTAGACCGTGGTGGCCAGCGCGCGCTCGGGCACGTAATCGTGGGCGAGCAGCTGCGCGGCGGTGTCGTCGATGCTGCTGGGCAGCGGGGTCATCGGCATGGGAGTCTCAAGCAGGGCGCGGCCCATTGGGGGATGGCCGGCCCTGCCGGCTGCTGTGGCGTCAGCCGATGGCGCGCCCGGCCAGCACGGGGATCAGCGCTGCGCGGTATTCGGCCGAGCCGTGCAGATCGCTGTTCAGGCCGCTGGCATCGACCGTGGCGCCGGCCAGCGCCGCGGCGCTGTAGTCGGCCGACAGCCGCGCCTCGACCTCGGTGGCGCGGAACACGCCCCCGGCGCCAGCGCCCGTCACCGCCACGCGCACGCCGGTGGCGAACTTGGCCACGAACACGCCCACCAGCGAGAAACGGCTGGCCGGCTGCTTGAACTTCTGCCAGCCGGCCTTTTCGGGCACCGGGAAACTCACCGAGGTGATCACCTCACCCTCGGCCAGCGCCGTGGTGTAGAGGCCCCGGAAGAAATCCTCGGCGCTGATGCTGCGGGTGTCGGTGGTGATGGTCGCGCCCAGCGCCAGCACGGCCGCCGGGTAGCAGGCCGCCGGGTCGTTGTTGGCCAGGCTGCCGCCGATCGTGCCGCGGTTGCGCACCTGGCGGTCGCCGATGTGGCCGGCCAGCTCGGCCAGCGCGGGAATGGCCTGCTGCACGGCCTTGGAGGCCGCGACGGCCGCATGCGTGGTGCCCGCGCCGATCGTCACCTGGCCGTTGGCGACGCTGATGCCCTTGAGCGCGGGGATGCCGCCCAGGTCGATCAGGTCGCTGGGGGCGATCAGCCCCAGCTTCATCGATTGCAGCAGCGTCTGGCCGCCGCCCAGCAGCTTGGCTTCGCCGTTTTGGCGTGCCAGCTGCGCGGCCGCGGCCACATCGGCCGGGGTGTGGAATGCGAATGCCTGCATGGGGTGGTCTCCTGTTCTTCTTCAGAGCTTGCCGTGGGCGGCCTTCCACACGGTGTGCGGGCTGGCAGGCATCGGCACGTCCTTGACGCCGAGGGCGTGGCAGATGGCGTTGATCAGCGCCGGCGGGCTGCCGATGGCGCCGGCCTCGCCGCAACCCTTCACGCCCAGCGGGTTGTGCGTGCAGGGCGTGCCCTGGACGGTCTCGACCGTGAAGTTGGGCAGGTCGTCGGCGCGTGGCATCGCGTAGTCCATGTAGCTGCCGGTGAGCAGCTGGCCGCTGTCCTTGTCGTAGATGCAGTGCTCCAGCAGCGCCTGGCCGATGCCCTGACCCAACCCGCCGTGCACCTGGCCCTCGACGATCATCGGGTTGATGACGTTGCCGAAGTCATCGCAGGCGGTGAACTTCTCGATCGTCACCACGCCGGTGGCCGGATCGACTTCGACCTCGCAGATGTAGGTGCCGGCCGGGTAGGTGAAGTTGCTCGGGTCGTAGAAAGCGTTCTCGTTCAGCCCGGGCTCGAGCTTGTCGTGCGGGAAGTTGTGCGGCACGTAGGCCGTGAGGCTGACGCTGGCAAACGGCACGCTCTTGTCGGTGCCGGCGACCTTGAAGACGCCGTTTTCGAACACCACGTCGGCATCGCTGGCCTCCAGCAGGTGCGCGGCGATCTTCTTGCCCTTGGCGACGATCTTGTCCAGCGCCTTGACGATGGCGGTGCCGCCCACGGCCAGCGAGCGGCTGCCGTAGGTGCCCATGCCGAACAGCACCTTGCCGGTGTCACCGTGCTCGATGATGACGTCGTCCAGCGGGATGCCCAGCTTGTCGGCCACCACCTGCGCGAAGGTGGTCTCGTGGCCCTGGCCATGGCTGTGGCTGCCGGTGAAGACCGTGACCTTGCCGGTGGGGTGCACGCGCACCTCGCCGGCCTCGAACAGCCCGGCGCGGGCGCCCAGGGCGCCGGCCACGCTGGACGGCGCGATGCCGCAAGCTTCGATGTAGGCGCTGTAGCCCAGGCCGCGCTTCAGGCCCTTGGCCTCGCTGGCGGCCTTGCGCGCGGCGAAGCCGGCGACATCGGCTAGCGCGATGGCGCGCGAGAGCGTGGCTTCGTAGTCGCCGGTGTCGTAAGTCAGGCCCACCGGCGTGGCGTACGGGAAGCTGCGGATGAAGTTGCGCCGGCGCAGCTCGGCCGGGTCGATGCCGAGCTCGTGCGCGGCGGTTTCGACGATGCGCTCCACCGTGTAGGTGGCCTCGGGCCGGCCGGCGCCGCGGTAGGCGTCCACCGGCGAGGTGTTGGTGAACACCCCGTGCACCGTGGCCACGATCTTGGGCGTGGCGTACTGGCCGGCCAGCAGCGTGGCGTACAGGATGGTGGGCACGCAGCTGGCGAAGGTGCTGAGGTAGGCCCCCAGGTTGGCCGTGGTGTTGACGCGGAAGCCGATGAACTTGCCGTCCTTGTCCAGCGCCAGCTCGGCGGTGGTGAGGTGGTCACGGCCATGGGCGTCGGACAGGAAGGCCTCGGAGCGGTCAGCCGTCCACTTGATCGGCCGCTTGATCTGCTTGCTGGCCCACACCAGCGCCGTCTCCTCACCATAAAGGAAGATCTTGCTGCCGAAGCCGCCACCCACGTCGGGCGCAACCACGCGCATCTTGTGCTCGGGGATGCCCAGCACGAAGGCGCACATCAAGAGCCGCTCGACGTGCGGGTTCTGGTTGGCGACGTACAGCGTGTAGCTGTCGTCGTTGGGGTTCCAGCTGGCGTTGGCCGCGCGCGGCTCGATGGCGTTGGGCGCCAGGCGGTTGTTGCGGAAGGTCAGCGTGGTGACATGCGCAGCCTGCGCGAAGGCAGCGTCGACGCCGGCGGCATCGCCGATCTGCCAGGTGTAGCAAGTGTTGCCCGGGG
The DNA here is from genome assembly GCA_027489455.1 of Rubrivivax sp. GTDB lineage: Bacteria > Pseudomonadota > Gammaproteobacteria > Burkholderiales > Burkholderiaceae_C > Rubrivivax. The sequence continues at coordinate 8,357 of JAIXZR010000161.1, read as the reverse complement.
CCTCGTCATGCACGTGGGCGCCGGTGGCGGTGAGGTTGCCGATGTCGATGACAGCCGGCAGCACCTCGTAGTCGACCTCGATCTTCTGGGCCGCGGCCTTGGCCTGCTCCAGCGTCTCGGCCACCACCAGCGCGACGCGGTCGCCCACGTAGCGCACCTTGCCATCGGCCAGCACCGGGTGCTTGGGCTCCTTCATCGGCGTGCCGTCGATGTTGTTGATCAGCCAGCCGCAGGGCAGGCCGCCGACGGCCTTGAAGTGTTCGCCCGTGAAGATGCCCAGCACGCCCGGCGAGCCGGCCGCGGCGGTGGTGTCCAGCGACTTGATGCGCGCATGCGCGTGCGGGCTGCGCAGGAAGTAGCCGTAAGTCTGGCCCTGCAGCGAGATGTCGTCGGTGTACTGGCCGCGGCCGGTGAGGAAGCGGCCGTCCTCGCGGCGCACCACGCTCTGGCCGATGAAACCTTGTCTTGCGTTCATGGGGTGCTCCTGGTGTCAGGCCGGGGTGGACATGGCCTGCGCGCCTTGACGCACCGCCTTGACGATGTTGTGGTAGCCGGTGCAGCGGCAGAGATTGCCTTCCAGGCCTTCGCGGACCTTGGCATCGCTGCTGGTGTCGTGGTGCTTCACGAGGTCGATCGCGCTCATCACCATGCCCGGCGTGCAGAAGCCGCACTGCAGGCCATGGCACTGGTTGAAGGCGGCCTGCATGGGATGCAGCGTGCCATCAGCCGCGGCCACGCCTTCGATGGTGGTGAGCTCGCGGCCCGCGGCCTGCAGGGCCAGCACCGAGCAGGCCTTCACCGCCTGGCCGTCGATGTGCACCGTGCAGGCGCCGCACTGGCCGGTGTCGCAGCCCACGTGCGTGCCGGTCAGGCGCAGGTGTTCGCGGATGAAGTCGACCAGCAGGGTGGCCGGCGCAACCTCGCGCGCGACGGCCTGGCCGTTGACCTTGAGTTCGAGAAGTGCCATGGGTGCTGTCTCCGATTTGTTGCGCGGCATGGGCGATCCGAGGGGCCGGCGCATGACACGGCCCACCGCGGGCGAGCATAGGCCGACGCCGTGGCCGTGCATCAGGGAAACCGCTGAGGCCGAGCAGGGAACTCGGTACGTCATCGCCTCCGAGGGTCCGCCAGGAGTCGGTATCTTTCGATGGTGACGAGCACCCCGGTGCTGGTCTCAGCCCGCACCCTCGACCATGCGTACCAGCGCCTGCGCCGGCGGCGACAGCGACGCGCGGTCCCGCATCGCCAGCAGCAGCTGGCGTTCGGTGCGCATGCCGTCGATGGTCTGCAGCACCAGCCCCAGCGCGCGCGTGTAGGGCGCGGCGCCTTCGCGTGGCAGCACCGCGATGCCCAGGCCGGCGGCCACCATGCGTGCCATGGCGTCGAAGCTGCGCACCTGGGCGCGGATGCGAAGCGGCCGGTGCAGGCCTTCAGCCGCCGCGGCCAACTGCCGCGTCAAGGAGGTGGCACGGCCAAAGGCGACGAGATCGTGGTCCAGCAGCGTGTGCAGCGGCACGGCCCCGGCGCCTGACAAGGGGTGGCCCGCGGGCAGCATCAGCACCAGTTCGTCGACATGGCAGACCAGCGTCTGCAGCCCTTCGGCCGGGGTGTTCTCGCCAATCACGCCCAGTTCGGCAGTGCCCCGCGCCACGGCGCGCACGGCGTCTTCGCTGATGGCGTCTTCCAGGTCGAGCACCACGCCCGGGTGGGCGCGCGCAAAACGCGCCAGCAGCGCCGGCAGGAAGCCGCCGAAGGCCGAGGTGTTGGCCCACAGGCGCAGGTGGCCGCCAGTGCCGCGCTTGACGTCGCCCATGGCCAGCGCCAGCTGTTCCAGCCGCGCCACCAGCTCCACCGCGTGCGGCAGCAGCGTCTGCCCGGCGGCGGTGGGCATCACGCCGCGTTTGCTGCGTTCCAGCAGCGGCGTGCCGAGATGCGATTCCAGTTCGGCGATGCGCTTGCTGGCGGCGGCCAGCGAGAGGTCCTGCCGCACGGCGCCTGCCGTCAGGCTGCCGCTGTCCACCGCGGCGACGAACAGGCGCAGCGTGGTGAGGTCGAAGCGGTTGAGGTTGATGCTCATGCGGCGGGTGGGAGCCGGGCGGTGATGCTCAACCGGCGGTTGAGCATGTGTCAACCAGATGTGTACCGAAAGCGGTGCCCGGCGGTGAGCATACGCAGGACTTTCACCACCCCGTTCGGAGACAAGAAATGCGCCATACCCGCCGTGCCCTCTGCCTGGCCGCCACCGCCCTGCTCGCCGGCAGCGCCTGGGCCCAGGCCTTCCCGACGAAGAACATCACCTTCGTCGTGCCCAACCCGCCAGGCGGCGTGGTCGACACCTCGGCGCGGCTGGTCAGCGAACCGCTGGCCAAGCTGCTGGGGCAGACCGTGGTGGTCGAGAACAAGGGCGGCGCCAGCGGCAACATCGCCTACCAGCAGGTGGCGCTGGCGCCCAAGGACGGCTACACGCTGCTCATCAGCTACTCGGCCTACCACGTCGGCAACCCGTCGCTGTTCACCAAGCTGCCCTGGGCGCAGAAGGATTTCGTGCCGGTGGCGCTGCTCACCGCGGCCACCAACGTCATCGCCGCGCACCCCAGCGTGCCGGCCAATACGCTGAAGGACTTCATCAGCTACGCCAAGGCCAACACGGGCAAGCTGAACTACGCATCCCAGGGCAACGGATCGCTGTCGCACGTCGGCACCGAGCTCTTCCAGGCCACCACCGGGACCGACATGGTGCACGTGCCCTACAAGGGCTCGGGCCCGGCGATCTCCGACGTGCTGGGTGGCCAGGTGCAGGTCTTCATGACCACGCCGCCGTCCGTGATGCAGCATGTGCAGGCCGGCAAGCTGAAGGCCTATGCCGTGACCGGAAAGGCCCGCCACCCCGGCCTGCCCAACGTGCCCACCACCGCCGAGGCCGGCCTGCCTGGTTTCGAGATCGAAGCCTGGGTCGGTCTCTTCGCACCTGCCGGCACGCCGCCGGCCGTGGTGCAAAAGCTGACGGAAAGCGTCAAGGCCGCGTTGGCCACCCCCGAGGCCAAGGCCGTGGCCGACCGCACGGGCATCGAGATCCGCTACCTGGACCCGGCCGGCCTGGGCGCCTTGGTGACGAAGGAAACCGACTACTGGGCCGGCGTCATCAAGGCCAAGAACATCAGGGCCGATTGAGGAAGACCAGGCCATGGCACGCACGCACTACCGCATCGGCCAGATCGTGCCGAGCACCAACACCACGATGGAAACCGAGATCCCGGCCCTGTTGCGCGCCCGCGAGGGTGTGGCGCCGGAGCGCTTCAGCTTCCATTCAGCGCGCATGCGCATGAAGCACGTGACCAGGGAAGAGCTGGCGAAGATGGACGCCGACAGCGACCGCTGCGCGCTGGAGCTATCCGACGCGCGCGTCGACGTGCTGGGGTATGCGTGTCTGGTGGCCATCATGGCCATGGGCCGCGGCTACCACTGCGTGAGCGAGCAGCGCCTGCGTGCGCTGACGCTGGAAAACGAAGGCCCGGCGCCGGTGGTGACGAGCGCCGGCGCGCTGATCGAGGGTCTGCAGGCGCTGGGCGCGAAGAAGATCGCCGTGCTCACGCCCTACATGAAGCCGCTCACTGCGCTGGTGGTCGACTACATCGAGCATCAGGGCATCGAGGTGCTCGATGCCGTCAGCCTGGAAATCAGTGACAACCTGGAAGTCGGCGCGCAGGACCCGCGGGCGCCGATCGAGATCAGCCGCCGCCTGAACACCGCCAACTGCGACGCCGTGGTCATCTCGGCCTGCGTGCAGATGCCGTCGCTGGCCAGCGTGCAGCCGGTGCAGGACCGGCTGGGCCTGCCGGTGGTGTCGGCCGCGGTGTGCACCACCTGGCGCATGCTGAAGGCGCTGAACCTGCCGGCCATCGCGCCCGACGCCGGCGCGCTGCTGTCCGGTCGCTACTGACACCCGGAAACAAGGAAACAAGAAAGAGGGCCGCGCGATGATGCCGACACGAGATGCGCTGCAGGGCCTGCGCGTGCTGGAACTGGGCCAACTGATCGCCGGCCCCTTTGCAGGCAAGACGCTGGCCGACTTCGGTGCCGACGTCATCAAGATCGAGCCGGTGGAAGGCGGCGACCCGCTGCGCAAGTGGCGGCTGCTGCGCGAAGGCACCAGCGTGTGGTGGGAAGTGCAATCGCGCAACAAGCGCAGCGTGGCGCTCGACCTGCGTGCTGCCGAAGGCCAGGCTGCGGTGCGCGCACTGGCCGCCGAGGCCGACGTGCTGATCGAGAACTTCAAGCCCGGCACGCTGGAGGGCTGGGGCCTGGGCTGGGACGCGCTGCACGCGCTGAACCCGAAGCTGATCATGCTGCGCATCAGCGGCTTCGGGCAGACCGGGCCTTACGCCGGCCGGCCGGGCTTTGGCGTGCTGGGCGAAGCGATGGGCGGTCTGCGCCACCTCACGGGGGAGCCCGGCCGCGTGCCGGTGCGCGTGGGCGTGAGCATCGGCGACACGCTGGCGGCGCTGCACGGCGTCATCGGCGTGCTGCTGGCGCTGCGCCACCGCGAGGTCAACGGCGGCGTGGGCCAGATGATCGACGTGGCGTTGTACGAAAGCGTGTTCAACGTCATGGAGAGCCTGCTGCCGGAGTACGACGCCTTCGGCGCCGTGCGCGGCGCGGCCGGCAGTGCGCTGCCGGGCATCGCGCCGTCGAATGCCTACCGCTGCCGAGATGTCGATGGCAGTGCTGCCTACGTGCTGGTGGCCGGCAATGGCGACAGCATCTTCCGCCGCCTGATGCGCGCCATCGGCCGCGCCGACCTGGAGGCCGACCCTGGCCTGGCGCAGAACGACGGCCGCGTGGCGCGCGTAGCAGAGATCGACGCTGCCATCGAAGCCTGGACGCTGCAGCGGCCGATCGACGAGGTGATCGCGACGCTCGACGCCGCCGGCGTACCGGTGGGCCGCAGCTACACCGTGGCCGACATCGCGCGCGACCCGCAGTACCTGGCGCGCGACATGATCGTGCAGACGCATGACGCCGACGGCCGGGCTCTCAAGGTGCCCGGCATCGTGCCCAAGCTCGCCACCACCCCGGGCCGCCTGCGCACGCCGGCGCCGCGCCTGGGCGAGCACAACGCCAGCGTGCTGGGCCGCGCCGGCTGGCCAGCGCGCGCCGCCAACGACGAACCGGTGCAGGAACGCTGATGCTTCTTCACCCCCACCCCAAGCTGCAGGGCATGCCGCGCATCGCGGTGCACGAAGTGGCCCCACGCGACGGCCTGCAGATGGAGCCGCGCTTCGTGCCCACCGAAGCCAAGGTCGCCTGGCTCGACACGCTGTCGACGCTGGGCTACGCGAAGATCGAGGTCACCTCCTTCGTGTCGCCCAAGGCCATCCCGGCACTGGCCGACGCCGAGGAAGTGATGCGCCGCATCCACCGCGCGCCTGAGGTCGTCTACACCGTGCTGGTGCCCAACGCCCGTGGCGCAGAACGCGCGATGGCAGCTCGAGCAGACGAGTTCAACCTCGTGATGTCGGCCAGCGCCACGCACAACCTGGCCAACCTGCGCATGACGCAGGCACAGAGCTTTGCCACGCTGCGTGAGGTGACGACGCTGGCGCAGCAGGCCGGCGTGGCGGTCAATGTCTCGCTGTCCTGTGCCTTCGGCTGCCCGATGGAAGGCGATGTGCCGGCCGCTGCGGTGCTGCACTGGGTCGAGCGTTTTGCCGAACTCGGGGTCCAGGCCGTGACGCTGTGCGATACCACGGGCATGGCCGACCCCGGCCAGGTGCTGGCGCTGTGTGGCGCTGCACTGGCGTGCTTTCCCGGTATCGCGTTCACCGCGCATTTCCACGACACCCGCGGCCTGGGCGGCGCCAACGTGTTCGCAGCGCTGCAGGCTGGCATCACGCGTTTCGATGCGTCGCTGGGCGGCATCGGCGGCTGCCCTTACGCGCCAGGGGCCAGCGGCAACGTCGCCACGGAAGACGTCGTGCACCTGCTCACCTGCCTGGGCCACGACTGCGGCCTGACGGTCGAAGGCCTGGCCGATGCTTCGCGCTTGCTGCGCGCCATGCTGGGCCATGACCTGCCCAGCGCCGTCGGCCGTGCCGGGCCCCGCTGGCAGCGCCACGAGCCGCCGGTCGACCTAGTGCGGACCTTTCGCTAAGAGCACCTCGCCTGTCTGTCTTGAGGTGGGGCGGAAGGCTGTTTGGGGGATGGCTGCTGAGGGGCGGGCACACGGAGACGGCGATGCTCAGCCAACGACTTCTGGCCGCACCAACGGCACAGGGCCGGGACCAGCTGGTCGGCAGTGCTCGACCCTACTCAGTCACGCACCCGACTGAGCCGACCGCCCGTATCGGCAAGCGGTAGCGGACATTCGAATCGTGGTCAGCCTCAGCGCAATTTGAATTAGCGGCGGCTATGGATGAAATCGGGACTGCGGTCTTTCGTGAGGAGCGTAGCCAGCGGGGTGCATTTTCTGCGTTGTTCCAATAGTCATTGCACCTGAACTCTCGCGCCGCTATGCTGCGCCGATGGTGTCAACATCAGTACGCGTCTTTCTCAGTTACGCAAGCGTTGACCTGCCAAGAGTGCAACTCATCGCGGATCGCTTGGCAGACGCTGGCTGTGACATGCTCATGGCGTCAAACCTGGCTCCGAGCGAGCTTTCCAGTTCGTTGGCAAGCGTCGACTACGTAGTCGTCTTCATTAGCTTTGCCAGCATCGAATCCGAATGGGTCCGGTTCGAAACAAATGCCATGCTCGGGCAGCAGAATGAGTTGGGACACGCCAGAGTCATCCCAGCGCGCCTCGATTGCGTACCTCTGGAACTGGTCAGCGAATCCCTCCTGCCACTTCCGGGGGCTGACTTCGCAGAATCGCTTGATCAGGGCATGCCTTCACTGTTGGCTGCGCTCGGCGTCGAGCACCCGCCCAAACCTGGCGGAGGGGAGCCGCCGTCGGCCACCACCCTTTCGGAAATGCTCCATGGGGACAGCGATTCTGTGCACGGCCCTCCCGCACTGAGGCGCGCGCTCGCATCTCCCGTGCACTCGACTGTGGCGACAGCAAATGCGGTGCATGTCGACGTCGTAAGGCGGGGCGCCAGCGCCATTGCGGACTGGCGGAGCGCGAACCCTGACGAAAAACTGGACTTGCAAAATGCGATGCTCGTCGGCTTGAACCTGAGTCACGCAGATCTGAGCAATGCCAAGCTTAGCGGCGCTGATCTTTCTGGGGCCAACTTGCTGAGGGCTGAGTTCTTCGGCGCTGACTTGCGAGGAGCAGACCTGTCCGGGGCCTATATGGCCGCGGCAAGATTGGCTCATGCAGATCTCAAGCGAGCGATCCTCCGGGGTACACAGCTGAATGGAGCAGACCTGAACTATGCCGATCTGGCGTTGACGGATCTGCGGGACGCGAATCTGATCATGGCAAACCTCAACGCATCGAAGCTTGAGGGCGCTGATTTGAGCGGGGCAAACCTGCTGGCCGCCTCAATTCTGAATACGACGATAGACGGCGCCGTACTCACGGGTTGTCGTGTGCACGGGGTTTCAGTCTGGAATCTCAAGGGTACGCCAGCGGACCAGCAGAACCTGATCATTACCGGTCTGAATGACCCCGACATCACGATCGACAACATACAGCTCGCGCAGTTCGTCTATCTTCTTCTTCACAACCCTCACATACGCGATGTCATCGATACGGTCACATCGAAACTGGTGCTCATCCTCGGGCGATTCAGCTCAGAACGGAAGCCAATACTTGACTCTGTCCGTGACAGGCTGCGACACGAGAACCTCGTGCCCGTTCTCTTCGATTTCGAGAAGCCCGCCGGCAAGGACCTAACGGGCACCGTGGAGACACTTGCTCGCATGGCCCGCTTCATCATCGTTGACCTTACCGATCCAAGCAGTGTCCCGCACGAACTCGCAACCATCGTGCCCTTCTTGCGGACCACGCCAGTGCTTCCGATGCGACTTGCGGGTTCGAGTGGCTACGGCATGTTCAGCGACCTGCTCGCCTACCCTTGGGTGCTGAAGACCCACGATTACGACAACGGCGAATCGCTGATTGCTGACCTGCCGAGCCTGATTGGCCCTGCCAACCAGATGGCCGAAAAACTTCGACAGCGCCCGCCCAGGAGCGACCGCCCCTGAGCCCACCCGCACCGGCACACCGTGATGACTGGTCTTCCGATGGCTGCCTGTTATGTCCGCTGTCGGTGTTCACCGTCTGTGACCGGCTTCGACCGAGGCTGTGTGGAAACTCTTTGCAACGCGCGATGTCATAGCTCTCGTCAGGCCGACGGGAGTGATCGATGGGACGGTACGTCGAAGGACAGGATCGAACGCAGAGCGTTCTCT
>JAIXZR010000157.1 GCA_027489455.1 Rubrivivax sp. | reverse complement strand
GACGTCGACGACACCAGCAGCTTCGGCCCCGAGGTCGTCACCATCACGCGCCTGATGGTGGGCACCTACAAGTACGCGGTGAACAACTTCTCGGGCCAGGGCTCGGGCTTCATCGGGGCCTCGGGTGCGCGCGTGGAGCTCAGCATCCCAGGCCGGTCGATCGAGCTGTTCACGCCGCCCGGCACGGGCGAATCCGCATCGACCGTCTGGTGGCAGCTGTTCGAACTGGACGTCGATGCCCAGTGCAACGTCACCGTGCGCCGCACCGGCACCTTTGCCAACAGTGCGCCCACTGCGGCGGCCAGCAGCACCCCGGTCTACTGCGTGCGGCCGGCCAGCTGATCTAGGCCAGCCGGTTCTGCAGGGCCAGCGCCAGACGCTGGCCCGCCACCCCCACATCGACCTGCACGCCCAAGGCCTGCAGGTCGATTGTTTTGAGGCCGGCATAACCGCAGGGGTCGATGCGCGCAAACGGCGCCAGGTCCATCGCCACGTTCAGCGCCACGCCGTGGTAGCTGCGGTGATTGCTGATCTTGATGCCCAGCGCCGCGATCTTGCCCAGGCCGCGAAACGGGTCGGCGCTGTCCACCCGCAACACGCCGTGGCCGAAAGGATCGTCCAGCCGCACGTAGATGCCCGGCGCGCTGCGCACCCGGTGGCCGGTGATACCGAAGTGCAGCAGCGTGTCCAGCACGGCCTGCTCGATGCGGTAGACGTACTCCTTGACGTAGTAGCCACGCCGCCGCAGGTCCAACAGCGGATAGGCCACGATCTGCCCCGGCCCGTGGTACGTCACCTGCCCACCACGATCGGTGCGCACGACCGGGATCTCGCCGGCCGCCAGCACATGGCCGTCGCGCCCGGCGATGCCCTGGGTGAAGACCGGATCGTGTTCCACCAGCCAGAGCTCGTCCTCGGTGTCCGGGCCGCGTGCGGTGGTGAAGGCCCGCATCGCGGGCTCGGTGACGGTGTAGGGCTGGCGGCCGAGGGGGACGATGCGCATGGCGGCCGGAGTCTACGGGGGCGGCCGGCGCCGCGCCGGCCCGGCGCTCAGCCCTCTCGGCCCCATTGCGGGCGATCGCGCATCCACTTCGACAGCAGGAACTTCATGCCCTGTGTCGGCGCCAGGCCGGCATGGCGGGTCAGCGGGTCGATCGCCCCGTCGGGCAGGACGTTGTTCCACACGAAGGCATCGCCCACGCCACCGCGCACCGTGAGCCCCAGTTCCGGGAACTCCGTGGCACCGCCCTCGAAGCTGTCGTTCAGGTAGACGATGCAGGTGGCCACGCGCTGCCCCCAGCGCTCGAGGTCGCCGCGCGTGGCGTCGCGCGTCGGATCGATCCAGTCGCAATGCGGCAGGTACTGCTGCCCGACCTGGTAGCGCAGCAGCGCCAGGCCCTCACCGTTCTCGGCCGGGTGCCCCAGGGCCGCCGCCACGCGCAGGTCCAGGCTCTGCACCAGGGCATCGGCCTCCAGCAGGCCGAACTTGGCCGTGTCGTTCGAGCGGATCGGGTCGATCGTGGACTGCCCGTCGCGCCCGACGACGCGGGCGGGCCGCAGCATCGGCAGGCCCTTCAGCGCGAGGTAGATGCACTCGTCGGCGGCCAGCAGGCCCGGCAGGGCCACGATGCGCGGCTGGGCACGGCGTGCCTGCGCCGGCGGCAAGGCCCGCTCGTGCGGCCAGGCGACGCGGGCGCGGACGTCCTGCCAGTCGAGCCCGGCGCTGGGCGGTGACGGCGGCAGGCGATCGACGAACATCCTGGCGATCGGCTCGCCCGCCGCCGCTGCGGCCCGCAGCAACGCCACGCGCACGGGCGCGTGCGCCGGCAGGTCAGGGATCAGCATCGCCAGCTGCACCGTGGCCCGCGGCTCGCCGGCTTCGGCAGCGCGGAGCAGCCAGGCCAGCACGTCGGCGAAATCCCGGGCCGGGCCAGCGGCCCCGGCCGCGATCAGCTGCGCGTGCAGCGTCATGGCGGGCGCATGCCCGCGCGTGGCGGCCTCGCGCACACGCGCCACAGCGGCGCCCAAGTCCATGGGCCCGGCCAGGCCGATGAGATCCCAGACGCCCAGCTGCAGCAACGCGCCCCGATGGCCGGCGCGGGCAGATTGCTCGAGCAGGCTGCGTGCGCCAGCGGCGTCGCCAGCATGGTGGCGGGCTTGCGCCTCGCCGAACAGCCGCGTGGCTTCTATGCCCTCGGGCCCGACGGGATCGGAAGCGGCGGACATGGTCAGGAAGGCCTTCAAGGGCAGGCCTTCAGCGGCAAGCGTTGGCCGCGGTGAAGTCGATCACTTTCAGGCTGCCGGCGATGATCTCGGCCTTGGCCGCGTCCACACGGGCGCGCATGGCCGGCGTCACCAGCTTCGCGTTGTGCTCGTCGAACGCCAGGTCCAGCGCGCCTTCCTTCAGGCCGAGTGCCGTCACACCGGGCTTCACGCCCTGGAAGGCCTGGTAGACGGCCACGTCGGTGCGCTTGAGCATGCTGGTGAGGATGCTGCCCGGGTGCAGGCCGTTCTGGTTGCTGTCCACGCCCACGCCCAGGATGCCCAGATCTTTGGCGGCCTGCAGCACGCCCAGGCCGGTGGTGCCCGCGGCGGCAAAGATCACGTCCGCGCCCTGGGCGGCCTGGGTCTTGGTGAGCTCGGCGCCGCGGGCGGGGTCGGTCCACGCGGCGTTGGTGGTGCCGGTCATCGCGAACACCGTCTTCACCTGCGGCCGCGCCCAGCGCGCGCCTTGCTCGTAGCCGCACAGCACCTTGCGCACCAGGGGGATGTCCTGCCCGCCGACAAAGCCCACCGTGCCGGTCTTGCTGGCCAGCGCTGCCAGCGCGCCCACCAGGAAGGCGCCTTCGTGTTCGCGGAACACGAAGCTCTGCACGTTGGGCAGGTTCACCACCATGTCGACGATGGCGAACTGCAGCTTCGGGAAATCACGCGCCACCGCTTCGATCGCGCTGGCCTGCGGGAAGCCCACGCCCACGATCGGGTTGGCCCCGCGCTGTGCGAAGCGGCGCGCGGCCTGCTCGCGCTGCGCGACGTTCTGGATCTCGTATTCCAGGTAGGGCTTGCCGGTTTCCTTCTTCCAGCGCTCGGCGCCCTGCCACGCGGCCTGGCCGAAGGATTTGTCGAACTTGCCGCCCAGCTCGAAGATGATGGCCGGCTGGGCACTGGCGGCTGTCGCCGCCATTGCCAGCACAGCAAGCCCCCAACGCATCAGAAGCTGGCTTTGAAGGAAGCGCCGAAGGTGCGCGGTTCGTTGATGAAGCCGGTGAGGTTGTTGAAGTCGATGCCGCCCACCACTCGGATCTGGTTGCCGATGTTGCGCACGTAGGCCGCGGCTTCGTACTTGCCGTTGCCGAAGATGTAGCCCGCGCGCAGGCCGCCTTCCAGCAGCGCCTTGCCGGTGAATTCGGCGCTTTCGTAGAGGAAGAAGTTGATCTTGCTGCGGTAGGCCCAGTCGGTCAGCACGTAGGCTTCGCCGCCGGGCACGGCAAAGCCGTAGCGGGCGGTGAAGTTCAGCGTCACCTTCGGCGCCTGGGGCAGTGGGTTGCCGTCGATACGCACCAGGCCCGCGCTGGGGCCGGCCGGGTCCAGCACCGTGCAGCCGCCGCCGCAGGGCTGCACGAAGAGGTTTGGGTCCTTGATCTTCGTGCTGTTGTAGCTGCCGCCCAGCGTGAGCAGCAGGTTTTCAGTGGCCAGCGCCTGCAGGTCGAACTCGAAGCCCTGGCCGCGGGTCTTGGCGGCGTTGACGAGCTGGTTGAAGTTGGCTGCGCCACCCACGGCCGTGAGCTGCTGGTCCTTGATGGTGTACTGGAACACGCTGGCGGAAAGCCGCGCGCGGCGGTCGAAGAGGTCGGCCTTCACGCCGGCTTCATAGCTGGTGACCTTCTCGCTCTTGGCCACGCTCAGCGTGTCGCCGAACAGCAGCCGGCCCTGGATGGAAGGCGCGCGGAAGCCCGTGGCCACGCGGCCATAGACGTTGATCGTGGGCGCCACGGCATAGGTGGCGCTGAAATCACCGCTGGTGTTGTCGGCGCTGGTGTTCACCGTGCGGCGGCCGATGAACGTGGGGCTGAAGGGCGGCGCCTGGATGCGATCGGCGACGAAGTCCTTCTCGTCCTTCGTGTAGCGCAGGCCGCCGCGCAGCTTGAGTTGCGGGCTCACTTCCAGGTTGACGGTGCCGAAGATGGCCCAGGCCTGGTTGTCCTGCTTCTGCGTGGCGTAGCCGTTCTGCGCGTTGCCGCCCAGGCTGCTGAAGTTGAAGCTGTCGATGTTCAGCTCTTCGTCGAACCAATACACGCCGCCCAGCCACTGCAGCGCGCCCTTGCCCGTGCTTTCGATGCGCAGCTCCTGTGTGAACTGGCGGTGCTTGGGCAAGCCGTCGCCGCTTTCGGCGTCGAAGGGGATCACACCCGGGCCGAAGTTGCCCGGGCCCAGGAATACGGCGCCGAAGCCGCCATCGATGTCGCCGCGGCTGAAGCTCTCGACGCTTTCATAGCCAGTGATCGAGCTCAGCGCCACGCCGCCCAAATCCCAGCGCAGGCGCAGACTGCCGCCCACGCTCTTCACGTCCTGGCTGTTGATACCGTCTTGCGAGACCTTGGTTTCGTCGAAACCCGGCACCGTGCTGTTGCCGCCGCGCTGGATGATGTTGGCGCGGAAGACGCGGGCCGAGCCTTCCAGATCCCGCGCGTGCACGTTGAAGAGCGCGCTGATGTCCTTGGTGGGCTGCACCAGCAGTTGCACGCGCGCGGCGTTGTCCTTGTAGCCCTCCAGGTCCTGCGTGGGGCCGCGGCTGTTGGTGTTCTTCACCCAGTCGTCGCGGTTCTGCGATTGCAGCGAGACGCGCAGCGCCGCCGCATCGCCCAGCGGCACGTTCACCGCGCCTTCGACGTTCACGGCCGAATAGCGCCCCAGCGACAGCGTGCCGTAGCCGCCGAAGGTCTTGCCGGGCTTGGCCGAATCGAACTTCACCACGCCCGCCGGCGAGTTGCGGCCGAACAGCGTGCCCTGCGGGCCGCGCAGCACTTCGATGCGCTCCAGATCGAAGATCGGGAAGCCCTTCAGGATGGGATTTTCCTGCACCACGTCGTCGAACACCAGGCTCACGGGCTGGCTGGCGTTGAGATCGAAATCGGTGTTGCCCAGGCCGCGGATGTAGAAGCGCGGGAAGGCGCGGCCGAAGCTGGATTCGATGTTCAGGCTGGGCACGCGGCCGCTGAGCAGCCGGATGTCCTGGCCGCCGCTGTTCAGCACTTCCAGGATCTCGCCCGACAGCGCGGTGATGCTGCTGGGCACGTCGCGGATGTTCTCGGTGCGGCGCTCGGCCGTGACGGTGATGGTCTGCAACTGGCCGGCTCCCGCCGCGGCGGGTTGAGCCTGCGCCGGGCCGGCTGCCAGCAAGGCGGCGGCCAGGGCCAGCGGCGTCAGGGTGAGGGCGGCAAGGGCCGGGGTGGGCAGGTGCTTGGGCATGGGCTCTCCGTGGGGGTCTGGCTTCGTGTTGCAATGGCTGGGCCAGTGCAGCCGTTCGCGCCGGATCATCGCGCGCGGCGCGCCGTGAAGTCACCGTGCAGCCGGGTGCGCGGCCCACTTGATGCCAAATTGCAACAGCCCCTGTCCATGCTCAGCGCCGAACAGACCGCCCAGTGGCAACGCGATGGCTACCTCGTGCTGCCCGGCTTCAAGCCGGCCGCCGAGGTGGCCGCGGCATGCGATCGCGCCCGCGCCATCGTCGCCGCCTTCGAGCCTGCCGCCGATACCGGCACCTTTTCCACCCGCGACCGCAGCCGCGTGGCCGACGCGGCATTGCTGGCCTCGGCCGAAGCCGTGCATTGCTTCTTCGAGGAAGAGGCCTTCGACACCCAGGGCCGGCTGGCCGTGCCGAAGGAGCGCTCGATCAACAAGATCGGCCATGCGCTGCACGAGCTGGACCCGTTCTTCGACCGCTTCTCCCACGGCCCCGAGCTCGCTGCCCTGGCCCGCGCCCTGGGCCTGCGCCAGCCGCAGGTGTGGCAGAGCCAGCTGATCTTCAAGCAGCCGCACATCGGTGGCGAGGTGGGCTGGCACCAGGACGGCAGCTTCTTTTTGACCACGCCGCAGACCGTCACCACCTTCTGGTTTGCACTGGAAGACGCCACGCTGGACAACGGCTGCCTGTGGGTGCAGCCCGGCGGGCAGGCCAGCCCGCTGCGCGAACAGTACGTGTGCGACTGGCTGGGTGCCGACGGCCAGCCCCTGCCCGGCGGCCCGCGCCTGCGCATGCAGCTGCTGGACGCCACCCCCTGGCCCGGCAGCGCGCAGGCCGTGCCGCTGCCGGTGGCCGCGGGCACGCTGGTGGTCTTTGGCGGGCTGCTGCCGCACTACAGCGCACCCAATCGCAGCCCGCGATCGCGCCTGGCCTACACCCTGCACGCCACCTGCGGCACGGCCGCCTACGCGGCGCAGAACTGGCTGCAGCGCAGCCCGGCGCTGCCCGTGCGCGGCTTCGATTGAAGGCCCGCACGCCGCGCTGGCGCCACCCGATCGCCTGGTTCCGGCGCGCTGCACAATCCGCTGTCGCTTTCGAGGATCCGCCCGCCATGAACGAAGTCCCCACGCTAGAGACCACGCCCGCTTCCAAGATCCACCTGATCGGCGGCGAAAAGGGCGGCGTCGGCAAGTCGATGGTCGCGCGGCTGCTGGCGCAGTACTTCATCGACCACGAGATGCCCTTCGTCGGCTACGACACCGACCGCTCGCACGGCTCGCTGATGCGCTTTTATTCCGACTACGCGCTGCCGGCCCTGGTGGACAAGTACGAAGCGCTGGACCGCATCGTCGAAAGCGCCGTCGAATACCCCGGCCGCCGCGTGCTGGTGGACCTGGCCGCGCAGACCCACGACCCGCTGGTGAAGTGGATGGACGAATCGGGCGTGCTGGACATGGCCGATCTGTCGGGCATCGCCCTGCACTACTGGCACGTGATGGACAGCGGCCGCGACAGCGTGGACCTGCTGTCGCGCCTGCTGGACCGCTTCGGCCAGCGCCTGCACTACGTGCTGGTGAAGAACCAGCTGCGCGGCGAAGACTTCAGCCAGCTGGAAGTGTCGGGCCAGCTCGAACGCGCACTCGGCCTGGG